>JAPKYK010000001.1:300000-437772 GCA_026394395.1 Methanomassiliicoccales archaeon
CTTTTCTCCCAGCTTGTTCAGCAGGGCCTCGTCCGGCATCTCGACGTCCTGGAACTTCTTACCTTCATCGCTGAGGTGCAGCAGGGATTCCGCTCCGGACTTGTCCAGGCGGGCCAGCTTCTTCTTCATCAGCCAGCCGATGGCCATGGAGGACTCCTCCTTGCCCATGGCGGCCTCCAGGTCCTTGACGCCCAACGACCCGCCCTTCTGGGATATGATGGTCAGCGCACGCCTTTCCGGCACGCCCTTCTGCAGCAGCGCGCGGTCCTTCAGGCAATAGGCCTTGCGGGCGCTCTCCTCTATGTCCAAGGCGCCCTTGGACTGCAGCCAGGAGGCAGCGTTCATGACCTCCACCAGTTGCTGGAAGCCCCCTTCCTCGAAAACCTTCTCCGGCGGTGCCCTGCCCTCTAATCTCTGCAGGGTCACCAGCACCTTCTTCTCGGAATGGCTGAGACCTTCCAACACTTCGGCGGCCTTCATGGTGGGAGGAGATTTTGTCCAACGTATTAGACACTTATGGGCTTCCTTTACCCAAATTGCCGTTCCCCGACGGCCTCAGGGAGGACGTCATCACTCCTATCATGGAGATGACGGCGGAAATGATCAGAGAGGCGTGCATGCCGTCCACGAACAGCTGGGGGTCCAAGGTCCCGGAGCCGCCGCCCAGCGCCTCCATCACTTCCGGGGAGCCGAACATGGAAAGCGCCATGCCCATAATCACCAGGCTCAGGGACATGCCCACCGTCCTCATCAGGGAGATGGTCCCGCTGGCCAGGCCGAGCTGGTCCCGCCGGACGCAGCCCATGACCGCGCTGGTGTTCGGTGTGGAGAACAACCCCATTCCAACCCCTAGGAAGGCCAGCAGCGGGGCGATTTGCATCGGACCGGAGTCAAGGTCCAGGGTAAGCATGGACAACATGGCCACGGTAATGATGACCATTCCGCCGGTGGCCAGAGCCCGCGAGCCCAGCCGGTCCGACCCCCATCCGCTGATAGGAGCCACTATCGCCATGGTGACCGGGGTGATCAGTAGCACCATGCCGGTGGAAAGGATGGACATGCCCAGCACGCTCTGCATGTAGAAGGACATCATGAAACTGATGCTGTAATATGCCATGTAATTGAGGAACGCGGAGAGGTTGGCGGCGGCGAACAGCCGATTGCGCCGCACCAGTTCCAGTTCGAACATGGCCCATCCTTTCCTGCTCTTCTCGATGATCAGGAAGAGAGGCAGCAGAACCAGGGCCATAATTAGGAGCACTACTGGAAGGGGCGTGTCCCACCCCTGCTTCCCTCCTAGGGTCAATGATACCATCAGGGAGACCAAGGCCACGGAGAAGACTAGGGCCCCGCGCAGGTCGAAGGGCTTTTTTTCCTTAGCCGGTTCCGTCTCTTTCAGCCAAAAGAGAGCTAAAGTGACCACCAGTATGCCTATCGGCAGATTGACCAGAAAGATGGAGCGCCAGCCGAAGGCGTGCGTAAGTATGCCCCCCAGGGCCGGTCCTAGCGACAGGCCGGCGTAGACCGCCATGGTGTTGATTCCGAGAGCTCGTCCGCGTATGCTGGGCGGCACGGAATTGGTGATTATGGCAGTGGAGGTGGCCGTGATGAACGCACCGCCCACCCCCTGCAGGGCGCGGAAGGCGATCAGCTGGTCCCCGCTAGAGGACAGGCTGCACAGCAGCGAACCGAGGGTGAAGATGGCGAAACCGGCGACGAAGACCCGTTTCCGCCCATGCATGTCGGAGTAGCGTCCCACGGTCAGGAGCAGGACGGCCATGGCCACCAGGTAAGCGGCGGGGACCCAGATGGCCGCGCTCCCGTCCATGCCCAGGTCCTTGGTTATCGTGGGGAGCGAAACGCTCACGATGGTGCTGTCCAGCGTGCCCATCAGCGAACCGATGCAGGCTACCAGCATCACCTTTCCCAGGTATCCCTGGAAAAGTTCGCTACGGGCCATCCGCCACCTTCCCGGTCTTCCGCCAATCAAAACCCTTGCCCGGTACTCCCTTTATGTCCAGTACCGGCGTTCCCAGGAAGGCGTCCAGGCCCTGCACCCGGAGCACCCTCCCTTTTCTCTCCAGCAGAGTGACCCGGCTGAGCCCGAGCGGGTTGGGGCGACGGGGGCTGCGGGTGCAGAACACGCCCATCTTCGGATTTTGCGGATCGCTCCTCGGATGGACCAGCGGATCGAAGCCCTCGCTGCGGTCAAAGACGAAGATTACGTCCAGCTCCCTCATCTGCTCGATGCGGTAAAGACCTTCCTCGAACTCCGGAAGGACCTCTATCTCGGAGATGCCATAGTCCTCGACCGAGGACACCTGACCTATGGGGATCATTTGGTAGGGAGCAGATATTCGTGGAGGTGCTCTTTGGCCTCCTTCCTCTTCCTCTGATGCTCTTCCAGGAACGCGTTTATCCTCTGGGTCAGCAGCTGCTTGCACTCTCCGCACAGAATCTCCCCCTTGCGGCACTTTTCGGCCAAAACGTCCAGCGCCTTGTCGTCCTTCTCGAACAGGTAATACTCGTATTTGAACACGGAGCACACTTCCGGGCGCCCTCCCAGCTTGCGCTGCTCCTCCACCGAGACCTGCCCGCCGGTGAAGGCGTTGTCGATCTTCTTCTTGACCTCCTTGGGCTTGTCGGTGGTGAATATGGTGGTCTGCGGCTGGGACGAGGACATCTTGTCCGTGCCGGCCAGCCCGGGGAACATTTTGTTGTAGATGAGGGTCGGCTTGGGATATCCTAACAACGGTGCGACGTCCCTGGCCACCCGGAAGTGGGCGTCCTGGTCGATGCCGCAGGGGATGAGGCATGGCGTCTTCTTCCCGTATAAGGCGTCCTCGATGAAGCAAGGGGCAGCCTGGATGCTGGTGTAGAAGATGCTGCCGATGTTGTGGCTGTTATCGAATCCGAACACGGCCTTGGCCGTGGAGAAGGTCACGCGCTTGGCGACCTTGAGCGCAAGAGGGTAGAGTAGCTTGATATCCTCGGTGTCCACGATGATCTTGGTGTTCTCCGGCTGGAAGCCGAGGGCGATGAAGTCCAGGGCGTTCTCGTAAGCGGCCTTCCGGGTGTCCTCCAAGTTCAGGTTCTCGTTGAAGAGATACTTCTCGTCGTCGGTCAGCTGGAAGTACATGTTGACCTTGAACAGGTCCTGAAGATAGCGGTTGAGCATCCAGGGCATGAGATGCCCCAGGTGGGTCCCTCCGGACGGCCCCCGGCCGGTGTAGAGGAAGAACTTCTGCCCCTTGTCGTAAAGGTCCAGCAACCATTCCAGGTCCCTATGTGAGTAAACGACCCCGCGGCGCAGCATGGGGTGCAGCTCTCCGTAGCCCGCCAGACGGTCCAGCAGCTCCTGGTCTATCTTCTTGGTGCCGAAGCGGACGATGAGCTGATCGTAATCGATGTCCCCGGTGACCTCCCATGGGGTGACCTTGAAGTCGTCGTTCATCTTCTTCCGGCCGCAGGAACGGTTTACTGGTTCAAAAGGATTGTTGATGTTTGGCGGCCTCGCTCTGAGCCAGCTCCCGGGCGCGGTTGAGGAACCTCGCCAGGTTGGTCGTCCCGCAAGGCCGGATCACGTGCTTCAACCCCAGCTCTTCCGCGAACTGGCGCGAGAGCCCCTCGTACTTCTCCGCCTCGCCCACCGCGGTGTCTACGTAGGCGCATAGCTCGTAGTTCTCGAAGAGCATGTCCAGGAAGTACTTCGGCTCATACCCCTGATCGACCATGGCGTCGAGGTGCAATTCCTTGACCGCGCCCTCGATGCCCCTGAGCGCCCATCCAGGAGTATTGAACCAGGTGCCCCCACACAGCCGTTTCTGCCGCTCGTACTCCACAGGGCCGAGTATTGCGGCGATGCAGTCGTCCCCTTCCAGCATGACCGTAGGTACCTTGAGCTTGGAGGTGATGCCCGACAATGATTGGCAGACGGCGTACCCCAGGAAGACGGCATCGGCCTGTCCTGTCAAGGCGTCAACCTTGTCCTGTACCTTGGCCCGCAGCTCGTCGACGTTGATGTGCAAAGCGAACTCCAGGTATTCCTTGTGCACCACGTCGTCCCAGCCTTCAGTGAGCTTCTCCAGTTCCGGTTTGAGTATCTCGCAGGCGATTATGGCCAGGCGGCCCCTTCCGTTGGGGGTAGAGGTCGCCCCGTCCAAATTAATCCCTCCGGGACAAGCGGAACAGGCGCTCCAGGTATTCCGCGGTCATGTTCCAGTCCTTGCAATCGACTATAGAGTCGAATATGGGGTTCTCGTCGTCCAGGGTCCACATGTGCTCGGGCGCCGGGGAATCGAAATGGATCACCATCATGCGATAGCCCCCTTTCTTGCTCGCATCGCTCTTGGGACTGGAAACGACCGAGGCCCCGTAATCGTTGGGGAAGCGGTAGATTTTATGAAAGCGGTTCCCTTCCATGCAGCCGCAGGGGCATTTGGCATTCAGGTCGATGACGTAGGGGTCGAAGTCCAAATCGCTACCTCACATGATATTTGAAACTTGCCAAGGCCGGTCCGAGCGGTTCGGTCAGGCGAGTCGCTTTTCGTTAAAACGCATAACTATCTGATATGTCTTCCGAAGATAACAATAATTTTATAAACTTAATAAGGTAGTAATGATTACTATTATGAATTCGTACCCTTCCCGATGGACCAAGCAGATGAAGGTCGTGGTCGACATCGTCTATGACGCCCAGGCTCCGGTCACCGCGGACCATGTATACGAAAGCGCCAGGAGCGTCCTTCCCCGCATTAGCCTGGGGACCGTGTACCGCAACCTGAACCGGCTGGTGCAGTCCGGGCTCATATCCGAGTCCAAGGTCGGCGCGGTGCAGTGCTTCTTCTCCCACCCTTATTCCAACACCCATCTGGAATGCAAGGTTTGCGGCCGGCTGTTCAACGTCAGCTACGAACTGCAACTGGGGCAGGTAGCCAGGGAGACCGGGCTGCGGTTGGAGGGGTATGAGCTACGATTGAAAGGCCTATGTAAGGAGTGTGCCTCGAAATGCATATAATGGAGGGTTATCTGGACATCTATTGGTGCTTGTTCTGGGCCTTGCTAGCGCTGCCCTTCCTGATTTACGGGTTCTACTCCATCAGGAGGATGCTGAGGGAGGACCCGGGGCAAAAGACGGTCCTGGCATTGTCCGGGGCGTTCATCTTCGTTCTTTCCTCTCTAAAGATGCCTTCGGTTACCGGTTCCTCATCCCATCCCACTGGAACCGGATTCTCCACTATGTTCTATGGTGTCGGCGTGACCTCCATCCTTTCTCTCATCGTGCTGATATTCCAGGCATTACTGCTAGCGCATGGCGGCCTGACCACCCTCGGTGCAAATGTGTTCTCCATGGGCATTGCTGGCCCTCTGGTCGCCTTCCTGGTATTCAAAGCCCTGACCAAGGCTGGCGCATCCACTCCGGTGAAGGTGTTCATCACAGTTTTCATCGCGGACCTCATGACCTACGTTATGACCTCCATCGAATTGGCGCTGGCCTTCGGCCCGTTCACTGATTCTTTTATAAGCTTCATGTCGATCTTCGCCATAACCCAGATACCCCTGGGAATCGTGGAAGGCATACTCTTCACCATTTTCATCGACTACCTGGAAAGGGCCAGGCCAGACCTAACGGAAAGGATATTCCCTAAAAAGAGGGGGACTGAAGCTGAATCGTAATTACTATTATTTTCTGGGTTTCGTCGCCATCGCCATGATATTGGTCGCAGCCATAATTTTGAACCCGTCCTCTGATTTCGGAGGCACTGACGACAGCGGCGGAAAGACGATAGGTAAGATCGACCCGAACTATGAGCCGTGGTTCCACAGTCTGTGGGAGCCCTCCGGCGAAACGGCGACGCTGCTGTTCTGCCTGCAGACAGCCATAGGCGCCCTGGTGATCGGATATTTCATCGGTGTCACCCATCAGAGGAATTTGACCGTCAACAAGGAACAGGGAAAGGAGTAAGGGATGTTCGAACTCGACGAGCTTGCATACCGGTCCGCATGTTTGAAGTGGTCCCCCACTGGCAAGTTCGTTTTCGTTCTGACCCTGCTGATATCCTCGCTCCTATCCAAGTCCCTGTTGGTGCCCATAGTGATAGCGGTCATCGGCATCGTCCTGCTGGGATATTCCATCCGCTTCAGATTCCCCAAGATCATAGGTATCATTTTGCTGGACGCTATAGGAATGATGATCCTGGGTGCGATCATCATAGCCGCGGTCACGCCCGGGGACACCATATACAACCTAGACCTATGGCTGTTCCAGATTGATTTCTCGAATGCTGGAATATTCATCGCTACCCTGGTCACAATGCGGGCGTTGGCCGGTATGAGCGTCATGCTGTTCTTCGCCACCTCCACCCCCATTCCCTACTTCGCGGACATGCTGGTCCGGATGAAGGTGCCGAAGGAGTTCGCCGAGCTCATGACCTTGGTCTACCGCTATTCCTTCATGCTGTTCGACGAACTGGAAAAAATGTATCTGGCAGCCCAGTGCCGGCTCGGTTTCCGGGGCAAGATGAACTCCCTGCGCACCTACGCCAAGATGCTTACCGGGATGTTCATCCGGTCCATCGAGACGGCGGAGAGGCAGAACATCGGCATGCAGTGCCGCAACTATCAGAGCAGCGTCAGCATGTTACGAGAGCCAAAAGGGATCACCTACGCCTGGGGCATCGTCAGCGTCATCGCCTTCCTGGGGCTGTTCCAGCTCAACTTAATGTGCGTCCACGTCGGATTACTGTTGGGGTAGATCGATGAGCAGGACCTTGGTCGAATGTCAGAACGTCAGCTTCGAATATCCCAACCGAGGCCAGGCCCTGCGCGACATCTCCCTCAGCATCGAGGAGGGGAAAAAGACCGCCATAATCGGCCCCAACGGCGCCGGCAAGTCCACTCTGTTCCTGCATTTCAACGGCGTGCTGAAACCCAAATCAGGCCAGGTGCTGTTCCAAGGCCAACCGATCGTCTACCGCAACAAGGAGCTCAGCCAGCTGCGAAAGGAGGTGGCGGTCATACTGCAGAACCCGGACGACCAGATATTCTCGGCCACAGTGGAGGAGGACGTGGCCTTCGGTCCCCTGAACCTGGGGCTGCCCCGGGACGAGGTAGAGGCCCGGGTGGACGAGGCGCTGTCATTGGTCGACATGTCCCACATACGAGAACGACCGTCGCAGCAGCTGTCCTTCGGACAAAGGAAACGGCTTGCGCTGGCCGGTGCCCTGGCCATGCGCCCTAAGGTGCTAATAATGGACGAGCCGACCGCGGGCCTGGACCCGCACATGGTGCAGGAGGTCCTAGAGCTCACGGAGGAGCTGCACATGAAAGGCATAACGCTCATCATGTCCACCCACGAGATGGAGGTGGCCTACTCCTGGGCCGATGACTTCAAGGTCGTGCACCAGGGGCGGCTGATGTTCTCGGGTGGGGCGGACGAGCTGTTCGCCAACCGCACCTTGCTAGAGCTTTTGGGCTTCCAAGCCCCGCCGGTCTACCGCATGAACGAGGAGATGGTCAGGTCCGCGCTCATGTCCGTGGAGCCGGTGCCGAGGAATATGACCGAGATGAGATTGAAGATCAGCCACATGAACCGCCGGCCTATCGGCGGCATGCACATCAAGGAGGTGGACCAAGACCGTATCCCGACCATACTGGAAGTGCACGGACTGATCTCCCAGGGGAAGGTGGTGGGATACTACGGTTCCACGGCCAAGCACCTGCTGGCCAGCACCCTGCCCACCGACGTGAGGCTGCCGGGATTGACCGAATGCTTGGACAAGATGATCGACGGCCGGGAGGCGGTGCTGTACGCCGAACCTAAGCTGATGCCCTTCATCGAGCATCATATTAATAATTTAGCTCGAAAGCATCATTCCCGCATCGAAGTGACCCGCGATTGAGGTCGACCCCAGCTGTGATTTCGTACGATGAACAGGGCTTAACGATTGCCTTATAAACACTTGATTGATTCAAAACATAGCACAGCAAAGATGGAGGGTCAGAAGATGAATCTGGGATTGGGAATCGACACCGGAGGAACTTACACTGACACGGCGCTGATCGACCTGAGCAACGGCAAGGTCCTGGTCAAGGCCAAGGCCCTGACCACCAGGAACGACCTGAGCATAGGCATCTCCGGTTCCATAAAGAACCTTGGGCAGATACAGTTCCAGGACATTCGCCTCGTATCGCTATCATCCACCCTGGCCACCAACTCCGTGGTCGAGGGGAAGGGGTGCCGGGTGGCGCTCATTATAGCCGGCGAGGAGTACAAGGAGAGCGTGCCGGTCGAGCACGTCATCCAGATACAGGGCGGTCACACCATCCGGGGCAAGGCCATCTGCGACGTGGACCTGGCCGCGGCCAAGGACTTCATCCAGGGCATCGCCGACCAGATCGACGCCGTGGCGATATCCACATTCTTCAGCGTGCGCAACCCCGAGCACGAGATCGCTCTAAAGGAGATGATCTCCAGCAACTGGGGCATTCCCGTGGTCTGCGGCCACGAGCTGTCCACGCAGCTGGGGTTCTACGAACGCACGCTTACCGCGGTGCTCAACGCCAAGCTCATCCCGATCATGGCCGACCTTCTTCAGTCGGTCAAGAAGGTGCTCAAGGAGAACGCCATAGCCGCTCCGTTGATGATCGTCAAGGGTGACGGTTCGCTGATGGGCGAACAGATGGGCATCGAGCGCCCGGTCGAAACGATATTGTCTGGACCGGCGGCAAGCCTGGTGGGGGCCAGGAACCTGACGGGCGAGGACGAGGGTGTGGTCGTGGACGTCGGTGGGACCACCACGGACATCGGGGTGCTGCGCGGCGGCAAACCTCGTCTGGACCCAGAAGGAGCTATCATTGGCGGCTGGCGCACCAGGGTCAAGGCCGCAGACATATCCACGTCCGGCATCGGCGGCGACAGCCGGGTGGTCATCGTCAACGAGAACATCGTCCTGGGCGCGCTGCGGGTTATGCCGCTGTGCATCGCCTCCAGCCAATACCCGAGAGTGAAGGAGGCCCTGGTCAAGGCCAAGGGGCTCAAGCAGACCCCCCCGGCCACGCACATCGCCCTGGAGAACATATTGCAGGCCGACGAGCTGTTCATCTTCTCCCGCCTGGCCAAGGGCTACGAGCTCTCCGAGAGCGAGAAGGTCCTGGTGGACCAGATCAAGGAGCAGCCCAAGACCTTGCACGAGATCTCCGAAGCGACCAAGGTGCACCCGTACAGCTACAACGTGCGCAAACTGGAGGAGCTGGGAATAATCACTCGCATCGGTTTCACCCCCACCGACGCCCTGCACGCCTCCGGCGAGTACGTGGAGTACGACGCCGAGGCCTCGAAGATCGCTGCGGAATACCGTGCCAGGCTGTGCGGGATGGAGGTCAAGGAGTTCTGCGCCGCGGTCAAGGAGGCGGTGATACAGAAGATCGCCCGGGAGATCATCTACCGTCTGGTCTACGAGGATACTGGCAAGATGTCCCATTGCGAGGTCTGTGACTCCTTCTACGAGAAGATGATCACCCACCGTGCAGGTATCGACTACTCCGCGGACATCCGGGTTCACAAGAACATCATAGGTATCGGCGCACCCATCGCCGCCTACCTGCCATCGGTGGCCGAGAGGTTGCACACCAGTCTGCTCATGCCCCAAAACTCGGACGTAGGGAACGCCGTCGGAGCGATCACTGGCAGCATAATGGAGTCCGTGGAGGTGCTCATAAAACCAAAGCCCGGTCTCGGGGTCATGGAGGACCCGCCCTGCAGCCTGCACTCCCAGGCCGAGATGAGGGAGTTCGAGACCGTCACCGAGGCGGTCACCTATGCCAGTTCGTGGGGTGACATCATAGTACGTCGCATGGCCTCGATGGCCGGTGCCGACGAGATCGAAGTAGTCGTGGAGAACAACCGTATCATGGGCCAGATCGGTAAAACATGGGGCGAGGGGCTGCTGCTGGAGGTTCACTTGAAAGTGACGGCGGTAGGCAAGCCCCGTATGTACTTCGAGGTGGAGCATGAGTCAGACGAGTTCGATTGACCTAGCCATTTGCAGCGGCTTCAGTCCCGGGGCCCGGGTCCTGCGAGCTGCAGTCAGAGAGCTGGCCAAGGAAGAGGGCATCCGCGTCGTCACCATAGCCCCCGCCCTGGCCGGAATTCCGAAGGCCGTGGAGGAGATGCGCTCCCTGCAGGAACGGAAGGTCATCGTTGTCGATGGCTGCGAAGGGGGATGCGGCCTACAGGTCCTCAACCGCTTCGAGGTGCTGCCATCATCCATCGTCATGATCGAGAAGCATTTCAACGTCACCAGGAAAGGCATCGATAAGGCGAAGGAGCAGATCCGCCAGGCCATCAAGGAGGTGCGCGGTTGAGGAAGGGGGTCATCGTCTGCGGGGCCAACGGGGAGAGGGGCTACCTTCTAGAGAAGGTGACGGAATCCTTCGCCAAGGGCAACATGGACAAGGTCATCCAGTTCTCGGTGTGCACCGTGGGCCTCAGCCCGATAATGCTGGAGATGGGCGGGGTGGACATGGGCACCCTGGTCACCGTCAACGGTTGTCGTAACCGCTGCTGCGACCGGCTGATGGAACAGAACGAGTTGAGGATAGGGAAGTCCGTGACCGTCGACGATCACGTCCAGCGGAAGCTCAGGCCTTGCCAGTTCACCTCAGACTTCGACTTCGAGGAAGCGACCGAGGACGAGGTGTCGGCGATGGTCAAAGCCATGGAAGAGGCTATACGCTGATTAGCGGTTCTTCTTCCAGCCTTGCTGATTATAATAATCCTTGACGACCGAGGTGACGTGCTGGGAGATCTGGCGCTCCCTCAGGTCTCCCCGGATGTGCGGGGCTTCCTTGAAGTAGAACTCGTAATCGCACTTGGCGCAGCGGACCTTGGGGCAGTTGTTCATGACCTCGGCGCAGCCTCGGCAGGCGAAGGTGCGGGCGTAGGTGATAGAGAACTCGAAGCCGCAGTTAGGGCACTTGAACTTGCGGATGGAGTCGACGGTGTTGCGCGAGAACCCCTGGGCCCTCATGGCCTGATAGTACGTGTCCATGCTCAACCCCCGTGATGCGCCGCGCTCTTCTCCTTATCGTAGGAGTCCTTGATGATCTGGAACTTCACTCCGTGCTTCTTGGCCAGGTCCTCCAGGACACCCATGGTCTGCTCGCGCACCTCCGGGTCCCAGATGCCATGGACGATCACGTGCACGATGACCTCGGCCTTCTCTATGGTATCGTTCTTCAGCTGCTTGGTGATGTTGACCTTCATGTTCTGATGTATGAGGGAGAAACCTACAGTGGAGCCATCGTCCACCATCATGAACGCCTTTACATGTCCTACCAGGTCGGCACCGTGGTGCAGGCAGGCGTCCGTGGTCTTGATGAGCAACTCTTCGATGAACGAGATCGCCCTATCTGCCGAAGCTCCCTTACCAAAGTCGGTCTTCATATGCAAAGAGAATTTACCAAGCTCGTCCACCGCCCGGTGCATTTCTAGATGTAGGTCATCGTCCTCATCCAGTTCCGTCATTGGGTCTTACCCCCGTAGTCCCTCTTGAGCATCTCCTTCTCACAGGACTCATCGTAGCGAGGAGATGTCCTGATCTCGATCAGGTCGGCCGCTTCTCTAACTCCTTCGTTGTTCCTTCCCGAACCGAACATAATCTCAGCCTTGGGGTTGATGGATCTGGAGAACTGAACCGACAGATCGATCTTCTCCTGGGTGGCGCTGTCAATCTTGTTGATGAAGACCACATCGGCCTCGCGTATCTGCGTCTCGACAAGGCGGCGAACTGAATGCATTAGCTCCTCGATCCTCAATGCGTCCACCAAGGTGATAACCGGCGCGTGGACGATGGTCTCATCCATCTCCTCCTCGGAATACTCGGCGGCGCGCTTCAATCCCCACGGGATGGCCACTCCCGACGGTTCTACAATAATGAGGTCAGGATGGAACGTTTTCTGCAACACTGCGATGGTGTTGGCAAAATTGCCAGCTATCTGGCAGCAAATGCATCCACCCGATATCTCCTTGGCTTTCAGCCCATACATCTCAACTATCCTGACATCTACGTTGATCTCGCCTACATCGTTGACGATGATGGCGATCTTATGGCCGCGGTCCACCAGAATCTTGGCCAACTCTATGAGGAAGGTGGTCTTGCCGCTTCCCAGAAAACCTGCGACCTGAGCGATCTTCATCAGTTCACCAGTATGTTCGGAAATCAAGTTCCAAGTATGAATAGGTTGTTAAAAAATGAAAAGGAAAAGGTTTGAAGGTGATGGCCGAAGCCATCGTTCAGCACTTAACCTGACCGTACTGCTTGACGGTGTTCACGCACTCCTTGATGTTCTCCAGGCGGGTGGTTACCGACGGAGGCACTTCGCAGCCGGAGGCAACAACGTACCTGGACTTCAGGCCGCGGGCGCACAGGGCCGTCTTGACCTCCTGGCATAGGTTCATGGTGGTCTTCTGCATCTTCTCCTGGCTCCACCTGATGAAGCCCTGAGGGTCGATATTTCCGGCCACCAGGCAGTTGTCCGCGAAGCCCTTCCCGATGGTCTCCGTCGGAGACGGGGAACCGGGTATCAGCGGGTAATAGGCCATGGAGTAGATGGCCGGCTTCATTTTCTTGATTTGGGTGTCCAGATGGGGCAGGTCGGCGCAGTTGTGGATGCAGTTGGCCATCCCTTCCTTGGCCACCAGCTCGTTCAGCGAGCCAGCGTACTTGTGCTGTCCCTCGAACTCGTCGTACTCCTGGTCGCCCAAACAGGAGTAGGAGCCCCAGAGGTAGTCCCATACCAGTCCGGCAGGTTTCGCCTTTGCCATACCCTTCACCATCTCCTTGTCGAACTCGGTGATAGTGGCGAGCGCCTTGTGCACTGCGGAGCGGTTGTTGTACATATCCATGAAGACCTTCTCCGCGCTGGCTGACTGCGTCAGCACCAGCAGTGGTCCCTCTACAAACCCGGCGGTGATGGTCTCGTTCTTCAAGGCGTCCACCCACAGTCTGGTCCCCTCAAGGAGAACTCCCGAGCGGCCTTTGGTCACATCAGGCACTTTGAGCTTTTCATAGTCCTCTGGCCCCTTGATCGCCGGGACATCAACGAACGGGGTGTTCTGCTCGTCCATCCTGACATGCGCACCCAGATCCCCGGCCATGACCGACAAATCCACCAGACCGATGGTGAAATCGAAGTCGAAGTACTTCTGCCCGGAGATGAATCCCTGAGCGAGCTTCTTGGGGTCGGAACACCAATCCCTGTACAGCATCTTGCCGTCCCCGACCGTCCGGCGGCAAACGCCGCAGGCGATAGGGTATACCGGCAGCCTGTCAACCGGCTGGTTAGTCAGGGCTGCCATGCACCTCTCTTGATGTTTCATTGTGTCAGTCATCTTACATCGCCCCCTTGACCTTCTTGACCGCTTCCTGGGCATTGATGGCGTGCATGTCCGCCCCGATGTCATCCGCGAACGGTTGGGACGTCGGCGCACCACCGATGATGATCTTTACCTTCGTGCGGTCCCCGTTCTCGATCAGTCCGTCGACCACGGCCTTCATGCCGTCCATTGTGGGCGTCATCAAGGTGCTCATGGCAATCAGGTTGGCCTTCTCTTTCTTAACAGAGTTCACGAAGTTCTCGATCGGAACGTCCCTCCCGAAGTCGTGCATGTCCAGACCGGCGGCGGTCAGCATGGTCTTGACGATGTTCTTGCCGATATCATGAACATCTCCCTCGATCACGCCAATGACACCGACCCTCTTCTTGTCGCTATCTGCCTTCGGGATATGAGGAAGCAGAACGTCCAGACCACCATACATTGCGTTGGCGGCCAGCAACACCTGGGGCAGGAAGAATTCGTGTTTTGCGTACTTATCCCCGACAATCGTCATTCCCTTCACGAGCCCATTGTCGATGGCGTCCAAAGCTTTGACGCCTCCGGCCAAGGCATCCTTGGCGAATTTTATGGAGTCGGCCTTGTTGCCAGTGATGACAGCCTTCTCCAATCCAGCCAAAATATCCTTTCCTTGCATTTGTTCAACACCTCTCCACTTACCAAATTATGGTAATAATTACAAACGCAGATGGGGATATAAACTATCGTTATGGATGGTTTATCCATCCAATATTGAATGCCCCTGTCGATGAAAAAGAAGGGATTTCGAAAAACAGGAATAGGAATTATTCCTATTACTGGACATATGGAGAAAACAATTAAATAATAAAATAAAAAACGAAAAAACCTTTATTATCGTATCGGATTCCGATGAAAGTTGGGGTAGATCCATCCAATGTCAATTAGCGACCGTCGCCCAGCTCTTTTCGATCTTGAGGTGGTGCGCCTTCCACGTTTCGATGCCGCCGTCTAGAACGCGGACATCGTGGAAGCCCATCTCATTCAATTGGTATACGACCCTTACGCAACGCTTGCCGACCTTGCAATAGACCAGCAGAGAAGTGTCCCGGTCCATCCTTTCGAGGCTGAACCTCAAGGAGTCGACGGGGACGTTCCTGGGCCCCTCAATCCTCTCGTTGCGATACTCCTCGGGGTTCCACACGTCCAGCAATACGTATTCGCCGTTCTCGACCTTCTCTAAAAGCGGAATGAACTCCTGAGCGGAGACGTGGGTCGCCTTTCTTTGCGCATCATGCTCCCTGGAACCCGTATCTTGATGACGGGATAGATTATCTTATCGTTCTCCGAGTAACGATTATCTATCACCGGCTGCGTATCTCGCACGAAATGACCCTGAATGAAGGAGTGGTAAAGGAGATGGCCGCCATTGTGGGCGAGGAGAACTGCTCCACCAGAATCGCGGACCTCTACACCTACGGCTTCGACTCATCCATCCACCATCACAACCCGGACGTGGTAGTGCGTCCCAAGAGCACGTCGGAGGTCTCCGCACTGGTAAGATTGGCGGCCAGGGTGAGGATTCCCGTGGTGCCCCGAGGCGGAGGCACCGGTCTTTGTGGCGCGGCAGTGCCCATCGCCGGCGGCATGGTCATGGACCTCACCCGCATGAACGAGATCAAGGAGGTCAGGGTGAACGACCTCTATTGCGTGGTCCAGGCCGGCGTAGTATACGACCGACTGAACGAAGCGCTTGCCCCTCACAAGTTCTTCTTTCCCCCCTCGCCAGGGAGCGGCGAGGCCTGCACCATCGGAGGCATGGTGGCCACCAACGCCTCGGGAATGAGAGCGGTGAAGTACGGTGCCACCCGCGACTACGTGCTCGGCCTGGAGGTAGTCCTGGCCGACGGCTCGGTCATGCACACTGGAACGAGAACGATAAAGAACTCCTCCGGGTACCAGCTGGAACGTCTCTTCGTAGGCAGCGAGGGAACGCTAGGAATAATCACCGAGGTCACCCTCAAGGTCGCCCCAAAGCCCAAGAAGGCGGCCATGGTGCTGGCGGCCTTCGACCGCCTGGAGGACGCCGGGGCCTGCGTCTCCAACCTGATATCCATCCCCCTCATCCCGTCGGCCACCGAGCTGATGGATGACATCTGCATCCGGGCGGTCAACAAGGCATTAAATGCCGGGCTGCCCGACGTCCAGGCCCTATGCATGATCGAGGTCGACGGGGAGCCGGAGATCGTGGCCAAGGAGCTGAAAGTGGTCGAGGACGTGGCCCGCCGAAGCGGCGCCTCCACGGTGCAGATATCCGACGACGCCAAGCAGATGGCCAGATGGACCAGCGCCCGCAAGTCGGTGATGTCGGCGCTCAGCCGGCTGGGAGACGACCTGGTGTCCGTCTCACTCGCGGACGACATGGCAGTGCCCATATCCAGGATACCTGAGGCGGTGGTGGCGTTCCACCGCATAGCCGAGGAGAACCAGGTGATAGTCGGTACCTACGGACACGCCGCCGACGGCAACCTGCACACCAAGATGCTGCTCAACCCCTGCTCGGAGGACGCCTGGAGGAGGGGAGAGAGGGCTGTCGGTCAAATTTTCGATAAGGTCATCTCCCTCGGAGGAACGGTGACCGGGGAGCACGGGGTGGGCATGACCAAAGCGCCTTACATGATGAAGGAGCGGCCGGACGCCTGGAGGACCATGCTGACGTTGAAAAGAGCGCTGGACCCCCAGAACATCCTGAACCCGGGAAAGATGATGCAGTGGGAGGGCGGGATCATCCGCGACCTGCGCTACCCCTGCCGGGACCTTTGCACCCCTAAATGATCCCCCATCCGATGAACAGGGGGATGGCGGTGGCCACCACGGCAACGAGCCAGGCCGCTTTGCTCCAGCTGAACACCTTTTTGCCGTCCAGCGGTCCAAACGGTATCAGGTTGAACCCGGCCAGGAAGAGGGACAGCACCCCGACCAGGTTGAAGGCGAAGGACCAGATGCCCATTTCGGGGAAAAGGAGCCACAGGGCAATGAAGATCGTGCCGAATACGATGTTGGTGGCTGGTCCGGCTATAGATATCAGGCCGTTCTGCTTGCGGTTGATGCGCCCTTGGATGTAGACCGCTCCCGGGGCGGCGAAGAGGAAGCCCAGGAAAGCGAAGACGATAGCGAATAACAGACCAGTAGGGTACATGCGGAACTCCGCCCAAGCCCCGTAGTGCTGGGCCACGAACTTGTGGGCCAGCTCATGCAGGAGGAATCCGGTGACGGATACCACGACCGAAACCCCGAGGGCGAACATCCAGTCTAGGGCGGTGTATTCCCCGATGTCCCCGAAGGCTCCTCCCAGCAGAACTATGGTGAAGGCGGCGGTCAGAGCAGCCACGCTGATCAGGATCTGCCTTATCTCCACCTTGCTAAAGTGGATGCGTCCGTAGTTATGCGGGATTATCAGGTTCCCGTACTCGTCGTACATCTCGACGGCCCACTGCATCCCCTCATAGATAAAAGTTATCCGCCGACGCCGCGGTCGATGGCAAGGTTGAAGTACCTAGGGGAAGGATAGCTTCCGAAAATGAAGAGATACCAGCACGGAAAAGTGATTTTCGGGTGGTGCGACACCTGCGGGACCCTGGTCCTAGGCGACAAATGCGGCAAATGCGGCGGTCCGGGCAGAGATTTCGAGGTGTCCGCCCCCGGCGACATACGTCCCTGCTTCGGAAAGGGCGTCGATACGGTGGCCAACCTCTTCCTCAAGCACTTCGGTACCGCCGGGGTGCTGCGCACTCGGAACCTGTTCCTGAACAAGGTGGCCGGGGAGGACCGCACCGACGAGATCGTGCTGGATGGACGGGTGATCGGCGTCCTGCGCTTCGAACTGATCAAGAACGACTTCTCGCTGGAGCTGAAGGCGGAGGGCGCCGCCCTGATGGCCAAAGCGGCCAGGAAAGGCCTGGTCAAGGCCCATCGACCGCCAGGCCACCTCAAGGGAAAGAAGCTGAACGGGGCGGACGTGATCGAGACGCTGGGCGAGTTCCAGGCCGGGGACCCGGTCGTGGTGGTCATGGGCAACAACGTGGCCGCCGGGGAAGCCCGAACGGATTCCGCCCACGTCAAGGAGGACGAGAAGGTCATCCACCTCCGGGACGTGGGCAAGGCCGACATCCCCTTCCCCCTGGTATCCGCCTCCTGGGAGGACTTCGTTAAAGCTAACAAGAATCATCTCCAGGCCTTGGAATCGAGCGCGGTCAGCGACATCCGCTCCTTCATCAATAATACGAAGCTGCCCATCACCCTATCCTTCTCCGGAGGAAAAGACTCGCTGGCCTGCTATGGCCTGGCCAAGAAGGCCCTGAAACGCTTCGACCTGCTCTTCGTGGACACCGGCCTAGAGTTCCCGGAGACGGTGGAGTACGTGCAAAACTTCGCCCAGGCCAGAAAGGAAAGGTTAAGGGTGGCTAGTGCTGGGAACGCCTTCTGGGAGCAGGTAGGCTCCTTCGGCCCTCCGGCCAAGGACTTCCGCTGGTGCTGCAAGGTGTGCAAGCTGGGGCCATTGACCTCCATGATCGAGGCTCACTTCCCCCAGGGAACGGTCACCATCGAAGGCAACCGGGCCTTGGAGTCCTTCGCCCGCTCGGAGATAGGCTTCGTGGAGCGCAACCCCTTCGTCCCCAACCAGACCGTGCTGAACCCCATTAGGCACTGGACGGCCGCGGAGGTCTGGGGCTACATCTGGCTCGAGGAGCTGGAATACAACCCCCTGTACGAGAACGACTTCGAGCGCATCGGCTGCTACCTGTGCGCCTCCTGCCTGGGCAGCGAGTGGAAGGCCACCGGCGAACTGCACCCGGACCTGCACTCGGAGTGGGAAGCCCAATTGAACGAATGGGGAGAGAAGGTGGGCGTGTCGCCCGAGTTCGTCCGTTACGGGTTCTGGCGCTGGAAATCGCTGCCGCCCAAGATGAGGTTGGTGGCCGAGGAACTGCACATGAAGGTGCCGCAAATGAGGAGCGATAGCATGGAACTGAGGATCTCCAAAGGAGCCAGCCCCTGCGTGGCCGGGGGCTTCTCCATGGAAGGTGTGCTGACCGTGCCGCACAAAAGGGACTTCTCCCAGGTGGCCGAGGTCCTGAAGACCGTGGGCAAGGTGAAGTACTCCCCGGAGTTCGAGGTTGTGATGGTCAAGACCAGGGACGGGACGCTCAAGATGTTCGGCGGCGGGCACATCTCCGCCATCGCCCCGACCAAGGAGGGGACCGAGAAACTGTTCCGCGCTGGCGCCGAAGCTTTCCTCAAAGGGCAGATGTGCACCAACTGCCGCATCTGCGAGCGCAACTGCAAGTTCGGAGCCATCACCGCCGATGGGCAGCTCAGGGTGGACGAATACAAGTGCCGACAGTGCGGGAAATGCGCGGAGGCCTGCGTCGTGGCCCATTACTACGACAAGCTGGTGGACGCTGGAAAAGGAAAACCGGCCTACGCAGGCGTTAAATAATCGGACGTTAGTGAGGCGACCCGGACATGGATTGGCAGATGATGATCGCCGCGGCCCTGGGCATAGGGCCGGCCCTGACGCTGATGTTCTGGACCCTGAAGGACTTCACCTACCCTGCAGTCGACAGGCCGTTCTTCGACGACCGCAAGCTGTTCCTGATGCTGGCGGTGGGCATGGTCCTCGGCGTCGTCATATACGTGGTCCAATCCTACTTCTATCTGGGCTACCTGCTGTTCGCCCTGTTGTTCGCCGTGTTCGAGGAGCTGATCAAGCTGATCATACTCAACATGCCCCAGTTCAGCCAGAAGTTGGACACTTCCTTCTACGGTTACGCCCTGGGCCTAGGCATAGGCAGTACCATGGGCTTTGGGACCGTCTTCTACACCATGCAGCAGTCCGGGGACATGGGGATCGAGGTCTGGGCCACGGTCTTCCTTATTGCCGTCCAGCTGGTGATGCTTCATGCCTCCAATGGGGCCATGATCGGCGCCGGAGCCGCCCGGGGAGAGATGTGGGGATACTTCGCCCAAGCCTGTCTGTTGCACATCGGTTACAATCTGCTCATGGCCGTGCCGCTGAACGTGGACAATATCTACATCGCCTGGGCCGGGGTCATTCTGGCCACGCTGCTGACGGTGTACTTCTACCTGCAGATACACCGTCACGTGCTGCCAGCCATGGTGAAAGAAGCGCTCGACCATATGAATAAGGCGAAAGCTTGAATAATCCAACCATTGGTTGAACCACTGTGGCGTTCAACAAGCGCAGGGCGGGAAAGGCGCTGCTGGTGGTGGCGGTGCTGCTGATCGTAGTCTTCCTTCTGCTCCTGCCGCCCACCCAGGACCTCCTGCGCAAATATCTGGTGGATCCCTTCTCCACCCAATACCCGGAAGGGGTGGAGATGGAGGTAAGCCTTACCATGACCATCGACGCCAACGGCGGCCACATTACCAGCTATCGCCTAGACCTTCCTCTACCGGTGGACCAGTTCAGTGACGGGGTGCGGCAGCAGGACGTCACTTCCATCATCACGGCCCCGCATTACGACCAACTGCTGGACGCCGGTGGGGCCAACATGATGGTCTGGGAGGGCGATGATCTCTATTCGGAAAGAACGATCACATTCACCGTCAACCTGACCCAGACGCTTCACGCATGGGACCTAGACGAGGACACGGTCATGGACAAGGACGAGATATCGTTGGCCACTAGGGACCGTTACCTAAGCGATGAATGGAAGATAGTGGTCAACGACCCAGCCATAGCCGATCTCAGGCAAGACGTCGTGGGCAACGAGACCAACGTGTACCTCATCGCCCGCTCCATCTATGACTGGATAGTGAACAACGTGGACTACCCCGAGCAGACCACCAACGACATCCCCAAGTCCTCGCTGCAGACGCTCAACGACCTGGAAGGGGACTGTGACGACCAGTCCATACTCTTCTGCGCCCTGGCCCGCTCCGCCGGTGTTCCGGCATGGATACAGCTGGGGGCCATATACGACCGCTCCGCAGGGACCATGGGCGGCCACGGCTGGGTCCAGATGTGCATGCCCACCGATGAGGGGGACGTCAACGTCACCATCGACATAGTCAACCGCAACTTCCTGGTCTGGATGCCCAATCTGTTCTGCGAGTATACCGACGATGGGAACGGGACGGCCTTGGAGGACTTCTACCACCCTATCAGCATCACCTACGATCCAAGCAGCTACGCCCCTGGTGAGACGCCCCAGTTCATCAGCTCCTGGGAGGTGCTGAGCTACAAGGAGAGCGACGAGAAGGTCACGCTGTCCACGCCCCTTATGACCAGGGTGGAGGACTAGACCCTGCGATAGCGGCCGAGGGAGGATTCGTACACCGATCCCAGCAGGAGCAGGCGTTTCAGCATCTCCTCGGCGGTCTCCCGCCCTCCAAGCAAGGCCTCCAAATCGGAGAGACCGAACTCGTCCAGCTCCTGCAGAAATGACTCGACGCGCTCCGGGGAGCAGGACGGTCTGTCAACTTTCAGCTCCACCTCGCCGTCGAAGGCCTTCAGGGTCCGCCCCTTGCTGTTGAGCTCCCCCACGGCTTTAGCGGTTAGAAAGGCTGAAGAAGAGGTGAAATGCGTTTTCATGCGGTTGGTCTGGACCTGGCGACCGCAGTGCGGGCAGGAGGATGTGCGCCGCTCCAGGTCGATGGCGAAGCCTTTCCGGCAACGGGGGCACACCACTGCGCCGAACATCAGTATTCGACGAAGACCAAGGCGCCGAGGCAGGTCCCGTAATGGTCCATGGGGACGGAGAGCTCTTCCACGGCGTAGCTGATGCGCATGAGCTTGATGCCCCGCAGAGCTTCCATCTCGTTCATCTTCCACTCCAGGACTTCCTTCAGGGCCTTCTTGGTGCCGTGCATGTGCCCTTCGGCGACATATCCGCCCTTGCCATCCTTGCGGAAGGCGTAGGCTATCCCGGCGGAGATCATCTCACCCTCGCCGCCCCTCATCTGGGCTAGCACGCAGTGGGTGATGGCGCCCATAGGCAGCTCGCGGACCGGCACCTTCTTGGCACCGATGGGCAGTACGGAAGAAACGGACACGAGGTTCTGCTCTCCGATCTGCGCCTTCTTCAAAGCCTCATCGAAGGCGTTAAGGTCGGAAACCTTGCTCACGGCCGATCCCTGGGTGACAAAGAACTTCTTCGGGACTAGATTCATGTCTCCCAAGTAAAAACGAATTTCGATTTAAGGTTTGCCTTCAATCCACGTCGAGCACGCGCAGCTCGCGCTCCAGCATCTTGACGTCCTGGGGGTTCAGAGCCTCGGGCACCATCGGTATGATGAGCATGGAGCCGGTCATGGACACATTGTCGTTCAGCAGCTGCAGCAGCTTGAGGACCTTCAGGAAGTTGTTCTGACTTATGAGGTATTCCAGCCCGGACAGCAGGACCACCGCCCGGCTGTTGGCCTCCAGGAAGTTCTTGATCTCGCTGTATATCATAGGGATGTCCGTGGGCTCGCGGGCGTAGCGCTTCCCCCTCTCGTAGGAAAGCCAAAGTACAGCGCCCTCCCCGATGCCGTACATCCTCTGCACCCTCTCCGGGTACTCCCGGGCCAATACCATACCGGTGCAGCCGTCCTCCACCTGGTCCGTGTACATCTGGTAGGCGGAGTCGGGCGTGGCCGCCTCCACCAAGTACGAGGTCCCCGCTTCCAGCAGGTACTTCCGCTCCCGCTCGTCCTCCGTCCTGATGGCGCTCCGCCCTTCTATGCGATAGGTCGGGGAAGGGGTGAACACGTGGACGCACTTAGCCGCCCCGTCGGAGATGCAGGACGCTTCGAAGGCATCGTACTTCTTCTTCATGAGCGAGGAGATGATGCCAGAAAGGTAGCCGCGGGTGAAGTCGCAATGGTCGCCGTTCTCCGCCTCCACCGATTCCTTGAAAGTGATGACGATCTCCGTCTCGTTGATGATCTCGATGTTCAGGCGGCTGAGGCCAGTCTCGGTCCACACCTGTTCTATTATCGCTCTTGCTTCGGCTATGTCAGTGCATTCCAGTCCGAGCGTACGGACCAACCCCACCCCAGCGCGGAAGCCGTAGCGCTCCATGGTCCGGGCGGAGTCCGTTCCGTTCAAAAGTTGGAGCTCCTCCCGCAGGTCCTTCAAGGCTGACCCTGGCATAACGAAGAAGGGGTGCATGTCCTTGCCCAATTTCAACCCTCCATGACCCTTCCGCCCAACAGCTCGAAGACCTCCTGGACGTTCTCCCCGGTCCGGGCGCTGGTCAACATGGTCGGCGCGCCTGTCTCTGCGGCGAAGCGCTGCATCTCCGCCTTGTCGATCTTCATCTCCAGGTCGCACTTGTTACCGATTATTATGATGGGGATGTCCCCGGCCACCTCCCTCAGGTCGG
The DNA here is from genome assembly GCA_026394395.1 of Methanomassiliicoccales archaeon. NCBI lineage: Archaea > Methanobacteriati > Thermoplasmatota > Thermoplasmata > Methanomassiliicoccales > Methanomassiliicoccales archaeon. The sequence continues at coordinate 322,747 of JAPKYK010000001.1, forward strand.
CCACCCAGTGCTCTAGGTTGGCCATGGTCTCCGGTCGGGTCATGTCGCAGACCACCAGCGCTCCGTTGGCCCCGGAATAATAGGTGGAGTGCAGCGCCTTCTGGGTCTTCTGTCCCAGCACGTCCCATATCATCAACGTGAGGTTGACGTCCTCCAGCTCCAGCACCTTCTTGCTGACCTTGGCCCCGAAGGTCTGGATGTACTGGTCGTCGAAAAGGTCCAGCACATAGCGTCTTATCAGGCTGGTCTTGCCCACCTCCCCGTCCCCAAGAAGGCAGATCTTCTTCACAAACTGACGCTTCCCCATGCCATTCACAGTATGTAGCCAGAGTCTATATATATTCGTTCCTAACCGTACAATTGCGAGTACTCGATCGGCTTCTTGGGCGGCTGCACCGATTCCATAGCCTTTTGCATATCAGCTTCTATCTGCTCGGCCTCCTTTATCAGCGGCTCGGGGTCAAGCTTGATCTCCGGCAGCATGTCCCCTACGACGTCGAGAAGATTGGCCGCCCCCCTGGCGTCCGGGAGGTCGGTGCGGGCGGAGCCCAGCAGGCAGATGACGTCCATCTGGTAGCGCTCACCTTCCGAGAGCAGCAGTCCAGACATGCCCGTGACCATGCCCTCCCTCAGCTCCTTTATGCCATACTGGCCCAGCATCTCTCTGGTCCTGGCGGTGGTGCCTACCCCGTAGACCTTGACATCGGTCTCCCCGACCATGTTTATACCTTCGAGGGTCAGGATCTTGGATATGCCCTTCTTCTTGCACCAGCTCAAGATGGTGTCGGAAAGGTCCTTGATTAGCTCTGGCTGAGGCATGAACTCGCAGGTGATGACCGCCAGCTTCTCGCACTTCTCCCCGGACTGGTCGCAGTCGCGATGACCGGAGTATATGCGCATGGGTGGCGAGGGGACGCCCTCGTGGATTATAGTGAAGGGCGGGAAGTACTGGGATATGATGGCCGCCTTGCGCTCCAATTTCATGGACCGCACGATGAAGTTGGCGGCGATCGAGCTCACCAATCCCACGCTGGGAAAGCCCACAATGGCCATTCCGTCCTTCAGGTCCGCCTCGTCGTACTCGTGGATGAACATCTCGCCATCTTTCATTTGGTTCACTGGCGCTTTAAATGGAGAAGGGCGACTTAATACTTGACGGTGGGAACCGGGTGAAAAAAGAATTAACTCAGGGAACGCCATCACCGGGGGCGTGACAGAGGAAGGACCGGTACTGCATCACACCTCGGCGGGCATACCCGTCATCATAGAGGCATCTCCCCACGCCAGGACCGCCGCCCTGTCGGTCAATTTCCGCGTCGGCTCGCGGGACGAGCCCTTGGACCATTGCGGCACCGCCCATCTGCTCGAGCACATAATGTTCAAGGGGACCAAGGAAAGGAACGCCAAGCAGTTCTCAGAGATGGTGGAAGGGGCCGGGGGCGAGATGAACGCCTATACCACCAAGGAGACCACCTCCTACCATGTGTTCTCCTTGGACGAGACGTTCGACGTGATGAAGGGACTGATGGCCGACATGATGACCTCCCCTTTGATCGACCGGGCGCATGTGGAGCTGGAGAAGGGCGTGGTGCTGCAGGAGATCAGCATGCTCGAGGACGACCCCGAGGATTACTCCCGGGAGCTCCTGGACCGCTCCATGTGGGAAGGGCATCCCATGTCCAAAACGGAGACCGGTCGGCCGGACTGCGTCTCCCAGCTCAAGGCCCAGGACCTGAGGGATTTCTTCGAGAAACACTACCGCCCGCCCAAGATGTGCGTGGTGGCCTGCGGGAACGTGAACGTGACGGACGTCCTGGATTGGGCCGAGAGGACCTTCGACAGCCTTCCCCGGGCGGCGCCCAACGGGGAGCGCGTGCCGCCAGTGCCCAAGGCCTGCACCAAGGTATTCCCCCGGGAGGGGGACCAGGCCTACGTGGAGATAGGTTTTCCCGGGCTGTCGAGCCGGCACCCGGACCGTAAGGCGCTGATGTTGGCCTGCATCATCCTGGGCGGAGGGACCTCCTCCCGCCTGTACCAGACGGTGAGGGAGGACCAGGGGCTGGTGTATCACATCAGCATGTTCCCCCAGGCCTACACCGACTGTGGCATCGTGGACACCTTCTTCTCCGCCTCCATGGACAAGCTGGACCGGGTGATGGGCATTCTGTCTGCGGAGATCACCCGCTTCAAGGAACAAGGGCCCTCGCCGGAGGAGGTGCTCAAGGCCAAGCGCTGGATCAAAGGCATGCTCATGCGCAAGCTGGAGGCAACGGACAGCCGCCTCTACTGGTACGGAGAGCATTTCATGCTGAACGGGGAGCTGGCGATAACGGACCGTACCTTGAGCGAGTTCGAGCGCATCACCCGGGAGGACGTGCTAAGGACGGTCAACGAGATCTTCCAGAGAAAGAGGATGTGCGTCACGATGCTGGCCCCGGAGAAGGAAGGGGGGCTGGCGGCCCGGCGCATGCAGGCGCTCGACTTCTAATCACCGAGTATCTTCAGCACCGCTTCCACGGCCACGGGGACGGCCTTCTCCACGTCCTCGGTCATGACGTCGGTGACGGTCCACACGTCGTTCACCTCTATGGCCACGAACTGCACGTCCTTGGGCATCCGGTCCGGAGCCAACATCCGTCCGAGCTCGATGGCCATGTGGATGTTGGTCTCGTGCGGGTTGGTGCCGTGCAAAGCGTTCTTAAAATCCTCCGGCTGCAGCAGCATGACCGTGCCGGCCGGGAACTGCTCGGTGACTATGGCGTCGACCACTACCACCCTCTGATAGTCCATCATGATTTCGATGAGGTCCAGGCCGCTTACAGACTGCTGGTCCAGGTCCAGGTCCGGGATGTTCCTGGCCTTGAGATCCTCCACGACCTTGAACCCGACCCCATCGTCGCAGATCAGCGGGCTGCCGATGCCTAGCACCAAACGGGAAGCTTTCATCGGACCCGCGGTAGAAGGGCGTTCATAATTAACTTTGCCCCTTCCCCCCGCCGGACGGCGGATTAATCTAATCCCAGGCGAATTAGGGCAACGTGACCCAGGTCCAAGCGTCGCTGACGGTGCAGGTGGACGGAAGACCGCTCACCCCCAGGCAGGCCGAGGCCGTGCTGGCCTTGTTCCTGAACGGCACCCAGAGGGCCGCCGCCCGTTCACTCGGGGTTTCCGCCCCGGTGCTGAACCGCCACCTGCGCCAGGTGGAGGCCAAGGCCGGCCGTCCGATCATGGAGTGCGGGGCGCGAGGGACGGTGCTGAACGAACTGGGAGAGAACATCGCCCGAGAACAGCTGGCGCTGCAAGGGAAGCTGCGAGAGCGGGAACGTCTGGTCGTCGGGTGCACCCCCCTGTCCCAGGAGCTCCTGCTGCAGGCCTTGAACGTCGTGGACCCCCAGGGGGAGGCGGAAGTGGTCATCTCCGAGGACCGCCACAACGTCAATGAGTTCCAGGCGGGAATGCTGGACCTGGTGGTGCTGGACGACCCCTTGTACGCCTACGATGTGGAAGGGGCCGAATGGGAGGAGGTAGGCAGTGACCGGCTGATGCACGTGCGCCAGGGGGCGGACTACGCCCTGTACCGCTTCGGCCCGCAACGTCTGGGATACAAGCACCTGGATTCGCTCAAGGAAGGGTACAAGGTGGTCCGGACCTACTCGTCCCTGACCGCCCTGGTCCGCAGCAACTACAGCTACTTCGTCAGCGAGAGCCTGATGGCCAGGAAAGGGCACAAGATACGCAGCTCTACCGACCCGACCCTGCTGGCCTACGCCATACTTTGTCTCTACCGTCCCGGCGTGCCCAAGGTGGAGGAGCTGCTGCGGGCGATGCGCCCCAACGCCCGGACATAGTGTTACCTATATAGCTAACACTCCGAGCCTTTTTTGTTCACTTTTAAATAGCATATCTCCGCTCCCCAGAGGCAGAGGAAGACTTTCATGTCAAATGCAAAGATACCGGACCCGGCCTTCGCCCAGAGCATCATCGATGCTGGCGGCAAGACCTTGGACCTGTGCTACCAGTGCGGCACCTGCACTGGCAGCTGCCCCTCCGGACGCACCACCGCGTTCCGCACCAGGCAGCTGATCAGGAAAGCCCAGCTCGGACTGAAGGACGACATCCTGCCCTCCGAGGAACTGTGGATGTGCACCACCTGCTACTCCTGCGTGGAGAGATGCCCGAGGGACGTCGACATCGTGGACATCATCATCCTGATGAGGAACATGGCCGTACAGAAGGGATACATGGCCGAGGACCACAAGAAGGTCGGGCGCTCCCTGCTGAAGAGCGGTCACACCGTCCCTGCCTCCGACAAGATGAAGGCGCTGAGGGTAAGCATGGGCCTTTCCGCCGACCCGCCGACCACCATCGGAGACGCCAAGGCCATGGCCGACTTCCACAAGATCATGGAGAAGACCGGTTTCGTCAAGCTCATAGGAGGTCAGTAGATGGCCGCTGACAAGTTCGCCCTGTTCCTGGGGTGCGTGGCGCCCCTCAGATACCCCGGTATCGAGAAGGCCACCAGGGAAATGTTCAAGGCCCTGGGATACGACCTGAAAGAGATGACCGGCGCCGGCTGCTGCCCCGCCCCGGGCGTCATAAGATCATTCGACCAGGCCACCTGGTTAGCCCTGGCCGCCCGCAACCTATGCATCGCCGAGAAGCAGGACTGCGACATCCTGACCATCTGCAACGGCTGCTTCGGCTCGCTGTACGAGGCGAACCACATGCTCAAGGAGGACCCCGAGCTGCTGAAGAAGGTCAACGCCATCCTGGCCGAGGTCGGAATGAAGTACGAGGGAAAGGTGCGCGTGCGCCACTTCGCCGACGTATTGTTCAACGACGTCGGCATCGAGAAGATGAAGCAGAAGATCACCAACCCGCTGAACTACAACGTGGCCGTCCACTACGGATGTCACTTCTCCCGCCCCACCAAGATAAAGCACATAGACGACCCGGAGAGGCCGCACATATTGGACGACCTGGTAGAGTGGACCGGAGCGAAGAGCCTGCCCTACGCCGACAAGAACATGTGCTGCGGCGCCGGCGGCGGTGTGAGAAGCAGGGATAGCAAGTTCGCCCTGAGCTTCACCGAGACCAAGCTGAAGAACATGAAGGCGGTGAAGGCCCAGTTCATCATCGACGTCTGCCCCTTCTGCCACCTACAGTTCGACCGCGGTCAGAAGGACCTGCCCGGCTACGACATACCGGTCATCCACCTGGCGCAGCTATACGGCCTGGCCATGGGCCTGCCCATGTCCTCGCTCGGACTTGAGGCCCACGAGATCAAGGTCAACCTCTGAGGCCTCGGCGTGGACAAAGCTCACCTGGTGGGGGTCTACACCCCCGAGGAGATGCCTGAGGAGCTGGAAGGCTTCGTCAGGTATCAGGCGGCGCGGGAAGGGCATCAGATGAGGAACGGGGAGAGGATCGCCGTGCTCAACGTCGTGGGCACCTACTCTTACATACCCGTCTTCCTGGGCGACCTGTGCTGCTACGAGGACCTGGAGTCCAAGCTGGACCAGCAAGAGGTCCAGGCGGACCCGGTGAGCAAGGTCTCCCTGCAGCGGGTGCTGCAGGAGCTAGCCCTAGTGCAAACCCCTTAATTCCATTTCTTTATTTCAGATAACTGATGGCGAGGCTTTTGGGCAATAGAAAACTTATTAATAGGGTTACCTGTTTCCGAGTTCATCTCGCGATTGGAGGCTATTAATTGGCTGCTACTAAAAAAGCGTCTACGAAGGCCGCCTCAAGGAAGGTCAAGGACCGGTGGAAGGCCAAGGAGTGGTATAAGATATACGCTCCGCGCATGTTCAACCAGGCCCAGCTGGGCGAAACCCCCAGCGCCGATGCCACTAACCTTATCGGCAGAACCACCGAGGCCACCGTACATGACATAAATGGCGACTTCTCGAAGATGCACGTTAAGCTCAAGTTCAAGGTCCAGAACGTCGAAGGCTTCGACGCCCACACTGTTTTCGTGGGGCAGGACCTGACCAGCGATTACATCCGCCGGCTGACCCGCAGGAAGCGGACCAAGACCGACCATGTCATCGACGTCCGCACCAAGGACGGATACCTCATCCGCGTGAAGCCCATGAGCATCACCGAGAAGCGCATCCAGTCCTCCCAGGAGACCGCTGTGCGTGCCTTGATGGATGCCGAGATGGCGAAGATGGGCGAGGAGAAGACCATCTCCGAGATCGTCAAGGCCATCATCGACGGCGAGATGGCCCACAGGCTGGGAACCGTCTGCAAGGTCATCGTCCCCATCAAGAGGGTCGAGATCCGCAAGACCGAAGTGCTGGAAATGGGCTCCGAGCCCCAGGACCAGCCGGTGTTCGCCCCCGAGCCCGTGGCCGAGCCCGCCGCCGAAGAGGTGCCTGCGGAACCCGTCGCGGAAGCGGCCGAGCCTGACCAGTAAACCACTTCCCCCTATGCCGGGGTGGCTCAGCCTGGTGGAGCGTCGGACTCATAGGGATTAGGACAACAGACCCTCTCCAGGGAAATCCGAAGGTCAGGGGTTCGAACCCCCTCCCCGGCACTCCCCTTACACTTTTCATCCCACAGTTGAATTTTCGCATGCAATCTTTCAAGTAGGACCGGTATGGTGCATCCTGCGGTGAGAGACTGAGGCTGATCATCTATACTGGCAAGGGCGGAGTTGGCAAGACTTCCGTCTCCGCGGCCACCGCCCTGCGCTGCGCCAAGATGGGCTATCGCACCATCGCCGTGAGCACCGACGCGGCGCATTCGCTCGCTGATTCTTTGGACATCCCCCTTTCCGGGGAGATCAAGACCATCGAGAAGAACCTGGACGCCATCGAGGTGGACGTCATCCACGAGATGGAGACCCGCTGGAAGGAGATCGGTCAGTACCTCTCGGACTTCATGGTGTCGCAGGGCCTGGACCCCATCTCGGCCAAGGAGATGACCGTGTGGCCGGGCATGGAGCTGATGTCCGCCCTGTTCTACATCGAGGAGTTCAAGGACAGTGGACGCTACGATGTGGTGGTCATGGATACGGCGCCGACAGCAGAGACGCTGCGCCTGCTCAGCTTCCCCGACACCGCCGACTGGTACTTCGACAAGATGTACAAGATCTTCAAGAACACCATCAAGCTGGCCCGGGCCACGGTGGGCAAGGTCATAAGCATGCCCATGCCCTCCAACGCCTTCCTCAACGACCTGGAGCACCTCAAGGAGAGACTGAAGACGGTGCGCATCATCCTGCAGGACGCGGAGATGACCTCCGTCCGGCTGGTGGTCAACCCGGAGAAGATGGTGATCAACGAGACGAAGCGCGCCTACACCTACCTCTCCCTGTACAACCTCACCGTGGAATGCCTGGTCATCAACCGGCTACTGCCCGAGGAGGACCGAGGTCATTACCCCGACGCCAAGTACGAGGAGCAGGCCAAGTACATGGACCTCATCGACGAGTCCTTCTCGCCCCTGAAGATGCTGAGGGCGTACCAGTCCTCCACCGAGGTCGTGGGAAAGAAGTCCCTGATGGTGCTCGCCGACCAGCTCTTCGGGGATACCGACCCGGCCCAGGTCTATTCAACGGAGAAGAGCATGGAGATATTCACCCGGGACGGCGTGGACATGCTGGCTCTGAAACTTCCCTTCTCCAGCAAGGGGCAGGTAGAATTATATAAATCGAGCGATGTATTAATTGTCACGGTCGGCTGGTACAAGCGTTCGGTCGCCTTGCCATACTCCCTGGTCCAGAAGGAGGCGCACAAGGCGGAGTTCAAGGATGGCCGGCTGCTCATCAGCTTCAAGTGAGGTAGTCACATGTCCAGCAAAAAAGAAGAATCCGAGAGCGAGCCGAAGGAGAGGTCCCACCGGTCCAGGACCGCTGGTCCTCTGCCCCAGGATACCGTCGTCCATCTAATGAAGTCCGGCACGGAGTTCCTCCTGGCCATGGACACCCTGTTGCCCAAGAACGTCATGACGCCAGAGATCAAGGAGCACTACAAGAACATTAAGAAGGAGACGATGCTCCTGTTCCGCGCCTTCATAGACAGCCATCTGAAGGACATGGAAGAAAAGGCGGAGGCTCCCGCCCCCCGCCTGAGGAAGATCGACCTGGAGTGAGATCTCACTCTTCCCGGCAGTCCGGGCACAGCAGTATGCCATTCTCCAGATGCAGGTCGATGGAGTAGGACTCGCAGTTCTCGCAGTACCCGGCCACGGTGCCGTGCCCTTCGGGGCGCTTGCCCATCCCCTGTCCCAGCTTGGACCATTCCCGGGTCAGCTCGATCAGGGAGGGGGACAGCCTCAATATGTCCTTCTCCGTCAGCATGCCTACGAGCTTGCCGTCCTCCACCACCGGCAGCCGCCGCATATGCAGGTCCGACATGCGCTTGGCCGCCTCGGATATGCTTGAACCAGGCGACACGGTGATGACCGGCGAGGACATTACCTTCTCCACCTTGGTGCGCGAGGGCACGCGGCTCTCCGCCACCACTTTATAGAGCAGGTCCCTTTCGGTCAGTACGCCTATCGGCTCCCCGTCCTCTAGAATCACCAGGCTGCCCACGCCCTCCCGGAGCATGAGCTTGGCCGCCTCTTTCACCGTCATATCCGGCCGGCCCGTACGGGGCCGGTTGGACATGATTTCCCGAACCAGTATGTCCCTTACCTCTTTGCCCCTCATGATTGATACTTGTCGCCAAGGCACTATATACCTTTCCCAGTTCCTGGCCTATCAACACCGACCGCAGGTCCACGAACAATCCATAGTTATTTTTACCGTGATAATTCCTCATACTATGGGAAAGACTTATGAAGGACCAAGAGGGCGCCTTGGCGGTGAAATTGGCCCGCCGGGGGGTGGACGCCGAGACCAGGGACCTGGACATCGACGCATTCGACGTTCCGGACAGCTTCCGGCTGAAGAGCGGGGCCTTCGTCACGCTCAAGACCTTCCCCAGCGAGGAGCTGAGGGGCTGCATAGGATATCCGGAGCCGATATTCTCCCTGGCCGAGACGATATTGCGGGCGGCCCAGGGAGCCTGTCACGATCCGCGCTTCCCCGCGCTGAGGCCGGAGGAACTGGACCAGATCGTGGTGGAGGTCAGCATACTGACCCCTCCTGAGGAGTTCAAGGTGGAGCCCCGGCAGGACATGCCCGGGCGCATCGTCATCGGCCGGGACGGCCTGATCGTGGAGAGGGGGCCGTACCGGGGGCTGTTGCTCCCGCAGGTCCCGGTGGAATGGGAATGGGACGCCACCACCTTCCTGGAACAGGCCTGCATGAAAGCCGGGCTGACCCCGGACATGTGGCTGGACCGCCGAACCAGGTTGCAGACCTTCGGGGCGGAGATATTCCACGAGGGGTCGCCATACGGTCAAATACTCCGTGAACTTACCCAGTGATGGAATGGACGTAATCGAGGGAAAAGTCCTCTTCCAGGGGAGGCTGCAGAAGGCCTGCGTGGGTGTCGAGGGCGGGCGCATCGTCAGCGTCAAGAAGGTGTTGCACGGGGAGGATCACCACAAGTTCGGGGAGAGGTTGATCCTCCCCGGGGCGGTGGACCCCCACGTGCACTTCCGAGAGCCCGGGCTCACCAACAAGGAGGATTTCTCCACCGGCTCGTTATCCGCTCTCTTCGGAGGGGTCACTTGCGTGTTGGACATGCCCAACACCTTGCCCCCGGTCATTGACCAGGAGGCGCTCGAGGAGAAGAGGCAGCACATATCCGGCCGTTCCTGGGTGGACTACGGGCTGTTCGCCGGCATCTCCCCCAAGACCAAGGTGTCGTCCCTTTCGTCCTGTCAGGCCTACAAGATCTTCCTGGGTTCGTCGACCCAGAGCGTACTGGTCCAGGAGGAGGGGGATTTGGAGAAGGCTTTGGACATTGTCGGCGCCACCGGCAAGGTGGTCAGCGTGCACGCCGAGGAGGACAGGATGCTGACCAGGATGGATGAGCGGTCGCTTCGGGACCACGAGGAATGCCGCCCCCGGCAGGCGGAGATGAAGGCGGTGGAACGCCTGCTCCGCTACCAGGACCGGGCCCGCATCAACGTGTGCCACGTCAGCTGCCCGGAGACCCTGGCGCTGCTGAAAGGGAGCCGCATGACCTTCGAGGCCGCCCCGCACCATATGCTCCTCGATTCCAGCATGGACCTGGGCGCCTGGGGCAAGGTCAACCCGCCGCTGAGGCGCCGGGCGGACCGCGAGGCCATATTCGCCGCCTTCTGTCGGGGAGAGGTGCCCATGCTGGCCACGGACCACGCTCCCCACGCCCCCGAGGAGAAAGAGCGGGGGTTCGGGGAGGCGCCCTCCGGGGTGCCGGGAGTGGAGACCGGACTGGCCATGATGCTGGCACTGGTGAAGAGAGGACATCTGTCGCTGGATACGCTGGTCCAGACGGCCTGCTCGAACCCGGCCAAGACCTTCGGACTCAACAAGGGGGAGATCGTAGAAGGGCGCGACGCCGACCTGATCGTGATCGACCCCCGCGACGTCACCATCATAAAGGGCAAGGAGCTGCACAGCAAATGCGGCTGGACGCCCTTCGAGGGCCGGGAGGCCCTGTTCCCCCAGGCCGTGTTCCTGCGGGGGAAACTGATCATGAAGGACGGCTCGGTCACCGAGGACCGTCTGGGGAGGGAAGTGCCTCATGCCTGAACCTTTGCCATTGGACCTTAGCGAGCTGGAAGGGCGCAAGTTCATCTGCCAGGACCCCTGCAAGCTGTGCTGCCTGTGCCAGCCGGAGTGCCTGCCGGAGGAGGTGGACTTCTTCAAGAAGAACCACCCCGACCACCTGGTGCTGAAGAAGGAGCCGCACCGGCATTACGCCCTGACATTGAAGAAGGGGCAGGGGTCCTGCGCTTTCCTGAACCAGGGTCTCTGCGAGGTCTACGCCCACCGCCCTCATTTCTGCAGGCAGTTTCCCTTTCACATCCATGTGGGATCGCGGGCCCAGGTGGAGCTGGACCTGAGCTGCCGCGGAGTCTGGCTGGACCAGGGGGAGGAGGCCATGAGCGAAGGCCTGCGCCTGGTGCAAACGAACGAGGAGAACATCAGGAGGACGCTCAAGGAGTCGGTGCCGGTGTACCGCGAGTTCAACCTGAACTGCCAGGACGCCGGTCTGGACGTGGATGTGCCCAAGGTGCGCTCCCAGATCTCTGCCCGCCTGGACCAGATGACCGACCTGCGGCTCATCGCCTCATTGCTAGAAGCGAGCGTGGAGGACGAGGAACTGAGCATCCCGGACCTCCTGGCCAAGCCCTCCCTCGAGGGGAGCACCATGGCCGAGCTGTCCCAGTCGGCCCTGGAGATGGTGACGGACTCGTTGGCGGCGGACGAGCTCTTCCAGGCCCCGATCTACTGCGCCCCGGACGGGGTCTGGAATATGTTCCGGGTGGCCGGGCAGAGGGTGGAGAGGCACGTGCTGGACGTCAGCGGAGACGTGCGCAAGGTCGGGGACATGTCCATCCGGGACATCAAGCTCCGCCAGCCCGAGGGCCGGGACCGCCAGGTGCTGCGCGATTACATCAAGGTGCTCAACAACCGGGACAGCTTCATGGGTTACGCCTTCAACCTCCTCGACGAGTACGATTACGAGGACCCCTGGCCGAACGTCTACGGCGGCGTGCTGTCGACGTCCGTCCTCGACCTGCTGTGGCGCACCTCGCTCATAGCCGCCTTCTTCCCCGGGACCCCGGACGGTGAGCGCATGAGAGAGGGCATAATATTCTACGACATGGACCGACTAGACGCTCCGACCCTGGGGGCCTTCATCTGACTGGATGCTTCAGCGTGATGTGGGAAACGCAAAAACTTCATATACTGAACGCTCATTCGACCTTTCAGGTGATTTGAGCGATGCAAAAGCCTCTGAATGTCCTCAACCAATCGATCAACAACCAGGTGATGGTGACGTTGAAGGGCAACCGGGAGTACCGTGGGGTCCTGGACGGATACGACCCCCACATGAACCTGGTTCTGAAGAACGCAGAGGAGCTTATAAACAACGAGGTAGTCCGTAAGCTTCCGCTCACCATTGTCCGCGGGGACAATGTCATCTACATTTCACCCTGAGGTTATTTTATGACAAAAGGAACGGCTGCACATGGTAAGATGGGAGACCGCAAGACCCACGTACCCTGCCGCAGGTGCGGGAAGAGGGCCTACAACATCCGCGCATCCTACTGCGCCTCTTGCGGTTACGGCAAGACCACCACCATGAGAACGTATAATTGGGCCAAGACTCATTAATGGTCGAGGTTAGTCCCTTGGAGGATGACGACCGGCCGAAGCATTTCTGTGGCGTGGTCGGCATGGCCTTGGAAGGCGATGTCGTTCCCCATCTCAAGAAAGCCTTGCGGGTCATCCAGCATCGCGGTCAGGAGGCCGCGGGCATAGCCGTCTTCAACGGCAAGTCCATCTCCTACCATCGCGGCATGGGCCTGGTGCACGAGGTCCTGTCCGGGCGGCAGTACAACGCGTTGATCGGGAACGCCGGTATCGGCCACGTCCGCTATTCCACCACCGGTTCGTCCTGCGCCGAGAACTGTCAGCCCATCGTCGTCACCACTTTGGCCGGGGACCTGGCCTTGGCGCACAACGGCGACCTGGTGAACGCCACCGCCATTCGCAACCGGTTGCAGGCGGAAGGTTGGGCCTTCCTGACATCCACCGACTCGGAGATCATCGTGCGCATGCTGGCGACAGAGCTTTCCATCAACCCTGACCCCATCAGGGCCATCAAGACGGTCATGAAGTCCCTGGAAGGCTCGTACTCCATCGCCCTGATGCTGGGAGGCCGGGTCTTCGGCTTCCGCGACCCGCTGGGCTTCCGCCCGCTGTGCGTGGGCAAGGCCCCCGGCGGCTACGCCCTGGCCTCTGAAAGTTCCATCTTCGAAATATTGAACGGGGAGTTCATACGGGACATACTTCCCGGGGAGATCGTGGAGATAACCACGACCTCCATCACCTCCACCCGCACCCCTTCCCCCATGCACACCGCCCACTGCATGTTCGAGTGGGTGTACTTCGCCCGCCCGGACGCGGTCATCGAGGGTAAGGAGGTCTATCAGGTGCGCATGAGGATAGGGCACATCCTGGCGCAGGAGCAGCCCACGGAGGCCGATGTGGTCGTCCCCGTCCCCGACTCCGGCAGGGCGCACGGCCTGGGGTACGCCGAGGCCTCCGACATTCCCTACGCCGAGGGGTTCATGAAGAACCGTTACATCGAGCGCACCTTCATCATGCCCGACCAGTCCCTCCGGGACGAGGGCGTGCTGCTCAAGCTTAACCCGATACGCTCCACCATGGAGGGGAAGAGGGTGGTCATCGTGGACGATTCCATCGTCCGCGGGACGACCATGAGGAAGATAGTACAGATGACCAGACGCGCCGGGGCCAAGGAGGTCCACGTGCGCATCGGTTGCCCGCCGGTCATCGCCCCCTGCTTCTACGGCATCGACATGAAGACCAGGGAGCAGTTCGCGGCTACCAACCGCAACAGCCAGCAGATAGCCGATCTTATTACAGCCGATTCCGTCGGCTACCTGAGCATGGACGGACTAGTGAAGGCCCTGGAGATCCCGGAGTCCGAGCTCTGTATGGCCTGCCTGAGCGGCGAGTACCCGACCAAGATACCTGGGGAGAAGATGCGCTTCCAGAGGACCCTCGAGATCTGAGCCGCCCACGATCATCGGCATGATCCGAAGCATGGTCTCCTAGCTCAAAGAAGGCATGGACATGGATGCGATATGGGAGATGCTGGTCGACCTCACTATACCGATCTCATCGTGCTCCATATGAACACCACCAACGTCAAGGCCTTCTTCGGCAAGCATTGAAACCCTTTCCAGCAACCATTTTTTCGTTCTCTTAGGCGATGGCCAGGTCATCAAGGAAAGGTTAAATAGGGAAAATCACTTTGGCATTCCCACACGGGCAGGTAGATCAGCTGGAAGATCGCTACCTTGGCATGGTAGAGGCCGGGGGTTCAAATCCCCCCCTGTCCACTCATTTCCTGTTTTTTCCATACGGACATGCGTAAAGGCACATCCCGCAGACTTCCACTTTGCCCTGCGCTTTCAAATGCTTATAGTAACTATCGCATTTGGCTGCGTCGAACCTCAGCTCTCGAGGCTCGCTTTCCATAAAATTACGCCCAGTGAACGCAGACACGGGGCACGCTTCCACGCATCTCGTACAATTGCCGCACTTCTGCTCCATCGGCGTCCCTAAAGGTTCCAAGGCGGCGTCCGTGAGCACGGATATCCATCGGACCCTCGGTCCCCGGTCCGGCGTTATTAGCAGACAGCTCTTGCTGATCCAACCCAATCCGGCCAGGTGGGCGGCCATCTTATGCGAGAAAGGCCCACATATCTTATCGTCGTCAATCCTTTCGGACGCCGGAATGGGCAAGGCGCGATGTCCCGCCCTCTGCAGCTCACTCGCAACTCGTGAGGCCAAATGGTCCAGACGCGAATTTATTACATCATATGAATGGGACTTGTACATGACCGCAGCCCATCTCTCCTCTCGTGATGGCAATAGTTCAACGATATCGTCAATAAGGGCTATTCCTATCGATACCGCGCGAGGATACGTGACGACGTCCAGGCCGCATTGCCATTTTATGGCGTTCCTGGCAGGTGTAAGGTCAGCAAACCCATAATAATCGACTTCCCCTCTGACCAGGTTCCTTAATCTGTCCTCGAGCCGCATAGAGGTTTGAGGAGTTCGAACGGATTTAGGCTTTGCTCCAGATATTCGTTTTGCCATCCTACACGAATAGGTGGATCAGCTGGAAGATCGCTACCTTGGCATTATTCAGAAAAATTGAAGGTAATTCATGCTCGATAATCCGTTACTGTTTATATCGCAAGATTCAATTTGCAATGCGATGAGCGAGCCCAGTGAAATTAATAAAAATCCTAGCATTGCCGCGCTCCTTTCAGCTTTCATCATTGGCACCGGTCACATTTACATTAGAAAATGGAAGACCGGGATTTGCTGCATCGCAATTGAAATCCTCTTGATCTATTCCATCTTCTACTTTCAACATCCATTTCCCATATGGCCCCTTTCCATCCTTTGGTACTGGCAGATATGGGACGCCTTTGACAAGGCGGAGGAGTTCAATCAAGAGGTGTCGTTCACTGGCTATAGACCTTGGTAAAAATCACTGTGCACACAGAAACAAGTGAAAAGGCACAAAGTGACCATTGAAAGTATTATCCTGGATTATATATAATGAAATATCGAATGCTTATCGGGGTGAGGGAGTGGGGGACGACGTGGCCGATACTGACAAGCTGAAAAGAGAGCACACCATCACAGCCTCGGACGTCATCGTCCGGTACGACAACATCCTCGCTCTCGACAATTTCAGCGTAAGCATACCCAGGGGGATCGTCGGCCTCTTAGGCCCGAACGGGGCTGGCAAGAGCACGTTCATCAAGACGGTCCTAGGTCTGGTCGAGCCAGAATCGGGCGAGATCGACATCGTTGGCCTGGACCCCAAGAAGGACATCATGGTCATAAGGGACCAGGTCGGCTATATGCCGGAGCACGACTGCCTCATCGACACGATGAGCGGCCTGGAGATGGTGACCTATTTCGGCAGGCTGAGCGGGATGACCAAGGAGGATTCCATCCCCCGCAGCCACGAGGTCCTCGACTTCGTCGGTCTGGGCGAGGAACGTTATCGGCCCACGGCCAGCTATTCCACCGGCATGAAGCAGCGGGTGAAGCTGGCCCAGGCCATCGTGCACGACCCCGACATACTGTTCCTGGACGAGCCGACCAACGGCATGGACCCGCTAGGCCGGGAAGAAATGCTCGAGCTGATCAGCCGGATCGCCGCCTCGGACAAGTCCATTCTCGTATCCTCCCACATCATGCAGGACATGGAGAAGGTCTGCCAGCACATCATCATCATAAACGGCGGCAGGTCTGTGACCCAGGGGACCATGGCCAGCCTCCTCGATCAGGAGAAGGCCAAAATGAAGATGACGGTCCGGGGGAGCGCCAAAGCGCTTCAGATATTCTCCGAACGGATACGCCAGGAATATGAGGTTACGTCCATCTCCGAGGAGTTCGGGCAGATGACCATCGTGCTGGTCAGGAAAGGACCGAGCACGGCGATCCTGGACCTGGCGAGAGATCACGGTGTGCAGGTTCGTTCCTACGTCCCTGACCGGCTATCGCTGGAGGACGTCTTCATACGGTCCATGAAGGAGGGGGTCTGATGGGGCTTGACCCCATCGGCTACAAGCCCTGGGCGGGGAAGCGCACGGAGCACAACCGCCGCTTCCTGGTCATCGCCGACGCCATCCTCCGTCATAAGCTCAAGGGCAAATGGTTCCTGGGGATGCTGATACTGGGCACTTTCCTGGTGCACATCCTGCCCCTGATCATCTATTCGACGGTCCCGCACGAAGACCTTAGCGCGACCCTTATGAGGGACTATCTGGGCGACGGGCTCTTCTTCATCTTCGAGGTCATCCTGGTGGCCCTGGTATGCTCCGATCTGATCTCGGAAGACATCCGGTCCAACTCCATCATCCTGTACCTCTCAAGGGCGCTGAGGGTGGATGGATATCTATTAGGGAAATGGTGCGGTGCGATGGTCACGGTCTGCCTCTTCACCCTCCTGCCGCCCATGGCAGTATCGATCGCCATCACCGCCACCCAGTCCGGCACCGATTACATATCCAGCCTGACCGTGGTCGGCCAGACCTTCTTGGCCGGACTGTGGTCCGCGGCGTTCTTCGTCCCGATAGGATTGGCGATATCTTCCATCACCCGTAAGAGGACCTATGCCGGGGTAGGGACGTTCATGTTCTTCTTCGTCCTCATGATCGTGGCGTCCATCTTCTCCGGGTTCTCCGCGGACTGGGCCTTGCTGAGCCCCCAGGTATTGCTGTACGATTACCATACGGTGCTCTACGGGCTGACCCTTCCCGGAGATACCAACGTGGCATTGCTGGGGGCCATGGCCTTCATCCTCACCGTCCCGCCTCTGCTGCTGGTCTACCTTCGCGTATTGCGCAAGGGGGTGGGTAAATGACGAACGTGGTCGAGGCCCGGAACATTTCCAAATGGTACGGGGAGGTGATCGGGCTAAACAATTTCAGCATAGACGTCCCCACTGGCATCACGGGCATAGTCGGTCCCAACGGGTCGGGCAAGAGCACCTTCTTCAAGCTCCTGACCGGAAACATCCGGACGAACGTCGGGCAGCTGAGCGTGCTCGGGCTGAGCCCCTGGAAGAACCCGCCTCTGCTAGCCCAACTGGGCTTTTGTCCCGACTATGACTTCCTGCCCCCAGAGCTAAAAGGAAGGGAATACCTGCGCTTCGTCGGGGGGCTGCATGGCATGGCACCTGGTCAGATGACCCAGAGGGTGGACGAGGTCCTGCAGATCGTGGGCATGACCAAGGATGCCGACCGGCCCATGGGCGGGTACAGCAAGGGCATGAGGCAGCGGATCAAGATCGCCGGTTCGCTGCTGCACAATCCCCGGCTCCTGCTGCTGGACGAGCCTCTCACGGGCACCGATCCGCTGATACGCAAGGAGATAATCGACCTGATCAAGGACCTGCACAAGGTGCATGGGCATGACGTCATCGTCTCCTCCCACGTCCTTCATGAGATCGAGAGGATGACCCATCAGGTGGCGTTGATCTACAAGGGAAGGGCGGTGGCCACCGGGGAAATATCTGAGATACGACAGCTCATGAGCGGTCATCCTCACAACATCATCCTTGAGGGCAAAGGCATGGTGGAACTGGCCAAGGTCCTGTTGACCAAACCGTACACCGCATCTATCGAGCTGCGGCCGGACCGTACGGGCATGTTCGTCAAGGTCGACAAACCCGAGGACTTCTTCAATGCCATCCCTGACCTGGTGGCCGAGGCCGGGTGCGAGCTGGAAAGGATGGAGAGCCTGGACGACGACCTCGAATCCGTCTTCCGCTATCTAGTGAGATGGTGAGCATGTCCTCCAACTTGATCGGTCTATGGACGATGGTGGTGTTCTCCGCCCGGAAGCTGCTGCAGAACAGACGCTGGATAATTATGGTCCTCCTCACCGCGCTCGTGACGGTGGTTATGGGATATGCCGCCGTCCAGGACGAGACCGATATGAACACGGCGAGCGACCTGATGGCCCTTCTCCTGATAGCGTTCCTATTGCCGGTGCTGGCCCTGATATACGGCGCCTCGATGATACGCAACGAGATCGATGACCGTAGCATCGTGCAGGTCATCACCTCCCCCCTCGATCGGCGGATCGCCTATGTCGGTTATTATCTGGCATTGACGATCGTGCTGTCCGCCCTGCTCGCCGTGGCCACCCTGGTCGGCGGGCTTACGTTCATCGTGCTCTGCCCGAACGGGGGCGGGGGGATAGAGCTGATGCTGGCCTTCATCGTCGTGCAATGCCTTGGCGCACTGGTCTATTCGTCGCTGTTCCTTCTGATGGGGACGGTCATCAAGCAGCCGGTCTACCTGGGCCTCCTCTACGTCTTCGTATGGGAAGGGTTCGTCGCCTCGGTCCCCGGGGCCATCGGGTCCTATACCATCAGACAGCAGTTGCGGGTAGTAGCGTCCGGGATGATCAGCAAGGGCGACATCACCAACGTGACAGGGGACGGCGCAGTTGCCGCCATCGTCCTCATCGCCTTTGCGATCGTGTTCGTGACGTTGGGCGCCTTCCTGTTCAGGGAGATGGAGGTCCCCTGATCGAGGGAATATCCCGCGCTCCGCTTCTCATCTTGGACGTTCTAATAGCTGGTGTATTGGCCGAGGCCCAGGACCGCGCGGCAATTAGGGCATGAGAACATCGTGGTCCTTACATACATCGAGATCAGGGTGTCGATCTTTGCTTTCTGGCCGTCGTCTATGCGCTCTCTAAGGATGTTATATCCGTTCACTTCCGATTTGCAATTGGGGCAAATAGCCAACTTCCTCACCAGGATGCATAATATGATTAATGGAATAAAAAGGAAAAGGGGTTTGAAAAAATTAAGTTTTTACAACGGCCGCATCCTTTGGCCCCACCTGCGCGATCATACGCACGTCCATCGGTATTCCCTTCTTATCGTCCAAGGCCAGGGACCAGACGTGCTGAGGGCACTGCCCCACGCATACCCCGCAGCCCATGCATTTTGCCCAATCAAAACCGACCTTCTTGTTCTCGAAGGTTATGGCTTCGAACGGGCACGCTTTAGCGCATTTTCCACAGGCTTTACATTTCCCCTCGTCCATGTGAGCGGAATATCCCGACGATGCGATCATGTTCGTCCCATTGACCATCATGGCCCTCAGGCCCACACAACAACACTTACAGCAATTGCATATCGCGTAGAATCGTCCGATGCAGGCATCCTTGAACCATGCAGTATGCATGTGCCCCCGTTCGTCCTCATCTCTCAGCAATTGTAAGGCTTCCTCGATCGTGGCACGATGGCTCCTATCTGGATGCAATGCGAGCACGCTGTCAGTGAATGGTTTTCCAATGACCATGCATACCCTAGACGGTTTGCACCCGTTCTCGCTCGCTGCGCGACAACCGCATTCGTAAAGGACCACTTCCGTCGGGGATTTAATCACGATGTCCCGGGCCATGGTGTACGGTATCACCTGTTCGAGGTCTTGTAATGGGATGTCCTTGTCGATGGTTATGATCGATTCCGCCAGCTCCAGTGGCAGGACCTTACTATGGTAGTGCTCGCTCCATCTTCTCTTCTTCTTCTCACTTGCATTCGGCAGAGTATGGTTTCTCAGCCATCTGATGTACTGTGGGGTCCATCTGACATAGATATAGCCGTGAATCTGCTTGGTAAAACCATTGTTATTTTTCTTGGCCTCAGCCATAAAAGCCTTGGTTGCCGGTTTCATAAGAATGCTCATGGTGATCAACTCCCGGTGTATCGTTTTAAGTAAAGAGGCTATATATTTTAGCATCAAAAATTAAAAAATATTACGATTATTCGTAAATTGAAAAATTAAATTATTTCGTCTATTGTCGTTATAAATTCTCGATCTCATAATATTCTTTCATAAATCGGACAACATGAATATTTATCAATTGTCGAATATTTATTAATTGTACTACGAGGGCGATATCTCAAGGTAAATGCGAAGAATCGTAATAGCGATAACAATGGTTATGATTTAATTATATTAATGAAAAACGCGTAATAATCTAAATATTTCAAAAGACTTGTTTAAATAAATAAAAAATATTTTATTGAATGGACACAACATTTCCTATGCTCATCCATTCAATTTCGGTGAGCTATCTAAAATTAAATCCTGTGTTTAGTGGCTCACGACCTTTGACAGCTTCTTCGCCTGGGCGATCCACTTCTCCACCATCTTCTCGGTAGGCGTCCGGCGAACCAGCTTCTTCTGGGCGTTGACCTCTTCCATCTTCTTTACCAGATTGGGCGCCTTCCGTAGAGCAAGTTCCACGACGGTGTCCACGCCCGACACTTCCAACAGTTCAGAGTACTCCGACCCGACGCCTTTGATGCGGAAAAGGTCCGCATGATTGGTCCAGGTCAACAGGTCCGTCTTGTTCAATCCGGTCTTCTTGGCCACTTCCTCGCGGCCCTTTGCCGTGGCACAGGCCTCTAGCAGCTTTTCTACAGTGAGAATATCAGCCGTCGCCAATTTCCCCGCGATTGCTGGCCCGATGCCTTCTATCTCAGCGATTTTGGTCATTTTCTGCCTCTGATCCTCTCATCCCGTCCCAACCTTAACAATTGAATAGGTCTGTCGATATATTATCGTTTTTGATAACGCCGATGAGAATCATCAGATTGTCCTATTCTGTTATAGAATGGCCAACGCTGTTCTCAGGTCACCGCATCGGCAGCGGGAAAGAGGCCCGCTCCTAAGGCCGTCCTATCACTGCTGGATGACGATGGATTAATACGCCTTCAAGTCATGTCCCGCCAGAACCACCATGATTATCGACAGCCACGTCCACATCTGGTTGAGGGACCATCTGCCCGATTCGATGGTCCGAGCCTACCTCGAGCCTTTGGCGATACTCAAGGAGGTCATGGACTGGGAGGTGGACATCGACACTGTCTGGCCAGAATACACGGTCGACCCGCAGAAGATCATGGATATGCTCAAGGAGAGCGGCGCGGACAAGGCGGTAGCGTTACCCATCGACTTCAATCTGGTGGAGCCCGCCCGCATCGACATCTACGATTACAACACCTGGGTCTTCGAGAGTTGCGCACCTTATGCGGACAAGATTGTGCCGTTCATCGGCGTCGACCCGCAGCGGGGCGCGGAGGCGCTCAAGCTCCTGGACCACTTCACGTCCAAGTACGACGCCCGGGGGGTCAAGCTTTACCCTTCGACAGGCTGGTATCCGTACGAGGAGAGGATCAAGGCCTTCTACGACAAGGTGGAGGACCTGGGACTGTCGGTCATCACCCACGCCGGGGCGGCCTGGGGGTCGCTGGAGGAGAAGTTCACCGAGCCGAACTTTTGGGCCGGCGTACTGGAAAGGTATCCGAACACGAACATTGTCCTGGCCCATCTCGGCGGAAGGTGGCGCCAGCAGGTCTTCGAGCTCTGCCGGGAGTTTCCCAACTGCTACACGGACTGCTCTGCCTTACAGGGCTGGTTGCCCTCCGAGCCGGAGACCGCGCTGTCCAGGTTGAGAGAGGTGGCGGAGAAGGTGCCAGACAAGGTCTGCTACGGCTCCGACTTCCCGCTGTTCGACCTGAGCTATTCGTCCCCCACGTGGCTGGATTTCGTGAGGACGCAGCCCTGGGCCGACGACGAGGTCAAAGCGAAGATGCTGGGCGGGAACATGCAGAAGGTCCTCGGTCTTTGAGCGCGTGAAAAAGATAACGGCCACGCCTAGCAAAGATATTCTATCGGCAGTTCGATGCTTAGGGCGATGATCATCGACGGTCACGTACACCTCTGGCTCCGGCCGATGTACCCCGATTCCATCATCAACGCCTATCTGGAACCATGGCTGGCGATGGCGGAGTTCATGGACATGACCCGGGACAAGGAAGAGAACTTCCCCACCTCCGAGGTGCGCCCGGAGACCCTGGTAGAATACATGGAGCGGGCCAGGGTCGACAGGTCCGTGGTCCTACCTTTGGACTTCGGCACGGTAGAGGAACCGAAGGTCGGGGTGGAAGCCTACAACGATTGGATTTTCGAGAGCGCCGAGACCTATCCGGACAAGATCATCCCGTTCATGGGCATAGACCCCACCCGCGGCGAACAGGCCATACGGCTGATGAGGAAGTACCATTCGAAGTTTGGGCCGAAGGGCATCAAGATCTATCCTCCCAACGGTTTCTATCCTTTCGAAGAGCGGCTGGACCCGTTCTGGAAAGAGGTGATGGATATGGGGTTAATAGTCATCAGCCACGCCGGGGCCAGCTGGGGTCCGCTCGACGAAGAGAAGAGCCGCCCTATCCATTTCCGCCCGGTCCTCGAGCGGTATCCGGAGCTCAAGCTCATCATCGCCCACTTGGGCGGCAAGTACCGTCAGGACACCTACGAGCTGGCGAAGGACTATGATAATCTTTACACCGACTGCTCCGCGCTGCAAGGATGGTTGCCTGGGGAGCCCGAGGTAGTGAACGACCGCCTCCGGGAGGCCTTCACACACATGGGCGACCGGGTCATATTCGGAACGGACTGGCCGCTGTTCGACCTTGCCTATCCGTACGAGGGTTGGTGCAGTTTCGTTCGAGACCAGCCCTTCTGCTCCGAGGAAAGGAAAGAGAAGTTGCTCGGCGGTACGATGCAGAGGCTGCTGGGCCTCTGATCAGGCCCAGGACCGGCCCCAGCGTCCTTTGAAGAAGTTCTCACCCGACGGCTTCCTGGACGGCCTCTCTCTTTCTGCCAGGAGCTGCTTCTCCGACAGCATGGAGGTGTCCGTCCCGGGATATCCGCATATGACCAGGGTGATGAGGACGTAATCATCCGGTATGCCAAGCTTCTGCTTTATGGTCAGGGCGTCGTATCCAGCAATGGGATGAGCGATGAGGCCCAGTTCGGTAGCCCTCAGCATCATCTCGCCCACGGCCAGGCCGGTGCTGAACAGGTAATAATCGCGTCTGTCGGCCAGTTTGCAATCGTCGTCCAGTCGAGCGCAGACGACCATGATGAGAGGCGATTTGGTGGCCCAGGTGTTGCCTCTGGGCATAGAGGACTTGACGGCATCCAACGACGGCGGGTCCTGAGCGACGATGACCCGCCAGGGCTGGTTGTTGTTGCACGACGGGGAAAGGCGCATGGCCTCTATGAGCTCAGCGATAACATCTTCGGCCACTGATCGAGCGTCCAAAGCCCTGGTCGCCCTCCGTTTGAGCACCGCATCTTGAACTTCCATGATGATCGAGCCAAAATAAGGGCGTTCCGTAAATATCCTTTTGCCAGACCGTCCCCCTACACATTCATAACCGGGCGGACCAAGTGATCGCAAGAAAGACCGAGGGTTATTCAGGGCCATTACAGTTACTGGCAATATGCTCCGTATGGCATTTCCAAGCCCGTAACCGACCATAAACCTTTAAATCGGGAACGGTTATTGCGGAGCGTTCGGGCCCGTGGCTTAGCTGGATATAGCACTGGCCTTCTATTCCCCGACGAGGGGGAAGAGGCAAGTCAGTGGTCCCGGGTTCGAATCCCGGCGGGCCCGCCAATATTGCTCCATCGATCCATATCTGTTCCAAGTTCACAGGATCCTGGAGTGGGGTTATATCATTCCAATTTTATTATCGTGAATATTGATAAATTTATCAAATAAAGATAAAAAAGGAAAAGATTTAGAAAAGAGAGATCACAGCTCGTCGAGTATTTTCTTCCTCTCCTTCTCGTATTCTTCCTGGGTGATCATACCTTTCTGCTTGAGGTCCTCGATCTCCTTGAGCTTGTCGTGCGCGCTGGCCTCGACTGGCTGGTTTATCACAACTGCCGGGGGATCGAAGTGAATTACCGCACTGGCTATCTTGGTGACCTCGAAAGGCTTGCCCACGTTCTCCCAGGAGACCGCTCCGCCGCTCATCAGCTTGATGCCCGGAGATTCGTAATCGATCCCTCCCTTCTCACCAGCCGTAGCGAAGAAGACATCGCCATATCCGAATATCCTCTCGTACCAAGGCTGGATGGTCGTAACGCTCTGGACCTTCTCTATGCCAATGTCCGCATACCGCAAGGTGAAGATACCGTAACGCGTGATGATCCTTTGATCGGTGACCACGAACATCACCCGGCTAAGGTAGATGTAATTGATGACCAGACAGAGTATTGCGAAGACCAGCGGTATCAGGAACCAGTACCACTCGATGCCACCGCTGTCCAATGCCGCCCACGTCGCGATGGCTATTCCGGCCAGACCGCCGATCAGGCCCAGACGTTTCTCGATGACCACCATTAGCAGACATGCGACCACGGCGAGACCCAAGGCCAGCAGGTCACCATGATCGCCGTTGAAGAAGAAGACCATGCTTATCATATAGATCAGGGCGAAAGCGGTCAGCAACAGCCCCCTACCGAGTATGACGATGGCAGCCGGCTTTCCCTTCCATTTGATGCTCTCGCCCTCGATCAGATAATCCGAGGCCGGCGAACCGCTCGCCGCTCGAGACAATAATGATCCTCCCTTGTTCTTCCCCATTGCATTGTTCCCCCTCACTCCCTCATCCTGGCACAGTACGGATCATCCGGCCATTATGGTACAAAGTGTGGGAGAATCATTGTCATCCCGATTATTAGTAGGATTTGGATGGAAAACGATTCGTTAAAAAAATATCGATGATTGCCTTCGAACCCCGATAATTAAGCGCGCTCAAATACAAAGAAGACATCTGGTAATACTGATAATCCTTGATTTCTCATGGGTCATTTGCCCGATCAAAATACGTCACGCAGGTCCTGCGGACCCCCCATTTGTAGAAAAGGTTATTAAATACCCATTGAATCAGGGCAGATAGTCTGGTGTGTACAGATGAAAAGAAGTTCACGCGCCTGGAAGAAGAAGGGCAAGCAGCGCTGGAAATGGCGCAAGAAAAAGATGAGACGACGGAAGCGGGCCCAGAAGATGCGCAAGCGCTAATACTGAACCAAGTGGGGGTATGGGGTAACACGGTATCCTCGCGGGCTCCAGTTAATATGGAGTGATTGCTAACGGGTTTGCTGATCCGGTGATGAATAACTGGAGCGATGACCTGTTAATTCGCGTGGGGTCGCTCCCCACGTGGTGGAAACCCGCTGATCTGGGTTCAAATCCCAGTGCCCCCACCTCTTAATCTTCTTAGGGGCGAAAGTCCCCCAAACCTCACTTTTCCATATTTATGTCTGAATCGCAGCTCACGCCATCGAAAGTTCAATGAGCGTCCGGACCGATGGTTTTTACGAGATGGTACCTTGGACGGAGTCAAATCGTTCAACATTCCAGTTCAGGACATGAAAGCGCAGGCGGTCTTCTATCGAAGTGTGTTCGGATGGGGCGTTACGGCAATCGAAGGCAGTTCAGGCGATTATCACAGCGTGATCACCACCGAGACCGACAAGGCCGGGATCCCGGTCAGTAAGGGTTTCATCAACGGTGGCCTGTTCCAGAAGGGCACGCATGGCATAGACGGCACTTTCCTCGAGGTGGAGGTCAATTCCATCGATGAATCGTTGGACAAGGTCATTCGATCAGGAGGGAAGGTAGTGAAGCCGAAATCCCCCATATTGGACTTCGGTTTTTTCGCCATCATCCAAGACCCCGAAGGAAATTGCATCGGGCTGATGGAATATCTGAAGTAGGCCAAGATCCCATTAAAATATGGCGGATGGCTCAGAGGATGGAATCTTTATAGAATACGTTACGACTAACGCACACCTTTTATAATCAGCAACGAAATTAGGATGATGGGAGTCCCCGCGGACCTTCTCCAACTTCCCCACTATATATCGTTTTGCGGGGGCTCCTTACCAGTTATGAAAAAAGAAAAAAGGAAAGGGGTTTTGTAGATCGATCAAAGAGTTAGATCTAAGAACTCCGGAAGCCAGATCTTGACCCAGAAATTACCGTTCATATAGTGAACGATGACATGTGCGCTAAGGTCCAAGTTCAGCGGTTCCAGTCCGATATCATCCGGATATCCCGAGGCCAGGTCGGCGTTCATGTGCGCGTTGATAATGACCTGCTCAAGGCAATCGCCATCACACATCTCCAGGTGGGCCATTATCTGTAGGTTCTTAACGTCAAGGGAGTAGACCATTTCCGATTGACCTTCGTTATTTAACCACAGTTCAATTGATCCATGGAAGAACCCTTCCACCTTTACATCAAGGCAATCTTTCTGCTCACTGCACTTCAGGTTCAAGTGCACCTTTCCGTCGATCTTGACGGTTGCGGTCATACCTTCGGGCCATTCATCATAATATGGTATCAGGTTCGGGAACAGCTCGTCCGTCAGTTCTAGCACTTCTGACGGGATATCGAAGGATTCTTCGATATCCTCCTTCAATACAACATGCTGAATATTATTGGCAGCGGCTGCGGAGGGCGCGCTCAAACAGAAAGCGCCCAACATCACCATCACCATTACGATCGCCATCGTCGTCTTCATAATGGTTTTCATATAGTCCCCCCCGAGATCTTCCGATCTCATGGTGATTAAGACTTGAGCGTTGGACCTTATATAATGTACGCAAAAAGACAATGATTGACCGGATGGGCATCCTAACGATGGATGAGCAAGCCGGCCGACGAGAGATAAGGTTCCTCACACCAACAAGCGACGGATGACCTCTTGCGTCTCCTGAGGCGTTCTGGTGGTGTTCACCAGATGCACCCTGGACTGTGATAGGAACTGGCGGAAGAACTTCTCCCGGACCTTCATCTTGCGTTCTCCGCGCACCATCTGGTGCGGGTTGCACAGATCGTTGGCGTTCAAGTAATCCCAGGCCTGGTCCGGAGTAAGTTCTCGAACCTGCTCTGGGTCATCACGGTCCCGTTTCAGCAGCACGACCTCGCGTATTGTGGTCATGGGGACGACAGAGCCCTTCCCCACCACCCAGCGGACGTTGACCACCGCCCTCTGGCGGTTGTCGAACTTGGCCTTCTCCACCAACGCGCGGTACTCTTCCCAGATGCTGCCGATGTCCGCGTCGATGTAGCAGTTCTTCTCCGAGGCGAAGGCCATGGGCCTACGGTCGGATAAACGCACGAAGTACCAGTCGTCGGTGACCAATCGCGCCTCCTTCATGCGCAGCAACCCCCAAGAATGGGTGGTCTTCCCGGTCTTCGACGGAGCGATGAGCGTTATGCCCTTCCCGCCAACGTCCAGGGCGGCCCCGTGCACCGAGAATATCTGGTGCTCGTCCTCCAGCACGTCCCCGGCCACGGCGAGCGCGACGCTCTTTATCCAGCCGTAATAATCGAAGTTGTAAAGGAACGCGGTCTTGGCCAAAGGCTCGTAAAGCACCTCGAGCGGTCGCCCCGGCTCCTCCAGGCATATGATCCGCCCGTGGGAGCGCACGTTCTCCGACATGGAGAAGAAGTTGTCCTCCCACATGTCCTGCACCGCGTCGCTCAGGGTGTACAGCTTGATGCAGCAACCGTTTACGTCCGCCTTGGCGGTGTGGAAGTTTAGCGAGGAATACTTATCGTATAATGCTTCCTTCTCCTCAGGCGTGATCAGCCGCACGGGGTAGCTCATGACCCCCGATAGTAATTACTGGCAGTTCAATTTACCGCCGCTGTTGACCCCGGCCTTCATGAGCTTGTACTCGATGCTGTCGATCAGCGCCATCAAGGACGCCTCGATGATGTTCTCCGAGACCCCTATGGTGGTCCAAGTATGCGTCCCGTCGGTGGAGCTGATGAGCACTCGGACCTTGGCCGCGGTGGCTTCCTTGCCGTCGATGACCCTGACCTTGTAGTCGATCAGGCGCACCTCCTTAAGCACGGGGTAGAATCGCTCCAACGCTTTACGCAGCGCGCGGTCCAGAGCGTTCACCGGCCCGTTGCCGTCAGCGGCCGTATGCTCCACGGTGCCGTCGGAATCGACTACCCTGACCGAAGCTTCCGAGGTCATGACGTCCCCGGTCACGTCCATGAAGGTGCGGAACCCTTCCAAATGGAACGGCGAGGTGTTCTGCCCCTTGAGCTTGCGTATCAACAGCTCCAGGCTGGCATCGGCGGCCTCGTACTGGAATCCCTGCGCCTCCAGCTCCTTCATCCTCTCCAGTATGGATCGCCCACCGTCCTTTTCGGTGTCTATGCCTAGCTCCCCCACCTTGACCATGATGTTGGAGACGCCGGAAAGTTCGGAGACCAGTATGCGCCTTTGGTTGCCCACTTGCTCTGGGTTAACGTGCTCATAGGTACGCGCGTCCTTCAGCATGGCGCTGACATGCAGCCCGCCCTTATGGGCGAAGGCGCTCTTCCCCACGTAAGGAGCGTGGGAGTTCGGTGAGACGTTGGCCATCTCGGCCACGAAATTGGACAGCTTGGTCAGTTGGTCCAGATCGCTGACGTTGGTCTGCACCTTCATCTTCAGCATAAGGTTGGGTATCACGGAGCACAGGTTGGCGTTGCCGCACCTCTCCCCCAGCCCGTTCATGGTGCCCTGCACCATGGAGGCCCCGGCCTCCACCGCGGCCAGGGAGTTGCCCACGGCCAGCTCGCTGTCGTTGTGGGCGTGCATCCCCAGCGGTACTTTTATCAGCTTACGAACGCGAGAAACCGTCTGGAACACCTCGCTGGGGAACGCTCCCCCGTTGGTGTCACAGAGACATATCCAGTCTGCCCCGGCCTCCTCGGCCTGCTTCAGCACCTTAAGTGCGTAATCTGGATCGCACTTGTATCCGTCGAAGAAGTGCTCGGCGTCGAAGATCACCTTGCGCCCGTTCTTCTTGAGGTAGGCGACGGTGTCGTGCACGATATGCAGATTCTCATCCAAGGTCACCTGCAAAGCCTTCTCCACGTGCAGGTCCCAGGCCTTCCCAAATACGCTGACCCATTCGGTCTTCGTGTCCAGGAGCGCGGCCATGCCCTTGTCTTCCTCCGGAGGCGTTCCCGGCCGGTGCGTGGAGCCGAAGGCGACCAGCTTGGCGTTCTTCAGCTTAACGTTTCTCGCGGCCTTGAAGAAGGCCTTGTCCTTAGGGTTGGAGCCGGGATAACCGCCCTCTATGAAGTCGATGCCGAACTCGTCCAGACGGCTCAAGATCTCCAGCTTGTCCTCGGTGGAGAAGCAGACCCCTTCGGTCTGGGAGCCGTCGCGCAGCGTGGTGTCGAAGATACTAGCCCTGGCGGGCAATAAATAAATCCCACCCGACGTTTGATTTCTTGACCATGTTGATGCCTCAGGCAAGTTATGCCTTATCATGGCACGACCTATTTAACCCTGCCGTTAAGACAGGTGTCCCTCTTCATCAGTCCCACCAGGTCGCTCATTATGGCGCTGGCCGTCTCCTTTCTCCCGGCGCCTCTTCCGACCACGGTTATGGCCCCGGCCAGATCGGTGTGCATGTGCAGCACGTTCAGCGTTCCCGAGATGGAAAGCGGATGTCCCAAGGGCACCATGCGCGGGCAGACCTCCACCCCGCCGCCGTTGACCTCGCCGATCAGCCGTATGACCTTCTTCTCCCTGGCGGCCAGATCCACCGCTTCCTGGGTCACGCGGCGTATGCCGGTGCGCCGCACGTCGTGGTAGGTTATGTCCAATCCCATTATCGCGTTAGCTAGTATCGCCAGCTTGCTGGCGCTGTCGATACCGTCGATGTCGTAGCTGGGGTCCGTCTCAGCGTAGCCCATCTCCTGGGCCTCCTTCAGCACGTATTCGAACGGCAGCCCCTCCTCGCCCATGCGGCTAAGGATGAAGTTGCAGGTGCCATTCAGGATCCCCTTCATCGACTCCACCTTCTCAGCCATCAGCAGTTCTCGTGACAGGTTGATGATGGGAGTGGCCCCGCCCACGGTGGCCTCGAAGCGCAGCTCCACGCCGTTCTTTTTAGCCAGCTGGTCCAAGGAGCGGTATTTCAAGGCCAGCGGTCCCTTGTTAGAGGTGACCACGTCCTTCCCCGCCTTCAGCGCGGTGCACATGTGGGTATATCCCGGCTTCGCATCCACGATGTTGGTGGGGGTCATCTCCACCAGCACGTCATAGTCCAGGTCGCCGAGCATATCCGCGATGTCCTTCCTCCTGACCTTCCCCAGGCCTTTTCCGGCCATCTTCTTGGCCACCAGATCGAGCGGGTCCAGGCCCCGTACATCGTAGGAATAGGTCTTGGAGTCGAAGACGGCGACTATATCCAGTTCAGTGCCGAGGCGCTCTCGTATTAGCCCTTTCTTCATGGCCACGGCCTCGGCCAACCCCTGTCCGACGGTACCGAAGCCTACCAACGCCAAGCGCATGTCACACCCCCATCCCGCGGATCAGGAGGAAGTCGTTGCGCTTGCTCCGGGCCTTCAGCAGCTCGTCTATCTGCTTCACCCGTTCCTTCTCCCGGACGTTGACCAGTAAGAGCACGGACTTGCTGTCCGTGGTGGTGGATAATGAGTATTGCAGGTCGATGGTCTCGATGCCCCCCATCTTCTCAATGCCCTCGGTGATGGAGCGCAGGGCGGAATGGCTCAGGTCGCCCAACAGAAGGTATTCGGCTGGATAGGTTCGGAATATCTCGCCCATCTTAGCCACCTCGACGCCCCTCTCCCTCCACATGGAGAAGATGGCGTCCAGCGACCGCTGGTCTGGGTACTCGAAGGTCACATTGACCGATATGCGTCCTCCGGTCACCTGCTCGTGGTTGTGTATGACCCCCACGATGTTCCCTTCGTTGAGCGATATCGGCTCCAGGGCCTTGATCAACTGCCCCGGGACGTCCTTCAAGCGCAGATCTACGTTGACCCTCATCTGGTCATCTCCAGTTTTTTCGGGCAATATGCCAATGGGCGGTGCCCGGCCACATATATGGGTTCGATTATCTAATCCTTTCAATGCACAATGTCGCTGTTGGAACGACTATAAGAAAATGGCGCCGAGGGGGAGATTTGAACTCCCGAGGCGTTGCCGCCACGAGCTAGCTGGCGGAAATTTTCCAGGCTCGCGCCTTACCGGTCTGGGCCACCTCGGCACTTCTGCGGCGATAATCGTAACCTCATTTAAAAGTATTTGTCATTGGGCGCGGACGCCCAACTTTCAAGGGGTTCAGTGCAGGCTGCCCAGCGAGTCCCGAATGGTCGGCCGGGCCCGCCGGGCGAGGTCGTTCTGTGTCAGGTCCATGTCCACGACCTCTACCGATTCCTTCAGGTAGGGAAGCTTGCCCAGGAGCCGTCCGCGAGCGTCGTAGGCCTGGCTCCCGCCGAAGAACACCATGTTCAGCTGGCATCCCACGTTGTTCACGTAGGCGATGGGGCAGGTGTTCTCTACCGCACGCGCGGGTATGATCCTCTCGAAGGGCATGCGTGAGGTCATCGGGGAAGCGGCCAGGCACAGGAGTAGGTCCGCCCCCTGCATGGCGTAGGCTTTGCAGATCTCCGGGAAGAACAGGTCGTAGCAGATGCATACGCCCACGCCGCGCCCGCGGAACTGGAACATGCTGGGGACCTGCCCGGAAGTGAAATACAGTCCCTCCTCGAAGGGCCCGAAGTTGGCCGGATGCATCTTGTCGTACCTTTGGACGCTGCCGTCGGGGGAAACCATCACCGCACTGTTGGTAATCAGCCCCCGATTGTCGGCGCTGTTCAGGGGCATGCCGAAGACCAGAGCCTTGCCGGTGCGGTCTGAGAGCTCGACCAGGGAGGAGACGCTATCCCCGTCGATGTCCTCGGCTAGGGTGACGAAGCGGTCCCGGACCATGTAGCCGGTGACGTAGGCCTCCGGGAAGATGAAAAGGTCGGCGTCGGTCCCCTGGACTATCGAGCGCATCCGCTCCAGATTTCCTTCCTTATCCCCGGGAACGCTCTTCAGCTGGCAGAGGGCCAATCGCATGATGGTGAGATTGAAGGTAACGTTATTCAACCTTTGCCAGAAAGAGGATTAATTAACGGGAGGTCATTATCCTCATTCATATGCCGTCGAAATCGAAGGAGCTGACCGAGGAGACCATCAAGGAGTTCATACAGGCCCAGGTTACCGGTTCTAAGGCCTCCGGAGTGGTAGTCGGACTATCCGGCGGCATCGACTCGGCCGTGGTCACCAAGCTCTGCGTGGACGTGCTCGGTCCAGACAAGGTGCTGAGCGTCTTCATGCCCTCACCGACCACCCCCAAGGAGGACCTGCAGGACGTGCAGAAAATGAGCCGGACCTGGGGCACCACGCTCCTGGTGTACGACATATGCCCGCTGCTGAAAGGTTACAGCACCATCATGCCCGGTTCCGACCGCAAGGAGGTCGCTGGGAACCTCATGGCCCGCATCCGCATGACCATTTTGTACGCCCACGCCAACGCGGAGAATCGTCTGGTCGTAGGTACGGGAAACAAGTCCGAGCTGCTCATGGGTTACTTCACGAAATACGGGGACGGCGGGGCGGACATACTGCCCATAGGCGACCTGTACAAGACCAAGGTCCGGGTGCTGGCGCGGGAGATCGGGGTGCCGGAGAAGATTATCGAGAAGGAGCCTTCCGCCGGGCTGTGGGAGGGGCAGACCGACGAATCGGAGATGGGCATCGCCTACGATGATCTGGATATGGTGCTGTCCGGGCTGGAGGAGCAGCTCGATCTGAGCACCATCGCCCGCAGGACCGGAGTGCCTATAGCCCTGGTGGAGATGGTAGCCGAGAAGAACGAGGCGTCCAGGCACAAGCGGCGGTTGCCATTGATACCTAAGCTGGGACTTAGGACCGTGGGCTGCGATTGGCGGGAATGATTAGCTCTTACTTATCGCGGCGATGAACCGTTCAGGCTCATTAACGTCCAAAACGACGGTCCTCACCTTCTTCCAGAATGATGATGGGACCCGAATCTCATTTTTCAATTCGATCCGCACTCCGTTCTTCTTACTACCCGTCATCACCAGGGTGCGGTTGAAGGCGTCCAGGATGACGCCCTCCTTGACCTCTATCTTATCCATTCTCTGAACGGAGCTCACTTGCTCCATCGGCATGACGACACGAGAATGCCATCCCTGGCGTATGATTATCTTGCCTTCCTCGACCTCGTGGGAGGTGAGCAGGGGGGAGACGCCCACCACGACCACGGCGATGACCAGCACTACCCCGATGAGTAAAATGAACATCAGTTGATCCATTTGCAGCAGCACGAGCAAAGCTAGCAGCCAAACCGCGGCGATCAACCAGATCACGAGATTGGCGATCGCCGGACTCTTATCGTAATCGAAGTCCATAGATGTGGATGATAGTGAAATGGGGGCTAATTATGCCTTGCGTCCCTCGCTCGTCCGTAAGGTTTAATTATGGCCATCTAATTTGGGGCCTTACACGCTCCCGTAGTGTAGTCCGGCCAATCATGAAGCCCTCTCGAGGCTTCGACTCGGGTCCAAATCCCGACGGGAGCACTTCACTCTTATCTTGATTCCTGAGCTCTTTCTTCAATTTCATGGTTTTCGTCCATCTCTAATGGCAGTTTTTCTTTTCTCCGGTACGATTCGATTTTTCCAATGCCCCCGAACTTGAAAATAAAGAGAGCCAGCAGATGCCCAACTAGAACTTGAGGTCCATCGGCATCTCCCTGTCCCCGAGGTAGGTTTAAATACTGTTAAAATGAGGGTTAACATCATGGTCGAGGTAATTACTATCATAGGATTCCTCGTCGCCTGGTTGGTATCAACCATAGTGATTTTCTTTGTCACTAAACTATTTGGGCAGACGGAAGGTTTCGGCAAAGCGCTCATGGCGGCTTTGATTGGCACGGTCATTTACATTTTAGCATATTTCTTGCTAGGCAGTGGTCTGCTGGCAGCGGTTGTAGCAGGAATCGTTTGGTTATTGGCTCTCAAGGGCCTGTACAAGATCGGTTGGGGCAAGGCACTAATCATCGCCATCATCATTTGGATAGTGGCAATTGTAATCGGTATCTTCCTTCCGACCCTTTCAGGTCCATTTTAGAACGGGAACTGAAGGGGACAAGGGGCCTGGACCGTTCGACCCCTTTAACCATTTCTTCAAACTGAACTTATGGGAATAGGTGGGCAATGCTTTGCTAGTTTTCCGGTCGAGGGTCGAATTCTATGCTCACCGCTATCGAATCGCATGTTCCCTGAAAATCAATATTACATAGTATCTGGGTATTGCAATTAACATCAATGTATATTTATGCACATCATTAACAGTTTTAATACAAAGCCAGTCACATGTGAGCACATAATACGCTTTGGTTTAAAAGAACTACCTCGTGAAATCATCTATCATTCATTTACAGCTCGACGAATCAATCGTGGACGCTAATGAGATCGGGTTCTTCGCTCGCCTTCCCTGCTGATCGTATACGTAACCTGTTTTCAGGGTCAGGTCACCGTTGACCAGCAACTTAACCGTCTCCATCAGGAGCGGCACCTCTCTCTTTGCTTCCCTGGCCCTGATAGCCTTGGCCAGCTCATCAATCGAGCCAACGGTTAGTCTCAGGTCGCTGATGTCGAACTTATCGTAGGCCACCACAGCCCCTCGGTCCAGCTCCGAGGTACAGACGTGGACCATTGAACCATACTTCTCATCGTCACCGGCCGCGACCCGGCGCACAATCTCCTCCCAAGTCCCTTGGTACGTATCAGGAAGCGCTGGATGGAGGTTAATGATGTCATACTTCTGGCAGGTCTTAGGGTCCAATATCAGCATGTACCCGGCCAGCACCCCAAAGTCCATTTTGTGTCCGGATATGCTTTCCCTCAACGTTTCTCCGTAGGCGTCCCTCCAGGCCACCAGGTCCTTCCTCTTCAGTTCCGGACGAAAGGTGTCCGATGGCAGTATGATGACCGGCACGCCGTCCTCTTCGGCCATGACTTTAAGCTTCGCCCGGTACTGATTCCCCTTGACCTCCCGGTTGAGGAACACGAAGGCCAGCTGTGCGTCGATCTCCCCGCTCTTGATCTTGGACCGCATCGTGGTGAACAGTCCCAGAGAGCCTGGGCCCCGGCCGGTGGTGAACCATCCGATCCGCTTAATCGCCATCAGACCGTAATGGGAATCACCTTCATATTTTAACCGCGTCGTCCGAGCATTCCTTGGCGTGATGAAGATCAGGTCCGATCTTAGTTCAGACCTCACCCTAGGCAGGATTAGTTTTTTACTATGACCAATGAATGCAATCTGAGGTGGGGTCATACGAAGTGCAATAACTGCGGAAAGGACAATCCCAACGGCAATCTGTTCTGCGGAAGCTGTGGGGAGAGCATGGCCTCCTAATGTCCATCCGCTGCCACAATTGTTGGCAACACGCCCTTGGCGCAGCAGAACCTGGAGCCCGTGGAGAAGGTCCTATGGCAGGGCGGGCCGGAGTTCATGTCCTTCCTGCTCTCCGGGTTCAGGGGGATAATTCCAGGACTGATGTTCTTCGGTTTTTCATTGTTCTGGACCGCATCGACAAGCTCCACCAGGGCGCCTTCAGAGTTCCTCATCTTCGGTTCCATCTTCATGCTCATCGACCTCTTCATCCTATTCGGCGGGCCGATCATCCAGTGGCTGAGGTACAACAACACCGAGTACATCGTCACCGACCGCCGCATAATCACGCAGACCGGCGTTATCGGCCTGGACACCCGCTACATCGACAACGAATGGGTGCGCGAGGTGTACGTCAAGGTGGGCATCATCGACCGCTTCTTCGGCACCGGTTCGGTGATGGTCTCCACCGCCTCCGG
Organism: Methanomassiliicoccales archaeon; assembly: GCA_026394395.1. Lineage (NCBI taxonomy): Archaea > Methanobacteriati > Thermoplasmatota > Thermoplasmata > Methanomassiliicoccales > Methanomassiliicoccales archaeon. The sequence continues at coordinate 358,538 of JAPKYK010000001.1, forward strand.
GATGGTCATGGAGGCCGGCCCGAACGCTACCCGGCCGGCCTTATGGTCCTTGAACGACCCCTATGGTGTGCAGTAGATAATCTGCGAAGCGGTGAAGAAGGCCCATCCGGTACACGAGTGAATCACGGCTCAGCGTTCTGATCTCTAGAACTGGTCTAGCGTGCCCCGGCTGCGGGCCAGATATTCGAAGCCCCGGAACATGAAATAGCCGACGATGAGAACAGCGAACCCCACCAGGGCCTCCAGCCCCAACAGCCCGGATATCTGCGATAACGAGGAACCGTCCACAGCCATCCTGGCCGCTTCCGTCCCGTAGGTCATAGGAATGGCGTAGGAGACGGGCTGCAGCCACACCGGCAGGTAGGACACCGGGAAGTTGACCCCGCACACCAGCAGCCCGATGAACAGGAAGACGTTGGCGATTATCATGGAGGTCCTGAGGAACAGCCCCAGCGAGCTAAGCATCAGACCGAACCCGGTCATGGCGAAGGTGGTGACCAGGATGACCGCGGCCAGGGACACCAGGTCCGCCTGGGAGAAGTCCACGTTGAATATGAAGGCCGCGTAGAAGAAGGCGATGACCACGGTGGCGATGCCGTTGACGATCTGGAACATGGCTCTACCGACGAACACCGAGAAGCGGTTGGCCGGCGACACTAGCAGGTTCTCGATGGTCCCCTGCTGCTTCTCCTCCCCGGTTATGTTGCACACTGCGAAAATGCTGACCGAGGCCAGCGATTGCAGGGCGTTCCCGATGGCCACGTACGCCACGCTTATGTCGTCGTTGTTCACGAACGTCGCGACGTAGACGAAGAAGGCCAGAGCAGGACCATGGCCAGCATGTCCCCCCAGTATCCCACCCACAGCCCCTGATCGTACCCGGACAAGGCCGCGTAGCGGATGGCGTCTATGCCCCAGGTGGGCGCCAGGGAGAGAGAGAGCGGGCCGGTCCAGAAAGGCAGCAGGGCGATGGGGAACATGGTTCCCGTTCCGACGTAGATAGGGAACTCCAGCCCATTGGTCAGCACCTGCGCCGAGCGGGTGAGCACGAAGGCGGCGCTGAACAGCATCCCCAGGGCGGCCAGGGACAGCAGCGTAGTAATGAAGGCCAGCAGGAACAGGGGCAGGTCGGCCACCTGGAACGGCATTTGATACGCGACGACGACCACGACGAGCACGAACAGCCCATTGAGGATACCAATCAGAGCGTTCCAAAGCGTCCGTCCGCCGATGATCCATATGAGCGGGCTCGGCGCGCCGAATATGGCGTCCGCCGTGCCCCACCAGCGGTCCGACTGGATGGAAAATCCGGAAGCGTACAGGGTGTTCCCCCACATGCCCATCATCCCCCCGCCGAGCACGGCGTACAGCAGGGCGTCGGGGCCGGGGTCCTGGAACAGCATCAGGACCACCATGGTGAATATGAAAGGGGCGATGATGTTCGGTATCAGCCACTGCGGCTCGGCCAAGAACATATTGGCCTGGTGGCAGAAGGAGGCGGTGAGCGCTCTCAGCCTAGGCATCTTCCCTCACCAGCCACAGGTAGGCGTCCTCCAGCGTCGGTTCCTTGATCCGTATGCCGATGATCTTCTTCCCGTTGAGCAGGTTGGTCACCGATGGCAGCAGGGCGGAAGCGTCCCCGGCCTGTACCCTCAGGACCTGCTTGTCCTCGCTCATGTTGGCGGAGACGGTGCGTACGCCGGGGAGCGCCTTCAACGCGTCCAGGTCTCCGTTGGTGATGCCGAACCCCTCCACCTCGATGACCGAGGTGTCCTTCACCAGGGACTTAAGTCCATGGGGCGTATCGAGAGCCACGATCTTGCCGCGAGCTATGACCCCTATGCGGTTGCACAGCTCGTCGGCCTCGAACATGTAATGGGTGGTGAGCAGGACGGTCTTGCCTTCGGTAATGAGGTCCTTGGTCATCTCCCGCGCGTCACGGGCCGCCTGGGGGTCCAGGCCGATGGTGGGCTCGTCCATGAATATCAGCTCCGGGTCGTGGATTATGCCCTTGGCGATGTGCAGGCGCTGCTTCATGCCCCGGGAGTAGTCCTCCACCCGGATGTCGGCCTTGTCCGTCAGGCCGACCTTCTTCAGGACCTCGTCAATCCTCTGGTCCCTAATGCTCAGGGGAACGCCGTAGATATCTGCGAAGTACCTCAGGTTCTGGCGCGCAGTAACGCGATAGTAAAGCCCCCTCTCCCCTCCCAGGATCAGACCTATGTGCTTCCGCACCTCCATGGAATCCTTGACCACGTCGTGGCCCAGGATCCTCACGCTGCCCTCCGTGGGCAGCAGCAGAGTGGTGAGCACCTTGATGGTGGTGGTCTTACCAGCCCCGTTCGGGCCCAGCAGACCGAACAGCTCGCCGCGCCGGACCTCCAGGTCGATATGGTCCACGGCCACGGTCTCCCTCCTCTTCTGATGGAACATACCGGAGGAACTGCGGTAGGTCCTAACCAGCCCCTTCACCTTGATTACGACCTCATTCCCACAGCTCACGTATCTCCCCGTTCCCATGGCAGAACTTAGACTTTAATAAACTTTTACTGGTATCGACCGAAGGTGCCCGGGCAGGGACACGATTCGTGGCATCCGATGGGCAGCGACCGTTGGTTCGAGCATTTCAAGTGTAGTAACGATATAATGATATGATGGAGAATACAACCTCTATTAGGTGTTAAATATGGCAGGCAAGATCAAGACCGCCCCTGGAGGCGAGGGACCGTGCCGCATGGCGGTGACCTGCGACGAGAGCGACCTGAAGGGTAAGATAGTCCCCATGGCCAGGAGCAAGTTCTTCATCATATTCGAGGGCGAACCGAAGAACTATCTGGTGATGGAGAACCTAGTAAGGAAGGCCGGAAGCGAATCCGGGCTCAAGGTGGCCAGTGAACTGGCCAAGCAGAAGGTGGACATTGTCATAACCGGGACCATCGGGCCAAAGGCCCTGAAGCAGCTGGAGATGTCCGGGGTCAAGGTCCACGCGGGATGCGACGGCAATAAGGTCACGGACGTCTTGGATAAATGCCTCAAGGGTAAGCTACCGGTTTGCAAGAAGGCCACCTACAGCGGCTATCTGGGAACATAAGTTCCTCAGCGCAAGGGAGCGCCGCAGAACTGGCATTGGGTAGCCCCATCGACGTTCTGCCCTCCACAGTAATCGCAGAGCAGGCGTTCCTTCTCCTTTTCCATCTTCTCCTCGTGATGCGCCCTGGTCCTCTTCCAGATGCGATAACCAGCGATGACCATCAGCCCGCCCACGAGCAATATGCCCAGGGCAGGGACGAGGAAGCCGCCCACGCCAAGGCTGGCGACGAGGCCGAAGAAGAAGCCCATGAACAGCAGCATGCCCCCGACCGCGGCCAGCACAATCGCACTGACCGGGACAGGAGCTTGCTTTTCCGGTCCCGGTCCTTCAAGACCGTCATTGCCATTGTTCATGCTGCCAGCCATCTTTCCCCGGTATGGGTGCCTGAAGATTTATCCATTGCTGCCATGCCTTGGCATTCAAACAGGAAGCAATTTCCACTAAACTTATGTCCTCGAAGGGATGTTGTAATCTCACTGATACCATGATGTCCAAGATACCCGTCGACCTGGAGAACCTCAACGCGGACCACCTGGACCGGGAGATCCTGAGAGCGGCCATCATCGCCGAGCTGGACGCTATTAGCTTATACGAACAGTTAGCTTCCATGACCGGGGACCACAAGGTCCGCAAGATACTTTTAGATGTGGCCCGGGAGGAGAAGACCCACGTGGGGGAGTTCCAGACCTTGTTGCTCCTCATCGATCCGGAGCAGAGCGAGGAGCTGGAAGAGGGGCGAAAGGAAGTGGAGGAAGAGCTGGAATAAGGGCAAGCCCCCTCTGGGAAAGCCCGCCTTCACCACTCGGTCTATAAAAAGGAGGTAAGGGGTTTTAGAGTTCACTTGTAGCCGTACTTGTTGCGGAACAGCGCCAGGGAATCCGTGACGATCTCCGTGGCCCTAGCCCGTCCCTGCCAGCCTATGACGTTCGTCCCCTTCTTTTCTTCCAGCCTCTTGTAGGTCTTGAAGAACTCGGAGATCTCGTCCAGGTAGTGCTGGGGGATGTCCTCCAGCTCGAAGTACTGGTTGTTCTTGGGGTCGCCGCAGGCCACGGTCAGGATCTTGTCGTCCTGCCCCTTCTCGTCGCTCATCTCCAGCACTCCGATGGGACGGGCCTCGACCACGCATCCGGGGAAGGTCGGCTCGCTGATGAGCACCATGGCGTCCAAGGGGTCGCCGTCCTCGTAGAAGGTGCGGGGTATGAGCCCGTAGGCCAGGGGGAAGACCACGCTGGAGTGCAGGACGCGGTCCAGGAGCATGCAGTCGAACTCCTTGGAGACCTCGTACTTGTTCTTGCTGCCCTTGGGGGTCTCGATGATGACATTGACGATCTCAGGTGGATTCCTTCCCGAGGGGACCTCTTTCCATAATGACATTAATTTTCCTCTAGAAACTTCGATTGCCTTGGTTTACTTATGTTTTTTGCCTTGACCCCCCGCCTTGTAACAGAGGTCGAACAGAGAAGCGATAAAAAATACCTTAACGACCACCAGATTAAATTGACTGGTGTGCCTGTCAGAACTTAATATATGACCTAACGCATACTGTTAAAGCGATGGGAGAGGCAGAGATTCAGTTGGTCTTGTTCCAGCTTTTCGTTATCATACTCCTGGTAGAAGTAGCCAGGATAGTATGCAACAAGACCAAGGTCCCATCGGTGATCGGCGAGATACTGGTGGGCATCATCATCGCCAATACCATCTTGATGGGCTTAATCGACCTGGATTCCGACATGGACTTCTTCATGATCCTCAAGAATCTGGGTGTGATATTCCTTCTGTTCTCCGTAGGTCTGCAAACGCCGTTCAGCACCATCCGTAAGATAGGTGGGACCGCCATCCTAGTGGCCACTTGCGGGGTCCTCCTCCCGTTCTTCGCTGGTTACGGTCTCATGGTCGGCCTGGGCTATCCGCTTATCGAGTCCTTGTTCGTGGGGGCTGCGCTGGTAGCCACCAGCGTGGGCATCACCGCCCGAGTAATCAAAGACATGGACCTCATGCGCACCATCGAATCGCGAGTGATTATCGGGGCCGCAGTAATAGACGATGTGCAAGGCATGATCGTACTGGCCATCGTAGTCGGCATCGCTGGCGGAGGCGCCTTCGATATAGTCCAGGTGGGCCTGGTGTCCGTTGAGGCAGTGTTGTTCGTCCTGGCCATAATATTCATCGGTTCCCTTTTGCTGCCGAAGATGGTCAAGGGAAGGAGCGATAAGAGGAGGGCCAGTTTCGGAGATGACCGGCCCAGAGGATTGTTCTCTCGTCTGTTCCCCAATTATCCCAAGAAGCGCAGGGAGAAGAAGGCAGTCAGGCTCAGGACCACTGACCGCAGGTCCAAGGGCATCAGCCCCCTCCCGCTGGCTCTGATAATCTGTTTTGCTCTCTCCTTCGTCTCCTCGTACATAGGTCTAGCGGCAATTATCGGAGCCTTCCTGGCAGGAATGGCCTTCGCCGAGTTCAAGGACACCTGGCCCTGTGAGAGCAAGATTGAGCCCATCACTGAGTTCCTGTCTCCATTCTTCTTTGTTTTCGTGGGCATAAGTGTCGTACTGGCCGATTTCAAAGACGTAATAGTACTGGCCCTGGTGATAACCGGGATCGCTATCGTTACCAAGTTCATAGGGTGCGGGCTGGGAGCCAAGAAGCTCGGTGGGAAGTCTATGGCCATTATCGGGGTGGGCATGATCCCCCGTGGCGAGGTCGGCCTAATCGTTGCTAGCATCGGCATAACAATGATAGATAAAGGAACCGGTCTTCCATTCATTGAGCAGAACCTCTACAATGCCATCGTCTTCATGTCTGTGGCCACCACATTAATGGCGCCACCGCTACTATCATACACGTTCAAAAGGAAACATGGAAAAAATCAAGCCCGGATCCCTGCAGATGTCGAGCAAAGGACCGAATGATCTTAGGACGTTTACGTCGGGTAGAGCGCGCTGGCCACCACGACCACGGCTATGGTTATCACGCACAGGGCGATGACCACATAGGGGCTCATCTTCAAGGCCTTCTCGTCCTCACTGTCAAAGTACCTGATGAGGCCTGCCGCGGACTGGAATCCCCCGGTCTTGTTTTCCTTAGCCATGTCGATCGGACCTGCTACCTACAAAAGGATATAAAAATATTTAGGAGGGGAGCGGAACACCCGATGTCAAAGGTCCAGGCTGCGAAACCCTTTTAATGCGGGGCGGTTTACACGGCCTGATAACATATGCATTGGGCAGACGTGATAGCTAACACCCTAGTGGCCAGGGGCGGCAAGCATCTCATTTCCACGGGCATCACCCCTTCCGGCTCCATCCATGTAGGCAGCCTGAGGGAGTCCATAACCGCCAACGCGGTCTACAAGGCCCTCAAGGACCAGAAGGCCGACGTGGACTTCATCTATCTGGTAGATTCGTACGATCCGTTACGAAAGCGTTACCCCTTCCTCCCTGAATGCTTCGAGAAGGAGGTGGGCAAACCCATCTGCTACATTCCCTGCCCGGACGGCTGCCACGGCAGCTACGCCGAGCATTACATCACTCCCTTCCTGAACGCCATTGGCGAGCTGGGCATCAAACCCCGCATCATCTGGACGCACAAACTCTACGAGGAGGGCAAGTTCACCGAGATCGTGGACCTGGTCCTACGGGAACGGGCCCAGGTCGCCAGCATATTGGGCGAGGTCACCGGAAGGAAAATGCCCGAGGACTTCTGGCCGTTCTCTGCGGAATGCCCGAAGTGCGGCCTGTTCAGCGACAAGATAACCGGTTACGAGTTCCCCTACGTACATTTCCGATGCTCGTGCGGGTACGAGGGCGACGCCGACATACGCAAGGGAGAGGGCAAGATGCCCTGGCGCGTGGAATGGCCGGCCAAATGGAAGCTATTCGGAGTAACATGCGAACCGTTCGGCAAGGACCACGCCGCCGCCGGAGGGTCCTACGACAGCGGAGTGCGCTTGGCCAGGGAGATATACAAGGTGGAGCCGCCCCACCCGGTGCCCTACGAGTTCATCCAGTTCAAGGGAAAGGGCCAGATGCACAAGTCCACCAGCAACGTGGTCACCGGGACGGACGCCTTGCAGATCACCCCCGCCCCCGTGCTGGCCTTCAGCGTGATGCGCTACAACCCGGAGAGGCACATCGACTACGACCCAGGCATAGGCATATTGGACATCGTGGACGAGTATGACAAGGTGGAAACGTTCTATTTCAACGGAGGCGAGGACGAGAAGGAGAAGGACCTGTTGCGGGCTTACGAGATCGCCCAGCCCTCCGGGGTCCGCAAGAAGTTGCCCTTGCAGGTGCCCTACCGGCACCTGGTCAGTGTGGCCCAGATATCCGATTCGTTCGAGGGCGCGATCAACGTCCTCAAGCGCTCCATGAGCATAGACGACATTTCCAAAGAGGACATGGACGTCCTGGAACAGAGGTTGGAATGCGTACGGCACTGGCTCAGCGTCTTCGCCCCCGAGGAGGTGCTCTACACCGTCAGCCAGGAAAGACCGGACGTGGAAATCACTGAGGAAGAGAAGGGTTACATCGCCAAATTGAGGGAACGCCTGGCCACCACCGAATGGACCGGAGACCACATCCACGACGCTATCTACGAGACGGCCAAGGGACGCGGGATGCAGCCCAAGGTATGCTTCCAGGCGCTTTACCGGCTGTTCATCGCCAGGCGCTCCGGCCCCCGGCTGGGCTTCTTCCTGTCCACCCTGGACAAGGAGTTCGTGCTCAAGCGACTGGCCGAGGCCTGAGCTCTCGGAAACCGAACCTTCTTTCCACTCCTTTTTTATATCAACAGCATCAAACCAGCATACATGAAGCTCGGAATGGTTCTGTACTCTAACGACCCGGAGACCGTATTTCAAGCGTTCAGGATAGGCATTTATTCCTTGACCCAGGGCGACCAGGTCTACATGTTCCTGCTGGCCAAGGGCGTGGAATGTGAGGACCTGGGCAATGAGAAGTTCAACATCACCAAGGAGATCAAGGCTTTCATGGACGCCGGAGGAAAGACCTTCAGCTGCACGTCCTGCATGAAACTGAGGGCCAAGGGGGAGACCCAGGTCTGTGCACTATCAAAGATGGCCGATCTGTACAGGATAATCACCGAGAGCGACAGGGTGATCACTTTTTGAGCTGAGCATCGCCGTGTCCCCTCGCCAGGGGATCATCTCTTCCTGATGGTGAAGAGCAGTATCGCCACGCCTGTCCATATCAGGAAGGCTATCAGCAGGAAGAACTGGTTCCCCGGGTAGGCGTAATTTACCATCCAAATGGTGCCGAAGGCTATCAGCAGGGTCCCCCAGAACATGAAGTAGTTAGCGTCGTTCCTTTCCCTGCGGACCAAGGACCCGGACCGCTGGCGCAGGCCGATGAAGAGGGCGAAGATTCCCCCCAGCAATAGCATGGCCGGTATGAACAGGGTCCAGTCCTCCAGGACCCAGGCGATCATCAAGGCCGCGGCCGTGGCCATGATCATGTACGAGAGCGTCAAACTGGTCAACGTCACCGAGGTACGGTCGTTCATCGACTTCAGATGGAATAATGTGGGGCCGGATAATCAAACTTGCCCCGTCCAGCCTAGCGCAGGACGCCCATGTTGCCAAGCTTCTCCGGAAGATACTTGTCGGTCACGAAGTCCAGGCCGTATTTCGCCAGCGCTTGCTGCTCGGCCTTCTTGTTCAACTTGAGCATGGTCTCGATCTCGCCCCTCCAGTACTCGTCGGCGAAGCGGGGGTCCTTCAGCTCGGCGTTGAGCGCTCGAACGTCCATGTCCGTCAGCTTGTCCGTCGGCAATTTGTAGTTGGTGATGTCCGAGGCGCTTATGCCCACGAACTCGGCCGTGGGCGTGGCCAGGTACTCGGAGATATGGGCGGTCTTGATGGCACCGTAGGCCACCGAGGCGAAGATGCGGAAGCTCCAGGGGTCACCGTCGGTGAAGACCACCACTGGCAGCTTCAGCTCCTCGTTCAGGCGCTTGATGAAACGGCGGGTGGAACGGGCCGGCTGCCCTTTCAGATGCACTATGACCGCGTCGTTATCCTCGTCAAAGCGGTTCTCCACCAGACGGTCGAACATACCACCGGTCTCTATGGCTATCACGAACTTGGCGTTGGTGCTGAGCAGCTGCAGCTTCTCCTTCTCCACGTTGTAAGGGATGCCGTACCCGGAGTCGCCAACGTCGTCTCGGCAGTTGAATTTCTTCAACTTGCCCTTTCGGTCCATCTCGCTTAAGGTCAGGTCGCCGATGACCCGAGCCCCGTCCTCCTCCGGGCGCAGCTTGAAGTCCTCGCGCAGGCAGGTAGTGACGATCTCCAGGTCCTCGGCCAGCAGGTTGCTCTCGTCCTGCGAGGAGAACTTAGCTTTTTCCCAACCCTCGGAGATGTAGTACATCTCCCTCAAGGTGGAGGACTTGTTGGTGGCGATCATGTCCTCGATGAACTCCAGCACGTACATGGTGCGCAAAAGCATCATAGCCCCGTTGACCTTTTTAGCAGAACGGGCTCCGGTGGCCTTTCCGTACTTCCAGACGCCGTGCTTGGGATCGAAGCGGATGTTGCTCTTGGTCCTCAGCGGCAGGGTCATCTTCGGCACCCGGCCGGTATCTATCTGGTCGTAGATCGATTGGGCGATCTCCTTCAGCGAGCGCACTGCCTTGTTCTCTCCCTCAGTCATCGTTGAGCGCCTCCGCGGACTCGTCGTAGTCGACCTCGTCCTCTTCTTCCTCGGCCACCGGCTCCTGCACGCTCTCCGTGACCTCGAGCCCCTTGACGTCCCAGTCGCCGGGCAGCGGTTCCGCGCCGATGATCATCACCGGATTGATGCCCGAGGCGTAGATCTCGTTCTCGTCGTAGTCCTCTTTGTTAAGACCGGTGAGGGTGAATCTCAAATCTAGCTTGTCCGTGGACGCTATCTTCTGCAGTTCCCAAGAGGCCTTTCCGTCATCCCGCACCTCGGTGGGGAAGAACTGCAGGCCCTTGTAATCGAAGGATCCCGGGGGCAGCACCATGTGCAGGTTGAACCTCTGCGACTGCGGGGTGTAGTTGTATATGGACAGGTGCACCTTGTGCTTCCCCTTCTCGAACGTCACGGTGTCGTCAATCCAGACCACGTTCATGATCTTGGTGATGGTGCCCCCGAGCTTCGGCACCGGCTTCCCAACTATCTTGGCGCTCTTCTGGGCTATGAGCGGCAATATCACCTGCACGATCTCGAACTTGACCCTGGTCTTGCTCTTGGTCTCCTTCTTGTTCAGATGGGACTTGAGAGAGCGCCCGCATATCTTGAGGGCGAGCTCCACCTCGGCCTGGATCTCCGGCAGGTTGGCGATGGCCTCCTTGGCCTCGGAGGTGAAAGGGACCTTGGTGGAGGCTACGTGCACCAGGATGATGGCCGGACCGTACGGTATGCCTGAGCCGCCGCGCTGCTCCAGCCCGTAGCGCCTCCAGTCGGTGCTCTCTATGGACTTGGTTATGACGCACGCTCCCTGCTGATACAGCAAGGGGACGCGGTTGGCGAAGCGCAGGATCTGCACCGGTTGGTCCTTGGGCAGGTCCCCGCCATAGACGATTCCGACCTCCACCAGGAAGGGGTTCCCGGAATGCACCTTGGGGTCCCTGGTCACCGGCTGGGCGTAGAACTCCGGCCGGACCTCGTCCAGCACGTTACGCAATCCTTTCTTGATGAGATGGGGACCGATGGGGGAAAGGCAGTCCGTGGGCGGGGCCATGATCTTGACCTCGCCGATGGCCTGCAGAAGCCTCTTGTGATCATCGAGGTTAAGCTTGGCCGGGTTCACCATCTGGTCCAGCCTGGCCTTCTCGCAGATCTCTTTGGCCAGGCGGTCGCTTATGCGGGAGAAGTCCAGCTGCAGGAACTTGGCCAGGTTCTTGTTCTTGGTCTCCTTGGCCATGTTCATGAGGGTGCCCAGCTCCAGGCCCGAGGGGTGCGGCTTGATTTCCTTGGTCACCGGTGGCAGGTTGTCGGTGGCCCTCTCGAACGTGGTGCGCTTGCCGTCCGGGTCCACGAAAGTGATGCGGGAGTGCGGGTTCACGATGGCCGTCTGCTTCAGGTATTCCATGACCGACTGCTTGCCGCCCATGTACCGGCCGTTGATGTAATAGGTGATGCGCGTGCCGTGCTCCTTGCCGTCCCAGACGAAGGGGTCCTCCTTGAGCACGTCAGGCATGTTCTTCTTGGTATTGATCATGATGTCCATGACCCAGGCCACATCGTCAGCTCCGGTCTTGGATACCACCGTGGCGGGCTTGCCGGTGGTGATCTGCCCATACATGACGGTGGCGGAGATGCCTATGCCCTGCTGACCGCGCGACTGCCGCACGGCGTGGAAGCGCGAACCGTAAAGAAGGCGCCCGAAGACGTTGGGAATTATCTTCTTGACGATGCCCGGTCCGTTGTCCTCCACGGTGACCCGGTACTCGTCCTTGTCCACCCTCTCCACCACGACCAATATCTCAGGAGGGATGCTGGCCTCCTCGCAGGCGTCCAGGGAGTTGTCCACCGCCTCCTTGATGCCCATGATGAGCGATTTCACCGGGGAATCGAAGCCCAGAATGTGACGGTTGCGCTCGAAGAACTCGGAGACGGAAATCTCCTTCTGCTTTTTCGCTAGCTCGTCAGCGATCGAACTCATTGGACATCCCTCTGAAAGTAAAAGGTAAGTTGCATCCCGGGGTGCATATCCCCGGGCGCAGTAAAAAGGTTTTGCGCCTCAGAGCTTCTTGCCACAGTTCCAGCACTTCTCGTCGGTCTTGAGAAGCTTGGCCGAGCATTGCGGGCACAGCAGCTCCTTCTCCTCTTCGAAGCTTGCGCCGCAGGCCGGACATTTGTCGGCGTCCGCCGGCACGTCGGCCCCGCAGTCAGAGCAGACGAACTTCTCGTCCACGGCCTTCTTCTCCTTTACCTTGGTCCTTTTCTGCTCCATCTCGTAGACCTTCTTCTTGGAGCGGTCCATCCACCAGGTCATGAGGACCAGGATGTAGAACAGCAAGGCCATGTCCACGTAGGACACTAGGATGCCGGAGACCAGGGAATTACTCAGCACCTTGTTCATGTCGGCGTTGACCGGCCCGAAGTTCTGATCAGTGATAACGTAGTTCGTGCCGTTGTCCAGCGTGTACTGATAATAATAGATGCCCTCGTCCAGGTCGTCAAGTTGCAGCTGATATACCCTACCCAAAGAACTGTTCGAGACCCAGAGCATGGTCAGATTGCGATTACCGTTCTCGTCCCCCCAATTGTTGGTGAGTAACAAACGCACCATCGAACTGTTGGAACCGCTGGTGAGGGTGACGTTAAAGGTGTACGTGTCCCCCGGCACACCATCTATGGGGGTGACCGTGCCCTGCACCAGAGTATTGTCATCCGAGCTCAACGGATCGCCCTCGTAGTTGGCGATAGTGGTGTAGAGAGCAGCTCCGACGGACAGCCCTATTATCAGGAAGAGCACCAGACCGAAAACCGCCAGCTTCTTACGGTCCTTGAGGCCGAAATAGGTGGGTATCCCATAGGCCAATAAGGCCACGAGCATGGGCAGGAAGCACAATATGTCAGAGAGCCAGAGGTAGGAGACGACGGTCAGGAGCACCGTGACCAAGACCGTCAGCACGAGCCCTACGATCAGGCCGTCCTTCGATTGGCGCAGCCCTTTCATCTTGTCATTGAACGCATCCAAGACCGACATCGGCCGCCCATAAATATCGCATCTTAATATCCTTTTGTATGGACAGGCGGGGGCGTGCGATGGCCGGGATGCACATCTGGAACCGACCAATACGGCTCCTGGGTCGAAAGCCGATATTTTAATAATAGTAACAGATGTTGAGGCCGTCAATCTGGATTTCACTATTGTAGACCCATGCCCTTACAGGAACGCACCCAGGTCGAGGGTGAACCTGTCCTTGGGAGGCGCGGTCACAAATGCCTGTGAAGTGAGGATAAACTAAGATGGCCCTGACGATAGAAGAGCAGATCAAGCAGATCCAGGACGAGATCGACAAGACGCAGAAGAATAAGGCCACCGAATACCACCTCGGCAAGCTCAAGGCCAAGATGGCCAAGCTGCGCGACGACGTGGAGAAGCGGAGGACATCCGCCGGAGGCCCGGCCAAAGGTTATTCGGTCAAGAAAAGCGGGAACGCCACCGTGGCCCTCGTCGGCTTTCCCAGCGTGGGCAAGTCCACCCTGCTGAACACCCTAACCGGGGCCAAGAGCGAGGTGGGCGCCTACGACTTCACCACCATCGACGTGGTGCCAGGGGCGTATGAGTACAATGGCGCTAAGATACAGGTCCTGGACATGCCCGGGCTGATCCGCGACGCCTCCAAGGGTAAAGGCCGCGGCCGCGAGGTCATTTCCGTGGTACGATCATCCGACCTCATACTGTTCATCCTAGATTTCTACGATACCAACCTGCAGGTGCTGGTGCGGGAGCTAGAGAACGCTGGCATGCGCATCAATACCCGACCCCCGGACGTGGTCATTGCGAAGCGGGAAATCGGGGGCATAGACGTCAAAACGACCGTCAAGCTGACCAAGATAGACCTGGAACTGGCCAAGGCCATGATAATGGAGTTCGGCCTGGTCAACGCCGACGTGGTCATCCGCGAGGACATCGACCAGGACCAGCTAGTGGACGTACTGACCGGGAACCGCATATACATCAGCGCCGTGCTGGCCATCAACAAGATCGACATCTCCGACGAGACGTACCTCAAGGAGATACGCAAGAAGCTCAAGAATTGGGACCCGGTGCTCATCTCCGCGGTCAAGGACATCGGCATCGACGAGCTAAAGGCCAGGATATTCGACAAGCTGGAGCTCATCCGGGTCTACATGAAGAAGCAGGGGGAGGATGCAGACCTGGACGAACCGCTCATCGCCAAGAACGGCAGCACCGTGGGCGACGTCTGCAATTCCATGCACCGCGTGTTCCGGCAAAACTTTCGCTACGCCCTGGTGTGGGGCAAGAGCGCCCGCTTCCCCGGACAGATGGTGGGACTGGAGCACAAGTTGGCCGACGGGGACGTCCTTTCCGTCATAATCAGGCGCACAGGCGAGTGAAGGGAACGATTATACCGACCCTGTGAGATTCCCTTGGCGATAGCTATGAAAGGAATGTCCACCCGCTCCGTCCATGATGGCGACCTGTCCATGCGTTACGAAGGCGCTATCAACACCCCCATCTTCCAGAGCAGCACCTTCGCCTTCCCCACCGAGAACCCCCGCACCTGGGAGGGGGAGGTGCCGAAGGGCACCTACATCTACAGCCGCTACAGCAATCCTACGGTGAAGGCGGTGGAGGACAAGCTGGCCTCGCTCGAGGGAGGGGAGGCGGCCCTTTGTTTCTCGTCCGGAATGGGGGCCATAAGCACCGCGCTGCTGTCCTTCCTGCAGAAGGGGGACCGGATGGTGGCCATGCAGGACCTCTATGGAGGCACGTACTCCCTGCTGAAGAACGAGATGCCGAAAATGGATATCGAGGTGGGTTTCGTCCCCACCACCTCCGCCGAGGAGCTGTGTGCGGCCATCGACAACCGGACGAAGCTGGTCTACCTGGAAAGCCCCACTAATCCACTACTCAAGCTCATCGACATCCGAGAGGTGTGCCGCCTGGCCAAGGAGAAGGGCTGCATTGTCATGATCGACAACACCTTCGCCACCCCCATCCTGCAGAGGCCGTTGTCCATGGGCGTGGACGTGGTTCTCCACAGCGCCACCAAGTACCTGAACGGGCACTCGGACGTCATCGCCGGGTTCGCCGTGGGCAGCAATGAGAACATGGAAAAGGTGCACGCCAAGCGCAAGGTCCTAGGACCGATCCTAGACCCCCTGCCCGCCTACCTTCTGGGACGGGGGATGCGCACCCTCGAGCTGCGCATGAGCCGGCACGTGTCCAACGCCACGACCGTAGCGGGATTCCTGGAGTCGCATCCCCAGGTCAGCAAATGCATATATCCCGGGCTGCGCTCCCACCAGGACCACGAGCTGGCCAAGAAGCAGATGGACGGCTTCGGTGGAATGGTCACCTTCGAGGTCAAGGGGGGCAGGAAGGCGGCCGAGAGAGCGCTCAAACGCTTCCAGATTATCGCCAGCGCCTCTAGTCTGGGCGGAGTGGAATCACTGGCTAGCATGCCCATCAACACCTCCCACACCGCTTTCAGTAAGGAAGAGCGCAGCAAGCTGGGCATCGGGGACGGCATGATAAGGCTCTCGGTGGGAATAGAGGACGCCGAGGACCTGTGCCAGGACCTGGACCAAGCGCTGCGCTAGTCAAGGATCCCCTGCACGAAGATCTCCGAGGAAAGGCCCCACTCCCGCACCAGCCCTTCGGCCTCCTCCAGACAGTCGAAGGGCACCAGCAGCATGACCACGTCCCCGCGGTAGGCGTAGCTCATGGCCCGGGAGAACATGTCGTTCCGCTCCAGGGACTCGCAGAACCAGATCTCTCCCACCAGCCTGCGGCCGTCCTTACGCCGAGCCACAATGTCCGGGACGTGCTGGCCAAAACCTTCCGGTTTTTCCGGGTACCGGTCCAAGTTCACCCGCAGCTCCGTGAACCCCTTACGGTCGAGGTCGTCGGCCCAAGCCCGCAGCAGGCGCTCCCTCCGTTCGTCATCCTCGAACATGCTCTCAGCGAATCAGGCCCGAGGGTAATTATGGCTTTCCCTTGACCACCAGTCTCGCAATGTTTATTATCGCCCGTTCCTTCTCACGGTCCATGATCCAAAGGCCCCGGGGGACCAGGGATTTCGGCCCGGACGAAATGGAGGTGCGACGGTACTTTGAAGGCATGATGCGCCAGGAGGCCGTGCTGCATGGCTTCCGCGAAATAGCCACCCCCATCTTCGAGCACACCGAGCTGTTCACCCTCAAGTCCGGCCCAGGGGTGGTGGAGGAGATATACGCCTTCCAGGACAAGGGAGGGCGGAAAATATGCCTCCGCCCGGAGCTGACCGCCTCGGTGATCCGCTTCTTCATCAGCGACCTGACCACCCTGCCCCGGCCGCTCAAGATGTTCTACTTCGGCCAGTGCTTCAGATACGAACGCCCGCAGGCTGGAAGGTACCGGGAGTTCTTCCAGTTCGGGGCGGAGATCATCGGCAGCCCCACGCCGGAGACGGACGCCGAGGCCATCGGTCTGGCCGCGGCCATCCTGGAGAGGACGGGGCTGAAGGACTACCGCATCCGCATCGGCCACATTGGCATTCTCAGGGAGCTCATAGCCAAGGCCGGGGTCCAGGGGGACCAGGCGCTACCGATCCTGCAGAAGCTGGACAAGAAGATGTACCCGGAGGCCGAGGAGCTGATGGTCCAGGCCGGCATCGGTCCGCAGGCCATCGAGGAGATAATCGCCACCACCAAGGTCACCGGTCCGGTGTCCGTGCTAGACTCCTTCGAGGGTCCGGCCCGTGACTACATCCGACAGGTATGCGACGTCCTACTGGCCATGGGCTTCAGCAATGTGAGCGTGGACCTAGGCGTGGTGCGCGGACTGGCCTATTACACCGGCATGGTCTTCGAGGTGGACGCCCCCAAGCTGGGGGCGGAGAAGCAGATCTGCGGTGGTGGTTCCTATTCCCTTTCCGAGCTCTTCGGCGGAGAGAAGGTGTTCTCCACCGGCTTCGCCATCGGTTTCGATCGTACGCTGATAGCATTGCAGACCGAGGGCGTGGAGTTCCCCCGTCCCCGGGTCACCGCCTTCGTCGTGCCGGTCAGCGACAGCGTTCGGACGAAAGCATTCCAGTTAACCTCGGAGCTCAGACGGGCGGGGATATCCGCCGACGTGGACCTCATGCGCCGCAGCGTGGGCAAGAGCCTGAAGTTCGCCGACACGGCGAAAGCAAGCTTCGCCATCATCGTGGGAGAGAAGGAGCTGGAGAGCGGTTCCGTAACGGTACGGGACCTCATCAGCGGGGAGCAGACCTTTGTCGGTTGGAACGATGTCATCGACAAGTTGAAGAAATGAGGACGCCAGGGCCGGGATAATAGGGGGGATCTTATGGAGTTATTTAATGGGAGGATATGGCTCCTCCGGCTCCCGGCGCCTCGAAACGACGAAAATACATCTTGTATTTAAGCTTTTGTTAAAAAGCGAGGGCGCCCGACGACGGTAGTTCAACGGTGAAGCTGACGGGCCAATGCATGTTGGTCCAGGGTCCAGTTGACCATGGCGTCGGCCTTGGTTATGGCCTCGTTCTCCCGGTGCAGATGGGTGACCTTGGCCATCGACATGCTCTCCAGTATCCTCAATGCCTCATCGTACAGCGGGACGAGGTTGGGAGCTTTCACTTGGTATAACCCTTTCAGCTGCTTGATGGCCAGCTCAGAGTCCATGAACACCTCCACCTCGGTGCCGCCCCTCCGGATAATCTCCTTCAGCCCGGATAGCAGCCCATGGTACTCCGCCTCGTTGTTGGTCATGGTCCCCAGGAAGTTCGAGCCCGAGCCCACCTCCTTGCCCTTCTCATCGCAAATGATGTAGGCGTAAGCGGAGTCCCCGGGGTTCCCCCGCGATCCGCCGTCGCTGTACAGCCTGAATTTCATCGGCGGAGTATGTGATTCGATATTAATCCATCATACCATGCGAAACTTTGACAATATGCTATATTATACCCATTTCGCCGGACTAAGGCACGGACGTCGATAGCATGGACCGAGAGACCATAGCCAGGGTGGCCAAGATGGCCAGGCTCGAGCTTACCGAGGAAGAGTTGGAACGCTACGCCAAGGACCTGGACGACATTCTTAATAATTTCTCGGTGCTGGACGAAGCGCCTACGAGCGACACCTACACCTTAAACCCCATACCGGTGGTGGACGTGCTGCGGGAGGACCAGCCAGCCCAGGACATAGACCCCCAGGTCCTCAGGGAGCAGATGGGCACCTACGAGGACTACGTCAGGGGGCCCAGACTATCGTGAGCGCTTCCGTCACCCAAGGCCTCATACGGCTGGCCCAGCAGAAGTACCGGGCCTTCACCGAGACGGTCCCGATCGAGGAGGCCAAGTTCCATTTCTCGGCCAAGGACAACCTGTGCGCCATAGGCTTCCAGGCCCGGGCTGGGTCGGCGGTGCTCGAGAGCTACGCACCTCCCTTCGACGCCACCCCCATCAGGCGACTGAAGGACGCCGGGGGGCAGCTGGTCGGAAAGACCACCATGGACGAGTTCGGCTTCGGCACCTTCAGCGTCAACTCCGCTCATGGGATACCACTAAACCCGTTCGACATCACCCGCTCCTGCGGGGGGTCCTCCGGCGGGGCCGGGGCGGCCGCCTGCCTGATACCTGGACACGTCGCCCTGGGCGTATCCACTGGTGGCTCCATCTCCGGGCCGGCCTGCTTCTGCGGGGTGGTCGGTTTATCCCCAACGTACGGCCGCGTCTCGCGCTACGGTCTGATCGATTACGGCAACTCACTGGACAAGGTGGGGCTCCTGGCCCGATCCTCCTCCTTGGTAAAGGAGCATTTCCGGACCATCGCCGGTCCCGACCCCAAGGACCCCACCTCCTGCGCCCAACCCGTTCTCCCGACCCAGGGGGCGATGCCTGATTCCTTGGCGGTACCGACCGAGTCCCTGGTCAACCTGGACCCCGCGGTGCGCAAAGGCTTCCAGGAGGCCGTGGAAAGGCTGAAGGAAATGGGCGTCCAAGTGAGGGAGATATCCATGCCCTCCCTACGCTTCGCCATGCCCGCCTACTACATACTGGCGACGTCCGAGGCGTCCACCAACCTGGCGCGCTACTGCGGCATGCGCTTCGGCCGCCGGGAGGAGGAGCTGAACCAGCATTTCAACGACTTCTTCACCGGGGTGCGTTCCGAAAGCTTCGGCGACGAGGCCAAGCGGCGCATTCTGCTCGGAACGTACTGCCGCATGGTCGGTTTCCGTTCCCGGTACTATCTGAAATCGTTGGCGGTGAGACAGATGCTCATCGATGAGTACCGAAAGGTCTTGCAGGAGCACCAGGCGGTGCTCACTCCCACCATGCCATTTATAGCCCCCAAGTTCGAGGAGATTAGCCGCATGAAGCCTTTGGAGATGTACGGGGCCGACTTCCTCACCATCCCCCCCAACCTAACGGGGATGCCCCACATATCGCTGCCCTGCGCATATTCCGAAGGGCTGCCGGTGGGCATGCAGCTTGTGGCCGACCACTGGCACGAGATGGACCTGCTGGAGATGGCCGCGGCCTGGGAAGGCGCGTTCGCATACCATCACCCGGAGGCCAGACCATGAAGATAGGACTGGAGATGCATTTCCAGCTGCCGACCAAATCCAAGCTGTTCTGTTCCTGCCCCACCAGTTCGGCGGAGCCGAACCACAACGTGTGCCCGGTGTGCCTGGGCTACCCGGGGTCGCGTCCCTCTCTGAACCGTCAGGCCCTGGAAACGGGGGTGAGCATCGCCCGATTCATGAACTGCAAGATAGAGGGGAGGATCTGGTTCTCCCGCAAGACCTACTTCTATCCCGATCTGGTCAAGAACTTCCAGATAACCCAGTACGAATCTCCCCTGGGCACGGACGGTCACTTCGATGTCAACGGCCGGAGGATCGGGATCTGGCGGGTGCATCTGGAAGAGGACCCTGGGCGCATCAAGAGGGTAGGTCGGTCCGGAGAAGAGATAGCCTTCGTCGACTACAACCGCAGCGGAATACCGCTGGTGGAGATCGTCACCGCCCCCGACCTGACCTCCCCGGAGGAGGCCCGGTCCTTCATCGACCAGCTGATAATAGAGCTGCGCTCGCTGGTCGGACTGGAGGCCCAGGACGAGCAGAACGTGCGGGTCGATGCCAACATATCCATGGGCGAGGAGAGGGTGGAAGTCAAGAACGTGCAGGGGCTGAAGAACCTGGAGCGTGCCCTGAGGTTCGAGGCCAACCGCCAGGCCAAGCTACTAGCGGCAGACAGGAAGGTGGTCCGGGAGACCCGGCGCTTCGACGAGGAGCGCAAGGTGACTATGCCCGCCCGGGAAAAGGAGACCGAGGAGGACTACGGCTACATAGGGGAACCGGACTTGGGCGAGTTCCGCATCGGGGATATGGCCAGGGCGATGAACCTCAAAGAGACGCCGCTCGCTAGGGCTCGACGCCTGGTCGATTCCCATGAGATCAACGAGGCCACGGCCAAGCAATTGGTGCTGACATCATCCACGCTGGCGGACCTCTTCGAGGAGCTATGCCGTTTCGTTCCGCCGGAGAAGGCCGTCACCTGGACCATGGGGCCGATATCTAGCAACTGGTCCGCCTTGCAGCGGCCCGAGCTCTGGCCCGAGATCACCAAAATCGTGAGGGCGGATGCCGAGGGCAGCCTGACCGACAACGAGGCCAAGCGTCGCATCCTGACCTTAGCTGGTGTGCAGCAGAAAGAAGCTGGAGCGAAGGAGAGCGACCTGAGCTTGCTCATCACCGATTGCATCGAGGCGCATCCGGAGGTCCTGGCCGATTACCGCAAGAACCCCAAGGCGGCCAACATGATCATCGGGCATATGATGAAGGAGAGCAAGGGGCGCCACTCATCGAAAGAGGTAGTGGAAGAGGTAAAAAAGGAATTGGATAAAAGGGTTTAGTCTTCCTTGTCCTCTTCGGCCAGACAGAGAAGCTGCAGCTCGGTGAGCTTGGCCTCCTCCACCTTCGTTGGCGCGCCGTCAAGCAGGGACTGGAACTTCTTGTTCTTGGGGAAGGCGATCACATCGCGTATGCTCTCGCAGCCCAGCAATATGGAGCACAGGCGGTCCATGCCCATGCCGATGCCGCCGTGGGGCGGGGCGCCGTACTCCAAAGCTTCCAGGAAGAAGTCGAACTCCCGCTGCATGGTCTCCTCGTCCATGCCCAGGATGCGGAACATACGACGCTGCATCTCCGGGTCGTGGTTCCTCAGGGAACCGGAGCCAATCTCGCTGCCGTCCAGGACCAGGTCGTAGGAGTGGCCTATGGCCTTCTCGCAATCCTTGCCCTCCGGGATGACGTCACCGACAGGTCGCACGAACGGATGATGGAAACTGGTCAGACCGCCGGTCGCCGGGTCCTTCTGGAACAGAGGGCAGGATACCAGCCAGATGAACTGATGGGCTTTTCCGTCCAGCAGCCCCAGGTCCCGGGCCAGCTTAAGGCGCAGCTGTCCGCCGGCCTTGAGCGTGGATTCCCGCGGTCCGGCCAGGAACAGCAATAGATCGCCGTTCTCGGCCCCGGTCCTTTCGGCCAGGGCGGTCCGGACGCTCTCCGGGAAGTACTTCACGATGTTAGAGCTCAGTCCCTCCGGGGTCATGCGCATCCAGGTGAGCCCTCCCATGCCCTGGGACTTGGCCCACTCTATGAGCCGGTCCACCTGCTTGCGCCCCACCGAGCCGTCGGCGTCCTGCTCCTTGAGCATGGACGACTTCAAGTTGATGCAGGTGACCACACCTCCCTTGGCCAGGATCTTCTGGAATATCTCGTAGGGAGCTTCCCTGACCAGGTCGGTCACCTCCTTCATCTCCAGGCCGAAGCGCACGTCCGGGGCGTCCGTGCCATACTTGGCCAGGGCGTCCTTGAGGCTGATGCGCGGGAACGGGGTTGAGAGCGTCTCGTTGAACATGTCCTTCCACACGGAGACGTACATGCGCTCCACTATGCTCAGGATATCCTCCATCTCCACGAAGGACATCTCCAGGTCCAACTGGGTGAACTCCGGCTGGCGGTCCGCGCGGCTGTCCTCGTCGCGGAAGCAGCGGGCGATCTGGAAGTAACGCTCCACCCCTCCGACCATCAGCATCTGCTTGTAGAGCTGCGGTGACTGCGGCAGGGCGTAGAACTGCCCGGGCATGGTGCGGGAGGGGACCAGGAAGTCCCTGGCGCCTTCGCGGCTGCTGCGGGTCAACATGGGCGTCTCCACTTCCATGAAATCCTCGTTCTCGAGGAAATGGCGGGTGCTCGAGATGATCTTGGAACGGAACCTGAGGTTGGCGTTCATCTCCTTCCGTCTCAGGTCCAGGTAACGGTACTTCAGGCGCAGGTCCTCGCCAGGCAGCATGGAGTTCTTCTGCTCGGCCACCTCGAAGGGTATGACCTTGGAGCGGCTGAGCACCTTGGCCTTCTCGATGAGGACCTCGATCTGTCCAGTAGGGTTGCGCGGGTCGGCGGTGCCCTCCACGCGGTCCCTGACCACGCCGGTGACGGTCAGGACGAACTCCCGACCGATATTATTCAAGGAAGTCTCCAACCGTTCCAAGTCCCCGCTGTTGGTGGCCTCAGGGTCG
The DNA here is from genome assembly GCA_026394395.1 of Methanomassiliicoccales archaeon. Classification (NCBI taxonomy): domain Archaea; kingdom Methanobacteriati; phylum Thermoplasmatota; class Thermoplasmata; order Methanomassiliicoccales; species Methanomassiliicoccales archaeon. Next base: position 380,876 of record JAPKYK010000001.1, read on the forward strand.
AACACCGCCTGGGTGCTCCCGTGGGAGTCAGCTATGTCGTAGAAGAGCACGCCCCCATGGTCCCTGTAGAACCTTACCCAACCGGCGAGGGTCACTCGCTTGCCAAGGTCATCCTTACTCAATTGTCCACAATGGTGTGTCCTCAACATTTCCATTCCTCTGGTTGGATATGGTCGGTGAGGCGGAGTAACGTGGATTCCCTATTAAATCCTTGTCCATTTAAAATAGAGCAAAATGCCCACATATGGCAATAAAATAATGATATTATTGTCACAATGACAACATGCAAATAATAAGACGGACGGAATGTGTTTAAAAGAACCTCATTCCTGTTCAGCGTGGCTGAAGTCCGGCAGGAAGTTGAACGGGTCCTTGATCACGTTCAGTATGACGTAGGTGTTGGTCTTCTTGACCCCGGGTATGGTCAGCATGGACTTCACCACCCGGCTGAACTCCTCGCGGGAACGGCAGGCCACCCAGGCGATGGAGTCGCATTCCCCGGTAACGTCCAGGATGGCGACGACGTTCTTCAGCTCCTTGATACTCTTCTGAACGCCCATCAGGTCCCCTTCGACGTAGATGTGGACGATGGCCATGAACTCGTAGCCCAGCTTCATATAGTCCACGTTGGCCCGGTAACCCCTGACCACGTCCTGCTTCTCCAGGTTGCGGACGCGCTGAATGAAGGTGGTAGGATGGATACCCAAGCGCTTCGCTATAGCTCTGGAAGAACCCTGGCTAGACTTGCAAAGTTCCTCGATGATCCTTTTATCCAATTCATCTAGCATGATGTGCCCCCTGAGATACTAATGGAATATATTTTATTAGATATATGTCTTTTAAGATTGATATAGTATTGTCCAAATGTCTAAAGAAATCCTTCAAATAATGATGTGGCTCGTTTGACAGGAAAAGTTCAGTTGAGAACAGTACCGTAATACGGTCACGAAAAATAAGGGGATGGAAAAGATTTGCTGGAGAGGGCCGTTCCCCTCACGCATCATAGTACAGGAAGTACTCGTACGGGTGCGGGCGGAGGCGAATGGCATCGTTCTCCTTATGACGCTTATAGTCGATCCATGTTTCCAGCAGGTCCTTGGTAAACACTCCGCCCTGAAGGAGGTAGTCTTGGTCGCTCTCCAGGTTCTCCAACACCTTCTCCAGGCTGCCTGGGACGGTCTTGATGTTCTTCAGCTCCTCCTTCGACAGCTCGAAAAGGTCCATGTCGTGGGGTTCGCCCGGATGGATCTTCTTCTTTACGCCGTCCAGGCCAGCCATCAGCATGGCGGCGAAGGCCAGGTACGGGTTGCTGGTGGCGTCCGGGGGCCTGAACTCTATCCTCTTGCTCTTGGGGCTCTTGGAATACACCGGTATCCTGATGGCCGCGCTGCGGTTCCTCTTGGAGTACACCAGGTTCACTGGCGCCTCGAACCCTGGGACCAGCCGACGGTATGAGTTCGTCGACGGGTTGGTGATCGCCAGAAGCGAGGGGGCATGATATAGCAATCCGCCGATATAGTACAAGGCGGTCTCGCTGAGCAGGGCGTACCCGTCCTTATCGAAGAAGATATTGTCACCGTTCTTGGCCAGGCTCTGGTGGACATGCATCCCGGTCCCATTGTCGTTGAACAGGGGCTTGGGCATGAAGGTGAGCGTCTTGCCATGCTCCTTGGCGGTGTTCTTCAGGATGTACTTGTACATCATGGTGCTGTCGGCCATCTTGGTGATGGTCTGGAAGCGCATGCCTATCTCGCACTGCCCGGCGGTGGCCACTTCATGGTGATGTACCTCGCAGTCTATCCCCGCGTCCATCAGCTTCATGACGCACTCCGAGCGGAAGTCCTGCAGGGTATCGACCGGCGGTACAGGGAAATAGCCTTCCTTGTTCCTGGGCCGGTGGGCCAGGTTCGGCTTCCCGTTCGCACCTGAGTTCCATATGCCCTCTTCGGAATCGATGTAATAGTATCCTGAATGCTGGTTCTGATCGAAGCTCACCGAGTCGAACACGAAGAACTCCAGCTCAGGCCCGAAGTAAGCAGTGTCGGCGATGCCAGTGCTCTTCAGGTACTCCTCGGCCTTCTGCGCCACGTACCTCGGGTCCCTGGAATACCTCTTACCGTTCTCTGGGTCCGCGACATCGCAGATGATCGAGAGGGTCGGTATCTTGTTTACTGGGTCGATGATCGCGGTCGATGCATCAGGTATAAGGATCATATCGCTCTCGTTGATATGGGCAAACCCCCTGATGCTGGAGCCGTCGAAACCATGGCCTTCTTTGAACTGGCTCTCGCTCAGCTTGTTCGAAGGTATAGAGACGTGCTGCAGCGTCCCAGGCATGTCGACGAACTTGAAATCGACCATCTTTACCTTGTCCGACCCGCACATTTTGAGCACTTCGTCGATCCGTTCCTTTCCGTCCATCTTAGGCGCTTTGTCCTTTCCGGTTGCCATCACCATCTTGTTTTCCTCCACTCACGGCCTCATGTCGGAGGCGCACCTTTGTTGAACGAGGTAAGAGCAGCACTTGTCCGTCCTTTCACATCCCTTGAGGTCTTCAAGACGACATCTTATGTTCAACAAAAGGTGCTAATAGATAAATGTATAGTTAAAGCTTTTGTTGATAGTTACATGCGCATTAAATTATAATTTTACTATTCAATTGTATATAATTTCATTCATTTGAAAATAATATGGCATAAACGGCCCAGCGGTCCTATTCCCTACGGCAGGTGATTAACTTTTTAGATGGAGGCAACGATTCCGCATCATGACCCATAAGCTTTACCAGGACGATCCATACATGGCCGAGTTCGAGGCCCGCGTCGACCATACGGACGGAGAATGGGTCGCCCTGGACCGCACGGCCTTATATCCAGGAGGCGGGGGTCAGAACAAGGACCAAGGGACCATCGATGGGCTGGATGTCAGCGATTCCAGGGTCAAGGACCGCATCGAGCACAGGGTACCTGGACATAAGTTCAGCATCGGGCAGGTCGTCCATTGCCGGGTGGATTGGGCCCGCAGGTACGATCTCATGAGGTCCCACACCGGGGAGCACATGCTGTTCTCCGCACTATCGCGACGGACCGAAATCGAGCTGGTGAAGATCTCGCTGACCCCAGAGAAGAGATCGTTGATCGTCAAGGGCGATATCGATTGGGACCTAATCAAAGACGCACTCCAGGAGGTTAACGGCCTGATTCTCAAAGGGCAGGAGGTCAGGGCCGAGGTCCTTTCCAAGAACTGCGTGGACGGCTCAAGGACGCGCATCAAGATGGACAGGATACACGGGGACAGCGTGCGGGTCATCAGCATAGGTGATTACGATGAGGCGGCCTGCACCGGTGTGCACGTCCACAACACCAGGGAGATAGGTTTCCTGATGATCACCAAGTTCACCTCCGCCAAGCCGGTAGGGGATTGGGAGATAGAGTTCCAGATAGGGGAGGCGGCGGCGAGGTCGTCATCAAGCTTCGCCGTGGAAATGCTCCGGGCGTCCGAGATCTTGGGGTCGAACCCGCAGGACTTCCGCGTGGCCTTCGAGAACCGCGAGTCCGAGCATCGGAAGGCCATGGAATCCTTGAAACAATACTCCAAAGTGGTGCTGAACGCCCTCGAACCGAACCTAGTTGGAGAGACCAAAGTATACGCCGCTCATTTCAGGGGCATCGACCGCAAGCTGCTGATGGACAAGGCCACCGACATAGTTTCTGGCACATGTTCCATCGCTATCCTGGTATCTGAGGAGGACAAGTCGTTCCTAGTGCTTTCCCGGTCCCCCGATCAGGACATCGATTGCGTCTCGATCGTCAATGAGGTCCTATCGGAGTTCGGAGGAAGGGGCGGGGGGAAGGCGGGTTTCGCCACCGGAGGCACGCCCGGGGCCGTGGAGGGGGGCATCATCATCTCCAAGGTGCTTCAGCATATAGGTCTGAAAGGCAAATGAACGGGGTATGTTCGAGCACCGCTTCAATTGCAAAATGATTTATTTTTCATAAAATTGGCACATTCAAGTTCATTTGATGAAAAAATACGCCAATAATTGTTAATTCAGCATGCAGAAAGGTTTAAAAATATTATATTATTACCATTGGTCGTGGCACCTAAAAAGGATATCTATGAGACTAAGGAGAAGATCCTTAAGGAAGTCAAACAGAAGAATGTAAAGTTCATCGAGATGCAGTTCTCAGACATAGTAGGAACCGTGAAGAGCGTCTCCATCCCCACCACCAGGGTAGAGAGCGTCATCGACGACGGCGTCTTTCTAGATGGCTCCTCGATCTTGGGATACGCGACCATAGAGGAATCCGATATGAGGGCCAACCCCATTCTGGATTCCTTCCAGATATACCCCTGGATCGACTCCAACGTCAAGACCGCCCGCTTCATGTGCACCATCGCCGACCACAGCGGCGTCCGTTTCAAGGGCGACCCACGCTACGCCCTGGAAAGGATGGTGGCCAAGGTCAAGGAGATGGGCTACGATTACAACGTCGGTCCGGAGTTCGAGTTCTTCATGTTCCCCATGGAGAACGGAGTGCCAGTTCCCGTCCCTTCCGACGCAGGCGGCTATTTCGATCTCATGCCTCAGGACAAGGGCGAGACCGCCCGCAAGGAGATGGTCCTGGCCTTCGATGAGCTGGGCTACGACATGGAAGCTGCGCACCACGAAGTCGCCCCCGGTCAGTTGGAGATAGACCTGCGCTACCAGGACGCCCTGACGATGGCGGACCGCATGCTTACCCTGAAGTACGGCGTCAAGTGCATAGCCCAGAAGTACGGCCTGTTCGCCAGCTTCATGCCCAAGCCCCTGTTCGGGGAGAACGGCTCCGGCATGCACGTCCACCAGTCGCTGGCATCCAAGGACAAGAACGCCTTCTATGACCCCAATGGGAAGTTCGAGCTGAGCGATATGGCCATGCACTATATGGGAGGGCTCATGACCCACGCCCGGGAGAACTGCGCCATACTGGCATCCCATGTCAACTCCTACAAGCGCCTGGTGCCTGGATTCGAGGCGCCCTGCTACATCTCTTGGGCCAACAGGAACCGCAGCGCCCTGCTCAGAGTGCCAGCGGGCCGCGGCATGAGGACCAGGGTGGAACAGAGGAACCCCGACCCGGCTGGAAACCCCTACCTGCAGTTCGCGGTCATGCTGGCCGCCGGTCTGGACGGCATCAAGAACAAGACCAGCCCAGGCGAGCCGGTGGAGAAGGACATCTACCACATGAACACCGAGGAACGCCGCAAGAACAAGATTGTAGACCTACCCATGAACCTAGGCGACGCCCTGGACATAATGTCCGAGAGCTCGGTGATGAAAGAGGCCCTGGGCGAGCACATATTCAACCACTACCTGCACATAAAGCGCATAGAGTGGGACGAGTACCGCAAGTACGTCACCGATTGGGAGATCCAGCGGTACCTCAGAGTGCTCTGATCCGGAGCAAACCCCTTCCTCTCAAACCTTTTATCCTTTCTGAGTTCAATAGTGCATCATGTGCGGCCGCTTCTCCCTCGGCCTGGTCTACGGTTTTTCTACCAGGTTCGGGGTCCCGGAGGAATCTGGTCTCACGCCCCGTTATAACATCGCCCCTTTCCAGCAGATAGTGGTCATCGTCAGGGAGAGCCCCAATTCCCTGCGATGGATGCGCTGGGGACTGGTGCCCCGATGGGCCAAGGGCGAGGAGTTCGGACTGAAGCTCATAAACGTGCGCGCCGAGTCCGTACTGGACAAGCCAATGTTCAAGCCCCTGCTCAGCTCCCAGCGCTGCCTGGTGCCAGCCACCGGGTTCTATGAATGGTCGAAGCTGGGAACCAAGAAACGCCCGTTCAACTTCCGTTTGAAGGGTCAGGACTTCTTCGCCATGGCCGGGATATACGATGTCTGGAGGAAGGACGGGAAAGAGCTGATCACCTGCTCCATTATCACGACCCAGGCCAACGAGGAGGTGGCCAAGGTGCACGACCGCATGCCGGTCATACTGTCCCGATCCTCCGAGGAGTCTTGGCTGTCCAAAGGGGCGCTTACCGAGAGCGCCCTCAGGGAGATAATGGATCCCTTCCCGGCCAACGGAATAGAGAGCTACCCGGTCTCGGACGCGGTGAACGATGCCAAAGCCGACGATCCGGACATGGTCGTTCCCTACAACATACGGCAAGCCACTCTGTTCTGAGAGCCGCCCATCGGGGATTTCCCAACCATATTTATACAGGCAGCAATAATGCGTCGAGCGATCTCATGATGCCAGGAATGGGAAGGGGGGTAAACCCGCGCCAGATGAAGCAGGCCATGAAGCGCATGGGCATCTCCCAGGACGAGATACAGGGCGTGGAGGAGGTCATCATAAGGACCGCCGACAAGGAGTACGTCATCAAGGACGCCGCCGTGTCGTGCATAACCATGCAGGGGCAGAAGACCTACCAGGTGGTAGGGGATGCCGAGGTGCGCCCCCGCCAAATGGTCAAGGAAGAAAAGCCCGGGATACCGGACCTGGACGTCCAGTTGGTCATATCCCAGACCGGAGCCTCCAAGGAGAAGGCCATCCAGGCGCTGAATGATTGTGACGGTCAACCGGCCGAGGCCATCCTGAAGATCATGTCCGGGTGAGTGAAATGTGCTTAGCTATGCCAGCCAAGGTACTGTCCATCGTGGGCGATGAGGCCGAGGTGGACTTCGGAGGTGTCATCAGGAAGACCAACGTGTCCATGGTGGATGCCAAGGTGGGCGAGTACGTCATCATCCACGCCGGTTTCGCCATCCAGAAGGTGGACGAGGATGAGGCCAGGGAGACCCTGAAACTTTGGAACGAGTTCCTGGACAGCTCCGAGGACGCCTGAGTGGCAAACCTTTATGTGCTATTTCCTTCCCTAATCAACCCCGCAAGGATGGAGCATGAGGATCGTCTACGGACCGATTAACTCCCTGGGCTTGGGAAGGGCTATTGCTGTTGACCCCATCAGCAGGCATCCCAAGGTCTGCAACTTCAACTGCATCTATTGCCGCCTGGGGCAGAGGGGTATGCTCCTTCTCGAAAGAACGGCGTTCATCGACGACTCCCAGATACTGGACCAGGTGGGGGAATGCCTGTTCCGGGACGAGTGCGACGCGGTCATGTTCAAAGGGACGGGAGAGCCTCTCCTGGCCAGCAACATCTTCTCCATGGCCAGAAAGCTTAAGCAGGCCGCCCCGAAGAAAGTGGCGGTCCTGACCAACTGCTCCCTGCTGCGCGACCCGGAGGTGCTGGACGGGCTGGACGCCTTCGACATCATCATCGCCAAGCTGGACGCCTCCACGGAGGAGACCTTCCAGCAGATCAACCGCCCCCACCCCTCCATCAAGCTGTCCGACGTGTTGGAGGGCATGAAAGAAGCAAGGCAGTGCTTCCACGGATCGTTCCGGGTCCAGGTGACCCTGGTGCGGGAGAACCTATCCGAGCTAGAGAGCATCGCCCAGATCTGCCGGGAATTGTGCCCGGACTACGTCTACCTGAACGACCCGGAGCACTGCGACCCCTCCCACAAGCTCAACAAGCGGGAGGCGGAGGCGGCCTGGGACAAGTTCTTTGGCATCCGCTGCATGAACTCGAAATAAAAAAGGAAAGGTAAAGGGTTTCTCACATCTGGCAGAGCTTTTGCAGGGACGCCCACTTCTGGTCCACGCCCTGTTGTATCTCGTCGGCCACGGAGGTGAACTTGCCCTTCATCAGGTGCTTGAAGCGTCCCTGCGAGTTCAGCCACTCCGACACCGGTTTCTTCTCCTTGGTGCCCTGGGCGATGCGAAGGGACTCCCCGGTAAGTCTCCAGGTGCCGTTCTCGTACTCGTACAGAGGCCACACGCAGGTCTCCACCGCCAGTTTGGCCATGGCTATGGTCTGCGAGCCGTCATGCCTCCAGCCGCGGGGGCATGGAGATATCACGTTGATGAACTTCGGTCCGTGGATCTCGAAGGCCTTGCGGGACTTTTCCACCAGGTCCTTCCAGTTGTGCGGCGACGCTTGCGCGGCGTAGGGCAGGTCGTGGGCGATGATGATCCTGGTCAGGTCCTTGGGAAACTCCTTCTTGCCCGGTGTGCAGGTACCGGACGGGCAGGTGGTGGTGGACGCTCCCCTCGGAGTCGCTCCGCTCCTCTGGATGCCGGTGTTCATGTACGCCTCGTTGTTGAAGCAGACGTAGAGGAAGTCATGCCCCCTCTCGATGGCTCCGGACAAGGATTGGAGGCCGATGTCGTAAGTGGCGCCGTCGCCTCCGAAGGCCACGAACTTGATCTCCTGATCGATCTTGCCCTGGCGCTTCAGAGCCTTGTAGGCCGCCTCCACCCCGCTCATGGTGGCTGGAGCGTTCTCGAAGGCGGTGTGTATCCACGGTACCTCCCATGAGGAGAACGGATAAATGGTGGTCGACACTTCGAAACAGCCGGTGGCGTTGGCTACGACCACTGGTTTGTCCGTGCCCATCAATACCTGGCGAGCGATGATCGGTTCTGCGCATCCGGCGCAGAGGCGGTGTCCCTCACACATGCGCACCTCGCTGTGTGTCAGCTCCTTTAGGTTCAGATCCTCACCCCCATGTAGTTCACGCGTTCGCCCTTGCCAGCGATTATCTCATCAAAGACTCCGATGAGCTGTCCAGGCATGACGTCCCGACCACCCAGGCCGTAGATGTAGTTGGAGACCCTGGGAGAGTCCTTCATCCTGGATATGGATTCCAGAACATCGAGGTACAGCACTCCACCCGTCCCCGGGCTCATGGCCCGGTCCATCACGGCCACCGCCTTCTTGCCCTTAAGCAACTTGGCCATATCCTCGGCGGGGAAGGGACGGAACAGACGGACCTTTACGGCCCCGACCTTCATGCCCTTCTCCCTCAGCTGATCGACAACATAACGCAACGTGCCGGCGGTGGAGCCCATGGCCACGATAACGTATTCGGCGTCATCGGTGCGGTATCCTTCCACCAGATCGTACTTACGCCCGGAGACCTTGGCGAAATCGGCCATGACCTCTCTGGTCACGTCCATGGCGGCTTCCATGGCCACGGCCTGCTGGTATTTGATCTCGAAGAAGTAGTCAGGCATGGCGATGGGACCGTAGGTCGTAGGGTTCTTAATGTCCAGCAGCGGCCTGGTAGCCTTGAACGGACCGACGAACTTCTTCACCACCTCATCGTCCAGAGGTATTAAGCGCTCCAAGGCGTGGGTGATGATGAACCCATCGATGCAGGACATGATCGGCAATCGCACATTCATGTGCTCAGCGATGCGGAAGGACATCAGGGTGTTGTCATAGGCCTCCTGGACGTTCTCTCCGAATATCTGCACCCACCCGGAGTCCCTGGCACCCATGGAATCGCTGTGGTCGCAATGGATGTTGATAGGCCCGCTGAGAGTGCGGTTGGCAATGGCCATGACGATAGGCGTCCTCATGGATGCCGTTACGTACAACATCTCCCACATGAAGGCCAGTCCGGCCGAGGCCGTGGCCGTGGCCACCCTGGCCCCGGCGGCGGAGGCGCCCAAGCATATGCTCAGGGCGCTATGCTCCGACTCGGCGCAGACGTACTCAGTATCAACCTGACCGTCGGCCACGTATTCGGAGAAAGCCTCCACGATGATGGTCTGCGGAGTGATGGGGTAGGCCGCCACAACATCCGGATTGACCTGCTTCCAGGCCATGGCGATGGCCGTGTCTCCGTTGATCGCCATTGGTTCGCTCATTATAGACCCTCCTCCTTCATGGTAATGGCCTTGGCCGGGCACTGGTTGGCGCAGATGCCGCAGCCCTTGCAATGGGTATACTTGAATCCAGCCATCTTCTCGTCCTTGATTATGACGCTGTTATCCGGGCAATAGATCCAGCAGGTCAGGCAGTTGGTGCACTTCTCCTTGTCCACCTCCGGCCTCTGGGACCGCCATTCCCCGGTGTGATACTTCTTCGAGCTGCCAGCCTCGGTGATCATACCGCCAGCCGGCAGGTCCTTGGACCTCTCATTGGCCATCACTGCACCTCCTCATAGGCCCTCATGATGGCCTTCAGGTTCTTCTCCACTACGTCCTTGCTAAGTTTGCTGGACATCTTGGCCCTCATCTCGTCGATGATGGAACCGATGGCCACCACGTTGGTGACCTTTACCAGTGCGCCCAACATGGCGGTGTTGGTCATGGGCTTGCCGATTTCCTCCAAGGCGATCTTGGTAGCGTTGACCGCATGAACGTTCTTGGTCCGGCCGACGATGGCCGCCAGCTTGGCATTGTCATCAGGGAAGTTGGCGATGACCGCCCCGTCCTCCTTCAGACCGTTCACGACCTTGCCTGCCTTCAGCAAGGTCGAGTCGATCACCAGGACGACGTCCGGAAAGTACACCTGGCTATGCACGGTGATAGGCTCGTCCGAGATGCGGGCGAAGGCTCGGATAGGCGCACCCATCCTTTCCGGCCCGAACTCGGGGAAGGCCTTGATGAACTTACCCTCCTTGAGGGCAGCACCAGCCAAAATCTCGTTCGCGGTAACGGCTCCTTGACCGCCCCTTCCATGCCATCTAATCTCTATGGTGCTCACATCAACTCCTCGTACGGTATTTCCTCTAAAATGTTATAATATAAAATCATTTCAGAAAATTGTTTACGAAAGCCACAATTAAACAGGAGAAATTCTTCGAAAATACGAGATACGCACAGTATTTGCGGAATCATCAAGTCTAAAACTAATCGTTTAAACCTCTATTTCAGATTACGCTACGTACATAGAATAATTCCGTAGGATATTCCTAACGGAATCAACAACACTACCTTCCTCAAAGACCTCCGGTCTGGTCCGATCGACCATGGAATTCGGCGAAAAGACCAGGGCCTTTCTATGCTGGCCGAAGCCGTTGCAGAAGCACTTTCGCCACATGATGCCGAAAATCATCATAATCGGACTCATTCAGCACTTAGATAAATTAATAGACTCCCCACCTATTTTCCATTCAGGTTAGGGCATTGACGGGCCGACGGCCCCGGTGAACTTGCCTGCATCGTACGTTCTTAGAGTGGTGAAAAATTCCATGAAAAGGATAGTGAGCATATCTGACCTAGGCAAGAACGACATCGACATCGCCGGAGGTAAGGGTGCCAATCTGGGAGAGCTCGTCTCCGCGGGATTCAACGTCCCACCCGGATTTGTACTGACCACCGCCGCTTATGACTATTTTGTGGAGACCAGCAAGATCTCGGACCGGGTCAAGGATATCCTGGCCAAGGTCGATGCGGCCTCCGAGTCCTCGCTCAACGACGCTTCGGTCCGCATCCGGGAGCTCTTTGAGAAGATGGAGATACCGGACGACCTGAAGGAGCAGGTTCTGTCCTCTTACAAGACCATGTTCAAGGGGAAAAAGTCCGGCCTGGTGGCGGTGAGGTCCAGCGCCACGGCGGAGGACCTTCCCACGGCCAGCTTCGCCGGCCAGCAGGACACCTATCTCAACGTGGAAACGCCGGAGGACCTTCTGGACAAGGTCCGCAAGTGCTGGTCCTCTCTGTACACCCCCAGGGCCATCTACTACCGAGTGACCAAGGGTTTTGAGCACTCCAAGGTCAAGCTGGCGGTCGTGGTGCAGAAGATGATCAATTCCGAGATCTCCGGCATCATGTTCACCGTCGACCCCAATTCCGAGATGCCGCACATAATCATCGAGGCGGGCTTTGGGCTGGGAGAGGCCTTGGTCGGAGGGAAGGTCACCCCCGACACTTACGTGGTCGATAAGTTCCACGACAAGATACTGAACAAGCGCATCGCCAAGCAGAGCTGGAAGCTGGTACGGGGAAAGAGCGGCGACACCGAGAAGGCCGACGTCCCCGAGGAGATGCGCGAATCCCAGAAGATGACCGACGAACAGATACTGGCCCTCGGGGAGATTGGACGCAACATCGAGGCCCATTACGACAAGCCGATGGACATCGAATGGTGCGTGGAAGAGAAGGTCCTTTTCATTGTGCAGGCTCGCCCGGTGACTACCCTCTCGACGAACGGGGTCAAGCCCGGCAGCAAGGCGGTCGATCATGGGTTGGCCAAGAGCGCCAAGGTGCTGGTGAAAGGAATGGGGGCCTCGCCCGGTCTGGCCGGCGGCCCCGTGCGCATAGTTTCCGATGAGATGAACCTGGAAGTGGTCAAGAAAGGAGACGTCATGGTCACAGCCATGACCTCGCCGGACATGGTCCCGGCCATGACCAGGGCGACGGCCATCGTCACCGACGAAGGTGGCATGACCTGCCACGCCGCCATAGTGGCCCGTGAACTGGGCATACCTTGCATCGTCGGCGCTTCCCACGCCACCGAGCTGCTAAAGGAGAACACCTTGATCACCGTGGACGGCAGCATGGGCGTGGTGTACGAGGGCGTGGCCGCTCCCAAGAAGGCCGAGGAAAAAATAGCATCCGTCGCCGTGGCCCACGTGGCCCCGGTAACCGGAACCAAGGTGTTTGTGAACCTAGCCATCCCGCAGAAGGCCGAGGAGGTCTCCAAGCTCCCGGTGCAGGGCGTGGGACTGATGCGCATCGAGTTCCTTTTCACCTCCTACATCCAGGAGCACCCCTGCGCCCTCATCGAGAAGGGCGAATCGAAGTTCCTGGTAGACAAGCTGGCGGACGGCATCTCTATGGTGGCCAAGGCCTTCTACCCCCGGCCGGTCATCCTGCGCACCTCGGACTTCAAGACCAACGAGTACCGGGACATGGAGGGCGGGGAGAAGTTCGAACCTCACGAGGAGAACCCTATGATCGGCTGGCGCGGATGCTCCCGCTACGTCTCCGACTCCTACCGCGAAGCTTTCAAGCTGGAGCTGAGGGCCATCAAGAAGGTGCGTGAGGAGATGGGCCTGAAGAACCTGCATGTGATGCTACCGTTCGTCCGTACCATCGACGAGGTCAGGCAGATCACCGCCATGATGACCGATGTCGGTCTGGTTCGCAACCGCGACTTCAAGCTGTACCTGATGGCCGAGATCCCGTGCAACATCTTCATGGCCGAGGAGTTCGCAGAGTGGTGCGACGGCTTCAGCATCGGATCGAACGACCTCACGCAGCTGATCATGGGCGCGGACCGCGACTCGGACGTGCTGGGCAAGATGGGCTACTTCGACGAGAGGAACGAGGCCATAAAGCGAGCCATCAAGATTCTGATCGAGGCCGCCCACCGCAAGGGATGCACCGTGGGAATATGCGGGCAGGCCCCGTCCGTCTACCCGGAGTTCACCGAGTTCCTAGTAAAGGCGGGGATAGACAGCATCAGCCTGAACCCGGACACGGTGATCAGCACGCAGGTCATCATTGCCTCGGCAGAACAGCGCATACTGCTGGAAGCGGCCAGAAAGACCCTTCACTAAACCCCTTTGCTCATTTCTATTGCTCGCCCTTGAGCAGCCTGGTGGTGATCTCCACCAGGGGATGGTGCGAGCCCTCTATTATTTTCACGTCGTCCAGGGTATACAGTCCCTGCTCGTCCGCGCTGTGTTCCAGCCCAAGGTCGACATCCCGGCTGGGCTCCAGGACGAACGCGGAGAACTGCCGCACGCCCATCTGCTTGGAGGCCAGGGCGCGGTGATGTCCGTCCACGAGAATGAAATGGTCGTTCTTCTGGATGACGATGATCGGTTCGACCAGTCCGCGCTTGATCTCCTCCTTGCGGCCCATAAGCTCGTCGGCGTAGACCTCGCGCTGGGTGGGGCGCAGCAGCTCCACGGGGACGATGCGGCGCCGGACCATGATGGAGACGCCGTGCTTCGCCTCCAGGAAGTTCTTGATCATGGCCACCTTGTTCGGGGTGGCCCGCTCGATATGCGAACGCACGATGTCCAGGTTGGAGATGATGCCCAGCAGGATGCCGTCGTCGTCGATCACCGGCACATTCCTCAGACCGTAACGGAAGAGGATGCGGGCGGCGTCGTCCAGGTCCATCTTGGGATTGACGGTGACGGTTCCCTTGCGAATGATATCTTTTATCGGCTGTTCGGGTGTGTGATAGAAGCGGAGCAGCTCTTTGGCGGTAATGAACCCCATGAGGTGCCCGTCCTCGGTCACTGGCATGCCGTGAAACTCGGTGGATATGAGCAGGTCTACCGTCTGTTTCACCGTATAGTTGAGGGGCACGTGGACCACTTCCCTGATCATGTAGTCCTCCACCTTGAGCTTCCGTTCGGCCATGTGATCCGCCGAACTAACCGCAGTCGGTGATTAATACTTTCCCTGATGGCCTATCAATCAGCTCAATATCTCCCCCGGCCGTTTTCCTTCGGCGGCTTAGGCGCGTCAAACGCCTGCCATATCTGCAATGCCAGGTAAGGCGCGGACATCAGGAGGGCGGTGAACACCCTGACCCCGAGGGAATATTCCGTCAGATCGAGGGCGACTATCCAGAACATCAGCGAAAAGAAGGCCAGAAACCCCCCGACGATCAGGAGGGTCACCCCTTTGGCCTTTTTCCCCATATAGATGTGCCCGACACCCATAAAGCCCATGAATCCCAGCCCCAATCCGAGAAAGAAAGCCTTCCGCCGGTCCTTGCCACCAGGATAGTTCAACGGCGCGTTAACGGGCAGAGGTGCTTGGTATGTCTCAGACGGCGCACGCTGATAGGGATTGTACGACGGGGTCGACGGAGCCGTCCATTGTCCGCCCTGAGGTTCAGATGGTGCAGACTTGAGTTCGAAGTTGGCGCCGCAGAAAGGGCAGAAGTTGAACCCCTGATCGTTTCCCTTGCCACATTGGGGGCAATAGATGGTATGGACGTTCACCTTGTGCGCCACATGCGCGGCCGTCTGCGGGGGCGAGGGAGAGTACGAGTTTTTCCTTTCCACCTTAAGCCCCCAGTTCCTCTCGATCCACTCGATGGCCGATTCGACCTCGACCCGGTTCCTGGTTCCAGTATTGTTGATCCTGCCGGACTTGGTCTCGAAATAGATGGTTAGCAGGTCTCTCATCTCATCGGCCCTCGGTCCTTCCGAGAAGCTGGAGACAGAAATGGAAGCTACATCCTCCCGTCTGATGAAATCAGGCCGCCTAAGAACCCGGTTGAACAGAAAGGAATGGAACTCGAACCCGTTCGAATACAGGGTGACCGGATACGCGCCTTTCATCAGGACGGACTTCAGGAGGAGGTGCTGGGTGATGGTGGCCGCAGATATTATCGGCATCATGGCCATAAATATCCATAGCATCGAAGGAACCAAGAACAGGCCGACGGATAGGAGCACGCCATTCAGAAAGAAAAGGTCCAGCAGTGCCAAATTGAC
Organism: Methanomassiliicoccales archaeon; assembly: GCA_026394395.1. Taxonomy (NCBI): domain Archaea; kingdom Methanobacteriati; phylum Thermoplasmatota; class Thermoplasmata; order Methanomassiliicoccales; species Methanomassiliicoccales archaeon. Next base: position 396,137 of record JAPKYK010000001.1, read on the forward strand.
TATCAGTCTCTTCCTCTTGATTGAAGGGTCGCAGACCGAAAACGTCCTCACCAGCCCGCCCTTGTTGATAAAAGTCTCGTTCTTCAAATCCCCACCGCCAGGCCTATCTGCATCATCATTTATATGTATTTCTAACGATTTATAAAAAAAGGAAGTCCCGACCTATCCGTCGCCCGTCTGGATGACGTGAATGCAATGGTGCCAGCAATCCTACGGCACCTAAGGGTTAAATATTACAATTCGATAAGGGGAAAGGCCGTAAGTCCCGGTAGTGTAGCGGCCTATCATGAAGCCCTGTCGAGGCTTCGACTCGGGTTCAAATCCCGACCGGGACGCTTTTCATCTCCTTCTCACCTGTACGATGACGACCGCAGCGATGGCTATTGTCGCGATGGTCAACGCTCCGACCAACAGCCACGGGAACTCGTCCGCTGAGGCGACCGGCGTTCCGGTCCACTGATTGTCGTCCAGGTCCGAATCCCAGCCTTCTTCCGTGATCACCGAGACCGTGAGGTCCCCTTCTGCGAAGTCCGTCAAAGGTATCTGGCAGGCGACTGATCCGCCTGCCAGGACCGTCACGTTCTTGCGGTACACTACGCCCCCGGCCTCTACCTCCACCACCACGTCCGCGTCCAGCGGGCCGTCGTTGGTCAGTACCGCACTGAGCGTCCATCCGTCATCCCCTTCGGTGCAGGTGGCGTTGTTCATCGCGATGTCCCCGGTCCTTACGCTCACCAGGGCGAAGGTGACGTTCCGCCCTCCGTGGTCGTCCGTGACCGTCAGGCTCACCCAGAAATCGCCATCCAGCTCGTACCGGTGAACGATGCTCGGTCCTTCTCCCGATCCACCGTCGCCAAAGGCCCAGGTGTAGTTGGTCACGCTCCCATCCAGGTCCTCGGCGTCCGCGGTCAGGACCATATCTCGCGGATGGCCGGTTCCCTGTTCAGCAATTATTCGCGCCTCTGGTAGCAAGTTGAGCACGACCACCGTCGCCTCTGCCGTCGCTGACCCTCCAACGTCATCGACGCAGGTGAGGGCGACGGTATAGTTGCCCGGGGACGAATAAGCGTGTTCGACGGTCTCTCCTTCCCCGGTGCTACCGTCGCCGAAGTCCCAGTTGTACGACGCGATCGTTCCGTCCACGTCGCTCCCGGTCGCCTGGAGCTCTATCAGGTCCAGGGACCAGTGCTCCCCTTCCGGAGAGATGATGGAAGCCTCTGGCGGACGGTTGAGCACCACCACCGTCCTGGAGGCCGATCGGCTCGCGCCGTTCTGGTCGGTGACGGTTAGGACCACCAGGTATTCGCCCGGAAGGGCGTAGGCATGGACGGGAGATGACGCGGTGGAACCGTTCCCGTCCCCGAAGTCCCAGCTCCAGTGGTCCAACGTACCTTCGCGGTCAGAGGAGGTGTCATTGAAGTGAACCTCTATCAAGCTCAGGACTGTTCCCGTGCATACGAAAGAGGCGGTGGGAGGGGAGTTGAGCACCGTCAGGCTCTTGGAGGTGGTGCTCGAAGCGCCATTATCATCCACAACCGTCAGGGTTACCTGGTAAGTTCCCAGCCTGGCATAGCGATGAACGACACTGCTTCCCGTCCCGCTCTGTCCGTCCCCGAAGCTCCAGGTCCTGGAAGCGATCGAACCGTCGCTGTCCGTGCTGCCGTCCGTGAAGGTCACCTGGTCCAGGCTGTAGATGGATGAAGGGGACCAGGAGAAGGCGGCCGTTGGCGCCATGTTCCCCACCGGAACGTTCCTGCTCCTCGTGGAGGTCCCACCATCCGCATCCAACACGGTTAAGGTGACGGTGTAATCCCCGTTCAGCCTGAAGGCGTGGTTCGGCGAGGCCACATCGGAGGTGGTGCCATCGCCGAAGCTCCAGCTCCAGGTCACGACGCCTCCGTCAGCGTCCGATGAGTGGTCCGTGAAATGCACCAGGTCACCAGAACAAGGTTGCGTTGGGGAGTACGAGAAATCGCTGGTCGGGGCGTAGTTCACGATGTTCAGGTCCCGGTCACAGGTGCTGTTGAGCCCCTTGTGGTCGGTCACGATCAGCTCTACGATTATTGGGCCTTTCACGCTGTACCGGTGACTCACCTGGCTGCCGTAAGCCAGAGTTCCGTCCCCCAGGTCCCAGGTCCAGTTGGCGATGCCCGAGCCGCTGTCGCTATAGTCGGTGAATATCACGCTGACCAGGACGTCCGGGACGGCGGGACTGACCGAGAAGTCGGCCTCCGGTTTATCATGAAATATGCTGCACAACGAGACCTTGGGATAATGGTCGTAGACGTCATCGGTGTCATAGGCCACGTCCACGATGCCGTCCGCACCGTAAATGCTCTGGGACACGCCGTTCCTGTGGTCAATAGTCAGGTGATCGGACCAGTGGTTCCCCCCGGCAGGATAGTCCTTGCCGAAGGTCAATGTTGACGACGTCCCGCAGACCTGCCGCTCGTTGTTCAACAGGTCGTTGCTCCAGATCAAGGCGTCCGAGCCCATCGCCCATATGCCGACCGAACAGTTCTCCACGGCGTTCCCGATCACCTCTATGCCAGTGCAGTCGACCAAGGTCAATCCCTGACCGCTGCCGCCCAGGCGCAGTCCGCGCACCACAGTATCGTGGCAGTCCACCAGGTACAACGCACCGATGTCACCCTCCACGGTGACGCCGTCCTCCTGATGCAGTATCACCACCGGGCCGAAGGTGACGTTCACCCTCTCCAGGTCCGGCAGGAAATGCGCCTCCAGCGTTCCCGAGATACTGAGGTCCGCCTCATTGTTCAGCAGTTCGATGTTCCGCAGCACCAGCCCGCTAGATGTATCGATGGTCAAGCCCACGGACCCTTCGGTCCAGGTCACATTGGACAGCTGGCCAGAGGAGCTCAGGAGGTAAAGCCCTCCTCCATGTCCTGTGACGCCCTCAGCGACCAATGATGAGCCGTTGAACAGACATTCCGAGCTCTGGTCCAGCAACTGTGTTCCGGACAAGGTCACCGACGCGCCTTCCAGCGACCACCCCATCCCCCCATGGACGATGGTGTCCCGAAGCTCCAGCGACCCACCGTCCATCGTGCTCGGGGATGTCGTGGAGAGTCCTGAGAGGTCACTGCCGCTGAACCTCACCACACCTCCGTTGGACATGAATACATAACTGGAACCGCTAAAGGAGGAACCGTTCACCAGCAACGTGCCGTTGACCTGGACCTGGTGGTCGCTCCCGGCCGAAAGGAACTCGATGGTGCAGTTGCGTATGTCCAGGGTCGCTCCATCGTCGATGATCAGGCTGCCAGCCAGTTCCTTATGCAGGTTCTCCCAGAGGGTGTAATTGGATATCCTCTGGTAGACCCGGACCTCCACACTAAGCTGGTCGTTCTCCGAGGTACCGTCAGTAGCGCATTCCACGACCGCGGTGAGGACGTATGGGCGCGCCTCCGTGGGGGTCCATGAGAGGGTCACCCAGGTGCTCTGCCCAGAGGTGATGGAGATCTTAGTCTGGTCCACCAGGACGTCATCCGCCATCAGGCTGACGTTGCCTTCCTCCGGGAAATCGCCATTGTTGCTCACCAGCACGTTCACTTCCGTTTCCTCTCCCAGCACGTAGGCGTCCGCGGATATCTCCTGCACCGCCAGGTCGTGCGTCCCCTGCCCGGCCTTCTTCACGCTGGTCTCCGGATCCCCCAGAAGGTTTTGTTCCATGTACACCCAACGGATGGTGTTCGCGGAGGATGCCGACCCCACCAATTCCTGTTTAGACTGGGACATAGCCTTGCCCAATTGCGTCACATCATCGTCGAACACCTGGCTGAAGAAGGACAGATCGAACTTCTGCGAAGACCCGGAGGTGCTGCCCTGGGAGTACCAGCCGTAGCGCGAGTTGCCGATGAAGGCCGCCGCGCCGTTCTCCCCGATGACGAACTCCTCAGCTATGCTGTCGTACGGGTAATCGGTCCCCTGGTCGAAGCCAGCTACCATGCAGGCCTGGGTGTAGACGATGAACGGATGCTCGTTGTTCAGGTTCGCGGCGTTCAAAACGCTGAGGCCGGCGAACGTCCCGTAGTTGCCATGGCCCATGTGGTTTATGATGTGCGGGCTGGTGTTCATCGCTGATATGAAAGCGGAGGCGGAGAAGGTGTCATCCTTCGCGTACAGGGTGGTTAGGCTCAATCCTTTGTCGGCCAGAATATTGTCGTACACCTCGTCCTTGTAATCATCGCCATAAGTTGGATAATCATCCAGATACTCGCCGACGAACAGCAGATCGACGCTGTATTGGCTAACGTATCCTTTCTCGTACTCAATGGTATTGTTGACGAAGTTCCAGGCCTCCTGGACGTTGGAAACCGGAGCGCGGCCGACGTAGACCTCGGCCAGCATATCGGTCCCATCCACATACGATTCCCCGTATACGCCATCAAGGTCACTGTCCCAATCTCCGTCCAGACATGTGAAATAGATGTCAGCTGGCAGCTCATCGGAGTAAGTGCTATATGACACCCATACCTTCCGGGAAGGAATGACCTCCTCGTCCCCGCCTATGAGCACGTAGCTGACGCCCCATTCCTGATGGGCGGCGATGATGAAATTGCGGACGATGGTCTGGGTATCGTTGCCCGTGCCGTCATGCGAGGACGGCGTCCCCCAGAAAGCGCTCTGGGCCAGGATGAACTGCAATGTCACCACCACGCTGGTGATGTCCTGGGAGCTCGACCCCCGCTCGTTCCTTTCCCCCTTCCACTCCGCCAGGGATAGGAACGGTGCCGTCAGGGCCTCATCGGTTATGATGAGGTGTTCGTAGCTTCCCGTAGGCAGAACGCCCTCCGGCACCAGGCGGTCCAAGTAGGGTACCTCGTCAGGGTTATCGACCATCTCCCGAACCATATCCAGGTCGCCCAGCCAATCGATGCCGGTCTCCTCGCTCACGATGGTGACGGTGAAATCGGATATGAAGGTCAGCTGTCCGGAGCGGCTGTCCCAGACCAAAGGACGCAGGTTCAGGCAAACGATCTCCACTCCTTCCAGCACATAGGTGCCGGCCAGGTCCCAGGACCCTCGATCGACGATCTCCTCGACCACAGTGCCGTTGCCCGCCGGGGACTCGAAGGGATTCCGAGGATAGTCGGAAATTATCTCCACCTTAGAAGGCGAGGACGAGCCCACCTCCAAATTCTTCAAGGTGTAGCCAGGCTGTAGAGCCAAAAGCAAGTTCTCCACCGGCAGTGAGGGGGCTCCGGCGACGGCGTCCTGCGACAGCCCCTGCAAGGTGAATGTCCGCTCGTCGCTCTCCAGGTCAACGGTGGGCGCAGAGAAATGATACTCATAGGACGTGGTCAGGTCCCCGTCCTCCGCGGACAGGCTGGCCGATGGAAGGGGGAGCACCATCAGGACCGCCAATATCACTATTGCCGCCCTGTGCAAGCTGGTCGACGCGTCCATATGCAACCCCAGTCATATTCAGAAGGTACCCTTTGATATATAATTCGATTCACATCGCTGTCAAGAAAATCGCATCTTGGAAAATATTAGAATGACAAATCGTAATCGTTCGATTCTTGATCGGTTTAAGCATATTAGCAATTCAGCTCAGCGGATCATCGGGATGACCTCATCAAATATGTAATCGAGGCGTTTGTGGAACTCGTCCTGCTGGACCTTCCATTTACGGTTCAGCCCCGAATCCTGCAGGAGATGCATTCCTTCCGGGTTCAGGGGAAACGATCCGGAAACGGTGCAGACCACGATGCTCCATATCCTCCGACAGGCGTCGACGGAATAACCGCCACCCCCGGTCACCAGGTACCTTCCGTCGCAATGGACGTGCGCCAGGCGGTGGGTGGCCTCGGCCATCTTTTCGAACGCTCTCGTTGACAGCCCCATGCCCACCAGGTGGTCGGTGTAGTGGGCGTCCGTGCCGAACTGATGGATGATTATCTCCGGATGATAGGCCTCTAAGGCGGCCGATACCACCTTCTCGTAGGTGGGCGCGTAGACGTCATCGGGCGTGCACCTGGGCATGGGCACGTTGATGGAGTAACCCTTCCCCTCGCCCTCTCCGATGTCCGTTACCGCCCCCGTCTCCGGGTAGAAGCCTGGACCGAAGCGATGGAAGGATATCGTCAGTATCTTTTCCCCATTAAATATGGACTGGGTCCCATCCCCATGATGGCCGTCGATGTCGATGATGGCGATGCGCTTGTAACCGTATTTCCGCTGCAGGCGGCGCACCGCTATGGATAGGTCGTTGAAGACGCTGAAACCGGCGGCCTGGTCGCGCCGGGCGTGGTGAAGCCCGCCCCCCGGGTTCATGGCATGATCATATTCCCCCCGGGCAATGCCCTCCGCGCCGGCCAGGGTGGCCCCGACCATGGCCAGGGCGCCCTCGTACAGCCCTTTGCACACTGGGGTGTCCCCGTTGTCCAACAGGCCGACCCCCAGGCGGCTCATCCCCTTCACGTGATCGATGTACGATTGCACGTGGACCTCTCGAAGGTCCTCTTCGGTGGCCAGGGGCGATTCCACATAGATCAGTCGATGATCGAAGACGTCCAGCTCCCAAAGGGTGTCGCGGACCTTCTGGAACCGGATTGGTTGATAAGGATGCTTCGGACCGAACTGGTACTTGAGCATTTCATCATTGTAGAGGAAAGCTGTGGTTCCGCTCATCAGTGTGACCTTTCCGTTGGCCCTTTCAGCTTAGGCGTAGGATAGACCATATAACTTTTGTCTATCAATCGACAAAATGGATGGCCACGGAACCTTCCTTCGTCGCCAATCTCTTGGAGATCATGCCAGCCTCCACCCAGCAGACGTTAAAGACCGCAATGGGCACCAGGCAGGTCGGGGTCAGTATGCCGTCCTCTGCTTCCGTCAATATGCGGGAGCCCTTTTGTTCGTTAATGTCGTCCATGCTCACGCTATGCAAGTGCTCCGCGTAGTTCATAACGTTGGAGCAGTCCGATTCGATCTTAACCTTGATCCGGTCCTCCCCGTCCATCTCCGCGGTCACCCAGGTCTCGTGCGAGCAGATCGGGGTGACCACCTTGACCCTGGATGTCATTGAAACGATGAATCCGACTAGGGGTATAACACACTTATCTTGTAAGAAGTTGGCAGATCTCTATGGGACAGCCACAGGTCAATACCCGATATATTGATGAGTAACACGAACGTGTCCATTTTTAACATAATACTTTATATCAATAAAATGTTACTGTGCCAATTCGAATCGATGGTGTCATCATGAAATTCACGAAGGTAATCGCGATAATAGCCACCATTGCCATGCTGACCGTGGTCATTCCATTGGGTACGATGGCTGACAGCACGGTCGACGGCAGCGGGAACATCAGCATCACAGATTCCCGTGGGGTCACGACCAACCTCACCGGACCAGCCACTCATGTGGCTTCGTTCGGGGCGTTCGTCACGAACACCCTTGTGGACATCGAGTTCCTTGAGAAAGCCGTAATCTTCGATGCTGGTTCAGAGTACAACAAGAGCGCCATACCAGAAATGATGGGCATGCCGCTGAACAAGTTCATAACCGTCAGTGCCGCGAACAAGGATGCGGTCATCCAGACCATGCTGGACATGGTGGATAACAGCACCTGGAACAAGACGACGGACGTGATCTTGGGATACGGTTACAATTCCTATTCGGTCATGTGGTCCGAGCTCGAGGGATACGGGTTCAACGTGGTCACATTCTATCCTAACTCATATCTCGGTATCGTCCAAGTAGTAAGGGACATCGAGACCATCGTCGGAGCGAACCATAGCGTTTCCGAGCAGATGACATTTGTTAAAACATACATCTCTGAAACCCTGAGCAATGCTGGAATCGACGAAACCTCGGAGAAGGTGACAGCCCTCTATGCCAGTTACAGCAGCAATACTCTGAAGCTCGGGAACAACGGCTCGGTGACGGTCGATTTCATCAATTACGCCGGAGGCATCAATGTCGCCGAAGACCCGTCCAAGGCCTCTCCAACGTACGCTGTGGACTTTTCAGCAATACTGCAGCTTGACCCTGATTTCGTGCTTCTCGACGGTTATTATTCCGGGACAGCAAACGACTTCTCCACCCTGATCGGTAACTTGACAATGCCTGTCTATAAATTGAGCAAATCGTGGAACTCGTATTGTCCAGACGCGGCATTGGGACTGTGGACCGTTGCCTGTCTTTTCTATCCGGAACAGTTCAGCGGCAATATGCCAATGGAGGGAGAGAATAATAACGGGACCATATCCATAACGGACTCGCGCGGAGTCACCACCAACCTGACCCAGCCCGCTCCGCATGTGGCAGCCTTCGGCGCCTTCGTCACCAACACCCTGGTAGACATAGAGGCCTTGGATAGCGCGGTCATATTCGACGCATCTTCCGCGTACTCCAGCAGCGGGATCAAAGAGGTGGAGAACTTCTCGGCCGACAAGTTCATTACTATCAGCTCCAGCAACAAGGACGCCGTCATCCAGACCATGCTGGACATGGTGGATAACAGCACCTGGAACAAGACGACGGACGTGATCTTGGGATACGGTTACAATTCCTATTCGGTCATGTGGTCCGAGCTCGAGGGATACGGGTTCAACGTGGTGACCTTCTATCCAAACTCGTATGATGGCATAGTCCAGGTCGTAGAGGACATCGAGACCATCGTCGGAGCGAACCATAGCGTTTCCGAGCAGATGGCCTTCGTCAAGGAATACATCGCTACGGTCCTTAGCGACCACGGCATCACCAACTCCTCGCAAAAGGTCACCGCGTTGTATGCCAGCTACAGCAGCAATACGCTGAAGCTCGGCAACAATAGATCGGTGACCGTGGACTTCATCAACTACGCTGGTGGAGTGAACGTCGCCGAAGACCCGTCCAAGGCCTCTCCATCCTACGCCGTCGATTTCTCGGCCATACTGCAACTGCACCCGGAGTATGTGCTACTTGATGGGTATTACACTGGGAGCGCGGAGGATTTCTCAGCGCTGATAGGGGACAGCTCCATCATCGTCTACAAGATGAACAAGTCCTGGAACTCCTATTGCCCCGACGCCATGACCGGCCTGTGGACCGTGGCCAGTCTGCTCTATCCGAACTACTTTGAAGGGGGCATTCCCACGGAATATACGAATGAAACCGACGATGGGGGGATCGATACCAACACTCTGATGATAGCCGCTGGCGGGATATGCATAATCCTGCTAGCGGTCGGCGTGGTCATGATCACCAGGAGGAAGGGCAGGAAGGGGTGACGGAACGCCCCATCCAAACCATTTAATCATCATCTTTTCTTATGAGGGGAACCATGGACGGCATCGCGAAGAAGCGTAAAAGGACTGTCGTGGTCTTTGCCGCCCTTTTCGTAATATTGTTCATATTCATGGTGCTGGACCTGACGCAGGCCTTCATACCACTGTCCTTCGAGGATGCCTTCTGGGCTCTTTTCGGCATCGGTTCCGAGACGGATGTAATAATCGTGCAAAGGATGAACCTGCCCCGGGTGATAATGGCCGTTTGCGTGGGTGCCGGTCTGGGCATCGCGGGCGCGGTCATGCAGGGACTGTTCCGCAACCCCATGGCCTCCCCTTACATACTGGGCCTTTCATCCGGAGCTTCCCTGGGCGCGGCCATCGGGCTGAGCTTCACCATATCCTGGCTCCCCTCTCTGATTACGATTCCCCTGTTGGCCTTCATAACCTGTATGGGAACGCTGTTCCTGGTCTACTTCATATCCCAGGTGGGGGGAAGGGTGCCAACGGAGACCCTGCTCCTATCGGGCATCGCCGTGGGATCGTTGCTGTCCGCCCTGGTCTCCCTGCTGACCTACGTAGCCGGAGATCAGATGCAGGGCATAGTCTACTGGACCATGGGGAACCTGACCAACGCCAGGTGGGACAACATAATGATCGTGGCCCCGCTCATCATGGCCGGGTGCATCATCATGGTGTCCTGCTCCCGGGACCTCAACGCCATGATGCTGGGGGACGCCCACGCGCAGGACCTCGGCGTGGAGGTCAAGAAGGTCAGGCTCCAGCTCCTTATCGCCTCAGCGTTGGTGACCGCAGCGGCAGTGGCCTTCGTGGGTGTCATAGGCTTCGTCGGATTGGTGGTGCCGCACATATTGCGCATCCTCATGGGCCCGGACAACCGGGCTCTGCTACCAGCCTCGCTCATCGGCGGGGCGGCCTTTCTGATGATGTGTGATTACATATCCAGGGTCATCGCGCCCAACATCGGCATCCTCCCGATTGGCATCGTAACAGCGCTCATCGGAGCGCCATATTTCATCTACCTGCTGCGCAGAAGGCGTAGCGATGTGGGGTGGGACTGATGCTGAGCGCCCAGGACATCAGTTTCATGTACCGGGAAAAGCCCGTCCTGGAGAACGTTGACCTTACGGTGAACAATGGGGAGATACTGGGCATTCTGGGGCCGAACGGGTGTGGCAAGACCACTCTCCTGAAGCTCTTGAACCGCAACCTCCACCCGCAGAGCGGGAAGGTGCTGATGAACGGCACCGACCTCGAGGACGTTTCAAAGAAACACATCGCCAGGCACATTGCAGTGGTCCCGCAGAGCAATGAGATCAGGTTCGCCTTCTCGGTGAGGGACATAGTGACCATGGGGCGTATGCCGTTCCTCGACAGTTTCAGGGGGGAATCGTCTGACGACATGCGCATCGTGGAAGAGGCGATGGAGAAGACGGGCATCACGGAGTTCGCCGACAGGCTCATCAACAACATGAGCGGAGGGGAGCGTCAGCGTGTGATCATTGCCAGAGCGATCGCACAAGAGCCGGATATACTGCTTTTGGACGAACCTACGCTGCATCTGGACATCAACCACCAGTTCGAGATCCTGGACCTGGTGAAGAAATTATCCGACAATGAAGGGCTGACGGTGGTCATCGTTTCGCACGATCTGCCTATGGTGACCAAATACTGCGATCGTATGGTGCTCATCCATGATCACAGGATATTCGCCGAGGGAACCCCGGGGGAAGTGCTCACGAGGGAGAACATGAGAACGGCGTTCAACATCGATGCGGCATTCGAATACGATGAGACACTGAAAAGGAACAGTATCAAGATACTCGGTTCCTGCCCGAAGTATTGAGCCTTCATTCTTCCTTGGTCCCCAACGTTAACATGTTCCTGGAACTCACGGATTATCAGGGAAAGTTAGAAGAGGGAGATTTTTCTTGCATAGTTCCATGAGGCAGCTCCTGCGGGGAAAGATACACCGGGCCACGGTCACCGCCGCCGAGCCCGATTACGTGGGAAGCATAGTCATTGACCAGGACCTCCTGGACCGGGCAGACATCTGGGCGGGGGAGAAGGTACTTGTCTCCGACGTGGACAACGCCGCCCGTTTCGAGACCTACGCCGTTCCAGGCAAGCGGGGTTCGGGTGTCATAAGCGTCAACGGGGCCGCTGCGCACCTGGTGAAGGTCGGCGACAAGATAATCATCATGGCCTTCGAGATGACGGACCAACCCATACCCTCCAAAGTAGTGTTGGTAGACCAGGGCAACCGCTTCGTGCGCAACCTGTGATGGCTAGCCCAGGGACCAAGAAAGCTTTATCATATCCCGTCCATTACTCGCACAAGTGATCTAATGGCGTCCAGTGACTTCGACAAGTTGATGAAGCAAGGTTATCAGCTCATGGAAGAAGGGGAGTACTCTCAAGCCCTGTCCAAGTTCGACAAGGCGATCAAGATGGAACCTTCCGAGCCCTCGGCCTATCTGGCCAAGGCGGACGCCGGAGTACTAGTTCCAAAGGTCTCGCAGGAGGAGATCGTGGCGCTGTACAAGAAGGCCTCCGAGCTGGACCCCCAGAACCCGTTCATTTATCAGGGCTGGGGCGCGTTCTGCATGGACATCGGCCTGTTCAACGACGCCGAGACCTGCTACACCAAAGCCGCCCAGGTGGACCCGGAGAACGCCATCTACTACTACTCGGAGTTCGGCGTGGAGTACTACAAGAAGGCGCTGGTGGTCTACGAGCAGCGCCTGGACGAACAGACCCGGGCCATCATCGCCAAGAAAGCGCTCAAGTACCTGCTGAAGTCCATCGATTTGGACGAGGCCGGGGCCAAGAAGTTGCTCTAAGCTTAATGCAGCAGCTCCTTTTCCGGCGGTCTTTCATGACCGCGGTCATGTCGGTCCGGTGAACAATTCTGGCACACGTGACCATATCGGTCGAAGTGCTGAGAACAGACCAGCCGACCGCACAGGCTACAGCTATATCTTGCCGGCTTTCCGCAATAGGAGCAGAGGCCCAGGACCTCCATGGAATTCCATTGTTCGGTCGGTTTATATCATTAACGCCTCAGAGCATCTTCAGGTGCTCCAGGCCTTCCAGCACGCCCTCGGAGTGCTCTTTCTTCGCCACGTAGTCCGCCGCTTGCTTGGCCAGCTCCGAGGCGTTCCCCACTGCCACCCCGTAGCCGCACCCCCGCAGCATGATGGCGTCATTGTCCGCGTCCCCGAAGGCCACCACCTCCGAGGGGTCCAGGTCCAGCAACTGGCAGGCCTTGGCCACTCCGGCCATCTTGCTGTGCCCCTTCTCCATCATGTGGATGGCGAAGCCGGTGGCCTCGATGTCCACTGGCCATCCTGATAGCAGCTCCCGCACCTTCACCAGGTCGGCGCTGCGGTTGAGCGCCACCTCGGTCTGCCGCCACTGGTCGGTATAAAGGCGCTTTATCCCAGGTATCTTCTTTTGAAGATGAGCAAAGGCCCTGAGGGGCTCCTCGTTGGAAAATAGTCGATGTACCTCGTCCCGGTACGAGACGATGCCGCCGTTCTCCGCCACTACCGGTCCTTGGAGACCGATGAAAGTTGAAAGGCCGTAGGCGATAGGGAGAACGTTCCCGCTGGCCAGCATGACCATGTATCCTTTGTCCTGCACTTTCCTCAACGTCTCTATCCCCAGGGTCTGGATGACCCTGCGGGGATCGGTGATGGTGCCGTCCACATCGCACACCATCGCCCGATATCGCATCTTCATTCCGAATCCCGTCGCAGCTCGCCGAGGGTGGTGATCCTCTCGGCCATGGCGTTGTGCTTGTGGATGGACTCCTTGCTCTCCGACCGCACGATGACCTCGGTCGTGTCGGGCAGGTCGCTGTAGCGCTCCACGACGGCCTTGAGGATGTCGCGCACGATGTCCTCGACGAACTTGTCCACCGACTCCATGGCGCAGGGGCAGGCGGTCATGCCTATGACCCGCACGCCGATCATCTTGGTCATGCCATTGCCCCGTTTGTGGCTGGCCTTGGCCACCAGCTTGTAGGACTCTATGCTCTTGCGTCCGGTCGGCAAGGTCCTCTCCAGGAAGTAGTCGGCGTTTATGTGCACCTCGGCGTAGGTGGCGTAATCGTGGCGCTCCAGCAGCTTGCGGCACACGTCCGCGGCCAGGACCTCCAGTCCCTTGATCGGCTGGCTTACCCCCTGCTCCACGATCTCCGAAATGACCTCCAGGTTCCGGGAGAGGTGGGAGCCCCTCTGGGTGGAAGGCAGGTCGACGAAAACGTCGATATCGCAGTTGAGGCAGGTGTCCTTGCCCCCGCGGTGCACCCGCACCGGCTTCTTGACCCCGGTGACCCCCACCCGGGTCAATTTGAACCCATTGGTCAAATGCCGGTTCTGAACATCGCTCTTAGAAATTCACATCACCGCTTCCTCCATCCGGGGATTCATTTTATATCTTAGCCTATCAACAATTTTTTTGGTAAACGATGTTCCAACTGGTCGAACTTCCTTCAGCAGTCATTTATACGGAATACAAAATCACCATACGATGATATGTGGCCTTGACGAAGCTGGCCGGGGTCCGGTCATGGGACCCCTGGTAGTGGCCGCAGTGCTGGTGGAGGACGACCGGCTCTTCCGCGAATGGGGGGTCAAGGACTCCAAGCAGCACAAACCGGAGGAGAGGGAACGGCTATCTGAGCTGATCAAGGCCTATTCGTCCTGGAAGGTGGTGGTCATCACCCCGGAGTCCATCGACGACCGGAAAGGGTCCACCTCGCTCAACACCCTGGAGATAAGGGCCTTCGCCTCCCTCCTGGACGACCTGCGCCCGCAGAAGGCCTTCGTGGACGCCTGCGATGTGAACGAGGTCAACTTCCGCCGTCTGCTCATGAGGCAGACCAAGTGCGGAGCGGAGCTGGTCTGCGAGCACAAGGCGGACGAGAACTATCCTGTGGTCTCCGCAGCCTCCATCATAGCCAAGGTCCATCGGGACGAGGCGATGCGCTGCATCGGGGCAGAGCTGGGAGATGTCGGCAGCGGTTACACCTCCGATCCCAAGACCAGGGCCTTCCTGGAAAAATGGATAAGGGAGAAGGGGGATTTGCCACCCCATACCCGGAGATCATGGGCGACGGCCAAGGAGATGCTTGGCGTGTCCAAGGTCTCCAAGCTGGACGAATGGGAGTGATTTTATGGCGGTCAAACAACACCTGCTCAACGCTATCGACAAGTTCAACGAGAAGATGCAGTGCGACGCCCAGCTGCGGGAAGAGGTGGGCGCCCTGAAGAAGCAGGTCAACATCGACCTGGGGACGGAGCATTACTCCTTCCTCCTCAAGGACAGCTGCATATCCCATTTCGACGAAGGGGTGCTGGAGTGCCCGGACATCGTGGTGTGCTCGGACCCCCAGACCATCGAGGACCTTTTCACTGGCAAGCTGAAGCCCATGAAGGCCTGGGCCTTGCGCAAAGTGGTCATAAAAGGTTCGCTCGAGGACGTGTTGAAGCTGCGCAAGTTCTTTTGAACCAGCCTTCCATCGCAGGTAGAAAGGTTTATAACCGGCCTAAGCATGATGGGGAAATACCATAGCGGGGTAGGGTAGCCAGGACATCCCGTCGGGCTCATAACCCGGAGACCGGTCGTTCAAATCGACCCCCCGCTACTTCTTCTGAACTCTTCGGTCCTCTCAACTTCCATATACGTTCTCCTCCATTCCATATCGCCGGACGACATATGCGGAAGGAAGTGCTGGTCATAGGGGGCGGAGCTACCGGGGCCGGGGTGGTCCGAGACCTCGCCCTCCGAGGCGTGGACTGCGCCCTGCTGGAGATGGGCGACTACTGCCACGGGGCCAGCGGCGGCAATCATGGGCTTCTTCACAGCGGCGGGCGCTACGCGGTCAAGGATGCCTCCTCGGCCAGCGAGTGCGCCCATGAGAACGCCATACTGAGGAGGATCGCCCCCTTCTGCATCGAGACCACCGGTGGCCTTTTCGTTTCCCTGCCCGATGACGATCCCAATTTCCCCGAGACCTTCGGCAAGGCCTGCCAAGTGACCGGAGTACAGGCCCAGGAGGTCACGGTAAAGGAGGCGCTGTCGTTGGAACCAGGCCTCAGCCGTGACGTCGTGCGCTGTTTCGAGGTCCCGGACGGTTCCATCGACCCATTCTCCCTGGTCCTGGCAAACCTGGACCAGGCCCGGGAGGGCGGCGCGTGCGTGCTGAACCATTGTCAGGTCACCGCCCTGCATATGGACGGTGAGCGGGTGGACCGGGTCGAGTACCTGGACGGGCGGGACGGTCAGAAGCACGCGGTCCTCCCGGAGGTCGTGGTGAACGCCGCGGGAGCCTGGACGCCGACCATCGCCAAGATGGCCGAGGTGGAAATGCCCATGGCGTTGGACCAGGGAAGCATGCTGGTGCTGGACGGCCGCCTCTGCGGCCGTGTGATCGACCGGCTGCGCCCCCCGTCCAACGGGGACATCGCTGTGCCCAACCATACTTCCACCGTCCTGGGCACGACGTCCGCCTCCGTGGACTCGCCGGAGAAGGCCGAGGTCACCGCCAAGGATGCCGGACTGCTGTTGCACGAAATCTCAGCTATGTTGCCTGAGTGCCGCAGCGCCCGGGTCGTACGGGCGTACTGCGGGGTCAGACCCCTGCTGGGCGGAACGGGGGGCCGGGAGGCCAGCCGGTCCTTCAGCATAGTCCGGAACGAGAGAGCGGAGAACCTGCTGAGCGTGGCCGGAGGAAAGCTGACCACCTATCGCCTCATGGCCGAAAAGGTCTCCGACCAGGCCTGCGCGTTGCTGGGTAAGACATGTCATTGCCGGACCCACATCGAAACGCTCGGTCCTGACACCCCCGTCCTGGGCAAGGGAATCGCCTTGGCCAGACTGCACCGCAAATACGGTGATAGAGCACTATCCATACCCATAGCCGATCAGCGTCTGATTTGCTCCTGCGAACAGGTGCTGAGGTCCGAGGTCCAATACGTCATGGAGGACCCGGACGTCCTGACCATGACCGACGTCATGCGCCGGACCAGGGCCGGCATGGGCTATTGCCAGGGCCTGGACTGCTCCCTCGGCGTACTGGAAATGTTCGTGGAGGCCAGGGACGCGGACCCCATGTCCACGCTCGCCGAGTTCCTGGACGAGAGGGATAAAGGCGCATCGGTCCCCGGGGAACAGTCGAGGCAGGAACTACTGCGCAGGCATCTGCTCCAAGGCGTATACGGCGTCAGGAGGCTGGAGCGATGAGAAAGGCCTTGGTCGTGGGGATGGGCGCCTCCGGTCTGTTGGCCTCCACCTTGCTGGCCCTTAAAGGCTGGAAGGTGACCGCCGTCGGTCGGGGCACACCGGCGAGCGCCATGTCCACTGGCTGCGTCAGGGGCGTTCTCCACCCAGAATGCATGAAGGAGGTTCAGACCCTGTTCCAGGCGGCCGGCATGCCCATGGTCGGCAGGAACGAGACCAGGACGGGAGCTACCAATATAGGCACCCGATTCGAATGTACGCTGTCCCCTCAACGTTCCACCTGGGACCAGGGAGATGGGCCGAAAAGCCTGACCGTCCTGGGATCGGACGGACACCCTTCCATGCGTCCCATGCTCGCCGCCTCGGTCCTGAACACCTGGGGACCCAAGACCAAAGGGAGAAAGCTGGAGCTCAAGGTTCCCGCGGACATATCCCTGTCCACGATCTTCCGTTCAGAGGGCATGATCGATTATTTGGTGAACGAGGTCCAGCAATGCTCGGGCGAAGCGGTCCTGCTGCCATCGTTGTTCTCCTTATCGGATTACGGGCGATGGCAGGAACTGGAACGCCGCAGCGGGAGGAAGGTGCTGGAGGCAGTGACCCCCCTCGGAGAGCCAGGGCTGCGGTTCGTTCAGGCGCTGGAGGCCGGTGCGGCTCGTTCAGGGGTCGAACTGTGGCCTGGCCGCAAAATGACCTCATTGAAAGTTAAAGGGAATGCTCTCTTGGAGGCCGAGGTACAAGGCGAACTCGAATCCAGATGGGTCGAGGCGGACGCGGTGCTCATGGCCTCCGGCGGACCTCTGGGGGACGGGCTGCTGCTACGGGAAGGCATGACCGATCCGTTCGGCACCTTCCGTTTGGCCAACGCCGGTCCAGCTATCGAGAACGGTTACGCTCATCGCCAAGGAAGGCTGCTGGCGAAGGACGGGTCGGTAATGGAGAACGTGTTCGGTGCCGGCGACTGTTTGGCCTCCCCGAAAAGGAAGTACGGACAAGGGCTGGCCGAGGCGCTCAACGATGCCTGGGACATCGTACAGGCCATGGAGGCCGTATGAACGAAGGGCGCTGCATCAAGTGCGGCAGCTGCCTGCGGGCCTGTCCGGTTCTAAACGATCACGCTGGAAGGTCCTTCCCCGGGCCCAGGACAGTGGGGGTGGACGCCCCCCGCTTCCCCGAACAGTACAGCATAGGCAGCGACGCCCTGATGTGCACCATGTGCCACGCCTGCGAGTGGGCCTGCCCTTCGTCCATTACCCTCACCCGCTCCATGGCCAAACTGAGGGAGGGACTGGCCACCGCGACCGCGCCCCTGCCGGGCCACCGGCGCATGAAGGAGAACGTGAGGCGCTTCGGCCGGACGGTGGAAGGGGATTTTCAGGGATGGAAGGAGAACGGGAAGAAGGTGCTCTACTTCCCCGGCTGCATCGGACTGGGGCGGCAGCCAGAGCTGGTCGAGGCCGCCTCCCGTTTTCTTGATTCCATGGGGATCGAGCATGACATCTCTAGCCAGGTGGTATGCTGCGGCTCGCCCCTGCTGAAGATAGGCGCCACCGCGGAAGCGGAGGAGCTTAAGCGGAAGAACATGGAGGTCTTCGCCGCCTACGACCAGATAATCACGTCCTGCCCCGGGTGCACCTACCAGCTGAGGGAGCATTACGGTGTTCAGGTCAAGCATCTGGTGGAGCTGCTTCCCGGACGGTCGTTCAGATCCAAGGCCGAGGGACGCTGGGCCTTGCAGATCCCTTGTCATCTGAAACGGGGGTTGAGCCCCTGGGCGGCCGAGGGCATGGTCGACGCCCTGGTCCAGGCCGGTATTGACATCGTCAGGCTGAAGGAAGAGGACTCCTGCTGCGGCGGGGGAGGCGGGCTGCTCTCGGGGTTCCCGGAAACATCGTCATCCATGGCCAGGTCCAAGGCCGAGGTCTACGAAAAGGCGGGGGCGAAGGGGGTCATCACCTCCTGCCCCTTCTGCTCCCTGAACCTGAGGAAGGCCGGATTGGTGGTCCTGGACGTGTCACAGGTCCTGGCGTGGAAAGAATGAGATAGCATCAAATACACCTTGCACGATTGGACGCCCCAGATGACGAAAGCGCTCTGTTTCTCATGCCTGCATCGCGAGAACCGCCCGGAACTGGGGCTCAGCGATCAGCTCATCTACTGCCGCAAGAAGGAGATGGTGGTCCGGCCGAAGATAGAGTGCAACTTATATTCCAAAGCCACCAGCAAAGCGGTGCAGGAGCTCAATCGAGCCCTGTACGGCGTCATGGAAGAAGCCGAAGAATGATCACTTCCACTGCAGCACGTGGGTCGAGGCCTCGTCCCCGATCGACGCGATCTCGAACGGTATCCAACGATTGGACGCGGACATGCCGCGCATATGCCTCACCCTCATCATGCGATTGAGGTCCGTATCGAACCTTAGTTCCAATACGCCGTCCGCCAGGGCCATGAGGTGGTTCAGGGACTTCTCGTCATGTACTCCGTCGAACACCGCGATGAAGGCCGTTCCGAACTCGCTCCTTATGCGCGATGCGCTGATCTGGAAGAACTTGAGCACCACGCTCGGCTGGTTGTAAAGGAAAAGCGTGGAGAGGGTGTGGACGAAGACGCGCAGGGGCTTCTTGACCTCAGCGTGGATGTTGGCCACATTGAACATGATCCCTTCTAGGTCGTGGATGCGCCGCACCTTGTCCTTCTCCTGCCCGTCCCGGTCCTCGGAATTGCCGAGGAGGCTGGAATGGTAATCGATGACGTACAGACCGTCACCCAGCCGGTCCATCGGTATGCCGAAGCGCTCCATCATGTTCAGGAGGTCCCGCGGCAGCATGTCCATGGAGACGAAGACCACCGGCTCTCCGTCGTCCAGGTATTCCTTGACCATGCTCAACTCGAACTCCAGCAGGCCTACTCCCGGGCTTCCGAGCAGCAGGACCGAGCACATCTGAGGGAAATTGGTCTTGAACATAGGATCACCTCACACCAGCGGGGTCAGGGAAACGTGCCCTCCCCGCGGCCTTTCCTCCAAGGTCAAGGCATAGCATTCGGTGAACGGTTTGATGCCGTACACCACCACCGTTCCTCCGATCCTCTCGGCCTTCAGATGCACCGTGGCCAGGTCGGCCAGCCGGGCCATCGACCGGCTGGTCGGGGAGGTCAGCCCGACGAACATCCCTCCGTTGCGGCTCATGGCCGCCAGATGCTCCGCCAGGCCCTCCATCACCTCCCCACCGTATATCGATTCAAGGGAGTCGAAGCCCATGAGCGACAGGTAGGGCATGGCCGCCCCGTCCAAAGCGTAGGTCAGGTTCTTCCATTTCAGGTCGTTGGCCACATTGCTCCCCTCCACCGGCAGGACGTAACGTCCGCTGTCCAGGTCCATCTGGGAGGCCGGTTCGACCACCCTCACCGACCTTTCCATGTCCGCGTCGGGTATCAAGCCGCGCAGCGAGGCTCGGGCGTTGGCCCCGCTGGCCTTGCGCAGGGGCATCCAGAGCACGCCCCGTCCGGCAGAGGCGAAGTTCGATACTATGGAGCGTTCGAAAACGTCGCTCACCACCGGCGGCAGCCCCGAACCCATCTCGATCATCACCGCCATCCCGGGGACCAGCCCTCCGGTCATGTGGTCCAGGTCCTCGATGCCGTACGAGAGCTTGCCCGCAGGGTCCTCGACCCTGGTCCATCCCACGGACACGTTGCCCCGGTCCCAATCGGCCCCGAAGCAGCGGAACCGTCCGCCCTTCAGGCTGAAGAGGTAAATCGGCTGGTGCACCTCGCACCCCCGCAGCTTCATGAGGTCCATCTCCCGGACCAGGCGCCGGTCATGCTCCACGCGGCTGAACTGGACCACGCCGTCGCCCAGGTAGTCCAGCATATGGTCGTTGCTCTCGAGCACGAAGACCAGGTTGGTCCCCTGGCCTTCCACTAGGTCCCGCTGCAGGGCGACCATGAGGTCCCGACAGCTCAGGTCGTAGCGGTCGGCCAAGGCGTCTATGCTGTCGACGATGAAAAGCTGGCGGACCCCCTCCGTCTTTTCCACCATCTCGTACAGGCGCTCCAGGTCGGGCATGTTCCGGCCGATGGTGACCGTCATCTCGCTGCGGGAGGAGAGCATCTCCCCGGAACCGACGCCTTTCAGGTGACCCAGCCCAGACCGCTGGCGCCGTGATGCCCCGTCGTCGCCCCGTTTCAGCAATCGGTCCTCCAACCAGGGGAAATGATGGAGCAAGGAGCTGTCCGAGACCCGGGTGGAAAGATAGTGGGAGTCCTGAACGTCCTTGAACTCCTCGGCCACCTGCAGAGCGAAGGTGGTCTTACCAGTGCCTGCGTTCCCCCGCACGATCAGGGAATGGCCCCCTGGGTTGTTCAGGAATTGCACGATCTCGGGCGGCAGCATCGAGGCGGACATCTCATTCATAGAACAGTCCTTTGACCGCTGGACATGGCTCTATTTTTAACTATATTTGCCCCTCGTTATCAATCTTAGTAAGTAAGGCGGAACGACCAACAGCTAAAAAGTTTAATTAACGGCCACAGGGATGGCTATGCCCAGAGGAGTATCGATGAAAGCTGTCATTCTCGCCGCAGGGGAAGGGACCAGGCTCCGACCGTTCACCGTATCCCGTCCCAAGGTGATGATACCCATCGGCAACCGGCCCATTCTTGAATACGTGGTACGGGCACTGGCCGCCAACGGCATCACCGAAATAATCCTGGTGGTCGGTTATATGAAGGAAAGGATAATGTCCTTCTTCGGTAACGGGTCCAACTTCGGGGTCAAGATATCCTACGCCATCCAGGAGAAGCAACTGGGCACCGCCCACGCCGCCTTGACCGTCCGCGACCAGATCAAGGACGAGTTCATCCTGGTGGCCGGGGACAACATTATCGACGCCCAGGTCATCGCCGACCTGCTTCGGCACAAGGGCGGCTTTTCAATGCTGGTCACCGATTCAGAGACCCCATCCAAATATGGAGTGGTGCAGACCAGGGACGGACGAGTGGTGGACATCATCGAAAAGCCCGACAAGGGCGTGGGGAACATCATCAACACCGGCATCTACCGCTTCCCGCCAGAGATATTCGATTACCTGGAAAGGGGAGTGATGACGGGCAAGGCCGGCATCACCCACGTCATGCACAGCTACATCTCCAAGATCAACGTGGACGTGGTCCGCTCCAACGGCCGTTGGATGGACGCGGTGTATCCCTGGGACCTGATACGCCTGAACGAGTACGCCTTCAACCTGACCGGCCAGGAGACCTCCGGGACCATCGAGGCCGGGGTGACGCTGCGCGGCCCGATCTACGTCGGCGCGGGCACCAGGATAAAGGCTGGTTCCTACATCGAAGGGCCGGCGGTCATCGGCGAAGGATGCGAGATCGGCCCTTACGCCACGATATTCCCGACCACCAGCATAGGGAACGGAGTGCACATCGCGCCCTTCACCGCCATCTACAACTCCATCATCATGAACAATGTCTCCATCGGTTCGCACTCGCATCTCTCCCAGGCGGTGATAGACGACGGATGCCGCATCGGGCCAGGCTTCTCCGCCCCCTCTGGGCTGGCGCAGGTGCGCGTGGAGGACGAGCATTTCCGGGTGGACAAGGCCGGCAGCATGGTCGGAGAGTTCACCTATATGGGTCCCAAGGTCGTGCTGTCCGCCGGTACGATCATCGGGGCGAACTCACGGGTGGGTGACGGGGCCAAGGTCAGCGGCACTCTCGACGACAGGAGCATCGTGGTCTGATGTGCGGCATAGTAGGTTACTCGGGGTACCGTCCAGCGGTGGATGTGCTGATGGAGGGCCTGAAACGCCTGGAGTACCGGGGCTACGACTCCGCTGGAGTGGTCACGGTAGAGAAGGACCACCTGGTGCTGGTCAAACGCCAGGGAGAGCTGGAGGTGTTGAGGGGCTCGTTGCCTAAGCTCGAGGGGCGCTCAGGCATCGGGCACACCCGCTGGGCCACCTGCGGTCGTCCTTCGGACCGCAATGCCCATCCTTTCCTATCCTGCGACAGCAAACTGGCCATCGTTCACAACGGGATTATCGAGAACTATATGGCCCTCAGGGAGGACCTAGAATCCCGGGGTCACCGTTTCACCTCCGACACCGACACCGAGGTCATGGTGCACTTGCTGGAGGAGCATTACGAGGGCGACCTGCGTAAAGCTCTGGCCCTTACGGTCCAGGACATCCAGGGAACCTACGCCATAGCGGCGGTCAAGGAGGGCGGAAAGGAGATAGCTGCCGCTCGCAAGGAGAACCCCCTGGTGGTGGGGCTGGGGGTCAAGGAGAACTTCCTGGCGTCAGATGTCACCGCCCTTTTGAGCTACACCAGCAAGGTCCTGTACATCATGGACGGGGAGACAGTGTCCCTGACGCCGTCCGGGGTAAAGGTGTACGATTCGAAAGGTTCCCAGGTCAAGCGCGATCCGTCCATGATCACCTGGTCCGCCGAGGACGCCCAGAAGGGCGGGTTCGAGCACTTCATGCTCAAAGAGATATTCGAAGGACCGAACGCCATACACAACACGATGATGGGCGCCCTAGACATGATCGAGAACGGCGAGGTGCTTCCCAACACCGACTTCCAGTCCATCAAGATAGTGGCCTGCGGCTCTTCCTACCACGCGGCCATGGGCGGCAAGTACGCCATGGAGGAGTTCGCCGGGGTGCCGACCACGCTCGAGCTGGCCTCAGAATACAGGTACTCGCCCGGGGCGCGCGAGGCTCCGTTGGTCATCCTGGTGAGCCAAAGTGGGGAGACCGCGGACACGCTGGCCGCAGCCAGGGAGGCCAGGCGCCGCGGGTGCCGGACCCTGGCGATCACCAACGTCATCGGCTCGACCATCACCCGTGAGGTGGACGAGGTGTTCTACACCAAGGCCGGCCCGGAGATCGGGGTGGCGGCCACGAAGACGTTCCTCACCCAAGTCTTGGCCATGTACCTGTTGGCCATACGCATTGGTTATGCCAAAGGCACCCTGAGCTACGATTCCATGCGCAGCGTCCTCTCCTCATTGCGGCAATCGTCCAACGTGGTCCAGGCGGTCCTGAACCACGTGCACGACATAGAGAACGCCAGCCGGATGATCGATTCGGCCGAGCACTGCTTCTTCATCGGACGGAACATCAACTACCCGACGGTCCTGGAAGGTGCGCTGAAGCTCAAGGAGATATCCTACATCCACGCTGAAGGGTTCGCCGCCGGAGAGCTCAAACATGGTCCGTTGGCCCTGCTGGATTCGAGCACCCCGGTCATCGCCGTGGCCATTAAGGGGGACCACACCTACGAGAAGATGCTGGCCAACATATCCGAGGTGGCCGCCCGGGACAGCCCGGTGCTGGGCGTGGGCATCGAAGGGGACACGGAGCTGGCCAGGCTATGCGAGAAGATGATATACATCCCGCAGGTGAAGCCGGTCTTCTCCCCCATCCCGGTGACCGTGGCCCTGCAGGTGCTGTCCTACTATGTGGCCAAGAGACGCGACTGCTCGATCGACAAACCCAAGAACCTGGCCAAGAGCGTGACCGTGGAGTGAACTAAGGCAAGCGCTCCGGACAGGAGGCCCGACGGGAGCAGGTGGCGCACTTTCCAGGCCGATTGTGGTTACGGTGGGCCTCGCCGGTCTTCAAGATGCCCCGCATCTCCTCCAGCTTGCCCAGTAAGATGTTCTCCAGCTCCGCCGTGAACTCGATCTCGTGCTCCTCCCCTCCGTACCTCAGCAGACCGTACGGCGGCCTCTTTCCAGAATCCTCGGATATGAGCAGGCAATAGGCCGCCACCTGCAGGATATGAGAGAATAGTGGTCCCTTAGGCGTGCGCCCAGTCTTTAGGTCCCCCGGTATGAGCTGCCCGCCTATCTCCAGCACGAAGTCCGGACGACCGCTCAGACCATACTTCTCGGACAGGTAGATGGGGGAGTTCTCCGTCCCCACGTAATGGATGTCCCCTTCCAGCCCCTGCTCCCCCTTCCACTCCTTGGCCTTCTCGGAGGCGGACATAGAGTAGTACAAGGCGAACGAGGCTCCGATCAGCCACAACAGGGCCATGGCCTCCAGCAGCATGGACACCACGGGGTCGGTATCGATGATGCTGCCCAGGTTCATGGCCACGGCCATGACCACCAGGCCCAGTATGGCCCACACCTGCAGGCGACGGAACTTGGTCATGGTCGCCCCCTTCTGCGCCGAGAGGTACAGCATCACGATGACCGCGAAGAACCAGATGATGCTGAGCAGCGACAGGATCCAACCCCAATCGGTGTAGTCGCCTCCGCTCATTAATGATATACCGCTTACCGCCAACACGGTGGCGACGAGAGAGAACAGGAAGACCAGGCGTTCCCATTCCCAGGCCGCCTGCTCCGCGGACCTGATACGACGGTACTCTTCGGCCTTGTTGCGATGGGCCTTGTCCCCTTCGTCCAGCTCCTGGTTCCGGACCTGGGCCTGCCGTCCCAACCACCAGCTGAGCGGGCAATAGCCGTAGCGCTCCAGGTCGCTGGCGGAGATGACCTCGTCCCGGTCCATGCACTAAAATACAGATTGGTGATATTTTTAACTTGGCAGGTGGACCAGCTCAGGTCACCGGCCGGCAGTTCAGGTGGGTCAGGGAAGAGTCAGTGATGAATATGCCATCCTCCATGGTGATCTCGTCCACGAAGCCGAACCAGTAGACCACGAGGCCGTGCCCGAAAAGCTGGACGTAGGGGGCCAGCTGCTTCTTGGTGTTCTTGTTCACCTCGATCCTGTCGCCGAACGAGGCCTTGGACTCAATCCAATTGACCTTCCAACCGTTGACCACGATGGGCTTGTCAAGCAAGGCGTCCGGGGTCTTGGTGAACTCCCCGCGCAGTTCCTTCTCCGTGCGGTAGCCGATGTCCTGGCTGTCCAACCAGTCCTGCAGGTTCTTCTCGCCCCAGGTTCCTCTCTGGTACTGCTTCTCCATGCCCTCCGGGGAGTAGATGAGGTCTGTCTGGGCGATCTCCTCGATCTGCCTCTTCAGTTCCGGGTCATCGATGGCCTCGGGGTTCCGTACCATGGCCCAGTACTGCTTGCGGGAGCGCCCGGTCTCCTGGAACAGCATCAGGCCGGTGAGTATAGGGGGGAACTCGTAACGACGGGACAGTTCCAACAGGGTCTCTCCGTGCTGCCAGGACTGCACCATCTTTTGGCTGTTCCTCTGCACCTTGTAGAACTTCTTGGTGGTCTCCCGGACCGTCCTCTGGGTGTAGATGACGGTCAGCAGCTCATGGTCCAGGCACAGTTCCTTAGAAAGTACATCGATATCAGAGGGTTCGTTCAATCGGTCGTACAGGTATCTGAAATCCTCATTCTTCATCTGTTCACTCTTGGCGCTTTTCGTAGATTGGGTATCGTATATAATGGTTATGCGCTCAACACCAATGGGGGGCGTCCAATGTCAACGAGCAAACCGTCCTGCGATAGATTGATTATCGTAAAACCCATGTACAATTTTCATATTAATATACCTTGAAGGAGGAAAAAAATGCAGCTCAATGATTTCTTAGCCTCAGAGAATGGACCACCGTGGCTCCCAGCCAGTGTGGCCGAGGCCCGTAAACTGATGTACTTCGGTCAGCTGATAGCCTTGATATTCGCCCTGATCGCCCTCATCGTGGGAGTGTTCATGGTAATTACCGGCAATTTGGCTGGCATCGGGTCGCTGGTGGCGGCAGCCCTCGGTCTCATCGTCGTCTACATGTTGAAGAATCAGGTGTTCTCTCCTCTGGATCAGGGCAAGTTCAAACAGGCCAGTGATGCACTGCTCATCTGGTTCATCGTGGGTCTCATCGTCTACCTGATACCCGGAGTGATCCTGCTGTTGGGGTACCTCAAGCTGCAGGACATATTCCAGCAGCCCCAGTACAATCAGTACCAGGCCCAGCAGTATCAGGTGGCCCCGACGGAGCAACCCGCTCAGCCAGCCCCGGCCCAGGAGCATCCCGCTCCCGCTCAACCGGCCCCGGCCCAGCCCACCTCGGCCGAAGAGCACAAGGAGAAGAAGGTGGAGATGATCAAGTGCCGCAAGTGCGGAGTGAACTTCCCAACCTTTATGCACAACTGCCCCAACTGCAACGAGCCCAAGCACTGAACTAGGCTCGGAAAACCACTTTCCCATTCTTTTCTATCATCCTGATCCTGTGATACGGGACGGTGCCGTCAGCGGTGCTGAAGAAGGACTTGCCCAGTTCTATGATATCCTCTCCCCGGACACATGCCAGGTCCTCCAAGGCGCCCCGGTGCAGGTAGATTACCGTCACTCCTCCCAGTCCACCCTGGCCCCATTTGATCTCGTTCAGGACCTCCCGGGGATAGGACATGGTATATAACATCGGAAGGACCGGTCAAAAAGTTTTTGCGCTAATAGCGCCGAATAGGTGCCATGGAACGGATCGAGGTCGAAGGGCAGCTGGTCGATATCATCGAAGGAAAGATATTCCCGGCTAGGGTGGTAATGATGGACGGTAAGTTCGTGGAAATTTCACCTATCCAGGAAGCACCGAAGTGCTACTTGCTGCCCGGGCTCATCGACGCCCATATCCACATAGAATCCTCCCAGCTGTGCCCGTCCCGCTTCGCCGAGGCGGTCGTGCCCCATGGGACCACGGCGGTGGTATCCGACCCGCACGAGATTGCCAACGTGACGGGGATGAAAGGCATCGAATACATGCTCGAGGACGCGGGTAAGGTGCCTCTGCGCATATTCTTCACCGCCCCCTCCTGCGTCCCCCCGACGCCCTACGAAAGGTCCGGAGCGGTGATCGGGGTGGCGGACATCGAAAGCATGTTCCGGGACCCCCGGTTCGTGGCCTTAGGTGAAGTGATGGACGTCCAGGGCGTGCTGAGGAACGATCCGCAGATAATAGGCAAGATCAAAGCGGCCAAGGAGTTTTGGAAGGTGATCGACGGCCATTGTCCCGGGCTGGTCGGCACGGACCTGGTGAAATACATAAACGCCGGGATCAGGACGGACCACGAGAGCCTGACGGCCGACGAGGCCGAGGAGAAGTACTTCCTCGGCATGTGGATACAGGTGCGGGAGGGCAGCGCCTCCCACGATCTCCGAGCGTTGATGCCCTTCGCCAAAACGCACGAATGCATGTTGGTCTCCGATGACCTGCGGGCGAAGGACCTGGCCAACGGGCACCTGGACGTGCTGCTGAGAAAGGCCGTCGCCCTGGGCATGGCGCCTATGCACGCCATCCGCGCCGTCACCGCCTGGCCAGCCTGGCAGTACAGCCTGCCCGGAGGAAGCGTGGCCGTGGGCCACACCGCCGACCTGGTGCTGGTGGAGGACCTGAAGAGCTTCAACGTCCTGAAGGTCTACATCGGCGGCCAGATGGTGGCCGAGAACGGCCATGCGTTGTTCCAGTTCGATCCCACCCGCAACGGGCAGGCCATAATCGAACGGAAGCTCACGGCCGAGGACCTTCTTCTGAGGGCCGAGGGAGACAAGGCCTCGGTACGAGTAATCGAGGTCTTCCCGGACCGCATCGAGAGCTGCGCCCTGATCACCGAGGTGCCAGTGCGTCAGGGGTCCGTAAAGGCCAGCCCCGAACAGGACGTGCTGCTTCTGGCCCTGGTGAACCGCTATATCGACGAGAGGCCGGTCCTCGGCCTGATAAAAGGTTTCGGTCTAAAACGCGGGGCTTTGGCCACCTCGGTGGCGCACGATTCACATCACATCCTGTCCGTGGGTCAGAACGCGGAGGACATGGCTAAAGCGATCAACGCCGTATCTCGAAGCGGCGGTTTCGCCGTATCGGACGAAGATCGGTTGGAACAACTGCCGTTGGAGGTGGCCGGCCTCATGAGCACCTCTCCAATGGAAAAGGTGGCGGCCAAGGAGGCCGAGCTGGTGGACATGCTAAAGGACCTGGGATGCAGGCTACCGGCGCCCTTCATGACCCTGTCCTTCCAGTCCCTGCTGGTGGTCCCCGAGCTTAAGATCAGCGACCGCGGCCTGTTCGACACGACACACAATGAACTGGTCCCGCCGCTGCTCTGAGGTAGGTTTATTTCCTATCAGGCCGGTTCAGAGCACGCTCCGGAAGTGAGGACATGGACAACGTGGAAAGCTTCAAGTGCCGCATTCTGACCTGGGACGAGATATCCAGATGGACCGAGGCCGTGGCCCATGACATCGAGGACAACGGCTTCCGGCCCACGGTGATCATCGGACTGACCCGCGGTGGGTGGGTGCCGGCGCGCATCGTCTGCGACCACCTGCAGGTGAAGCGGCTGTACGCGGTGAAGACGGAGCACTGGGGCATCACCGCCAACAATTGCGGGAAAGCGCTGCTGACGCAGGAGCTCAACACCAGCATCGAGGGCGAGTCGGTCCTCATTTTCGACGACATCACCGACACTGGGGAGAGCATCGCTCTGGCCGAAGAGCACCTGAAGAAGCTCGGGCCCAAGGAGGTGCGGACGGCCACGCTGCTGCACATCACCCATTCCAAGAAGGAGCCGGACTATTACGAGGTGGAGGTTCCCAAGGAGGACTGGACCTGGTTCATCTTCCCCTGGAACCTGCACGAGGACCTGAGGGCGCTCCTCCCCAAGACGCTGTACGAGCCGAAGACGGTGACCGGCGTTCAGAAGGCGTTCAAGGAGCAGTTCCAGATCGACGTGCCCGAGGAGCTGATCCGCCGCACCCTGCGGCACCTGACCGCTTCGGGCAAAATAATGAAGAAGGGCACCAAATGGCACAAGACCGACGGCGACGTGGCGATGAATCCCAAATGATTCTCAGATCTCTATGAACACGTCGTCCCCTTCCACGGAGACGATGTAGACGCGCATGTCCTTGGCCCCGTCATGGGACATCTTCCTTCCAGTGCCTATGTCGAACTCCGCCCCGTGCGCCGGACAGGCGACCACGCCGTCCCTGATGGTGCCATAGGACAGGTCGAACCCGAAGTGCGAGCACTTTCCATCCATGCCGTACAGCCGTCCCTTGTACCGCCCGACCACGAACGACCGGCCGTCGACCTTCAGGCCTTTCAGCCGCCCTTCCTTGATGTCCGCGTCCTTGCCCACGAGGACCTTCATGCTCGTTCGAATGACAGCTGGTAGTAGATAAAACTGCCTTTGGACGGCGCACAATTAATGAGCAACGGAACGGATGTCCTATGGAAGCTCATGCTGAAAAGACTGAAGGCCAGCCTGGAACGGAGCGACATCGTCCGCTTCGGCGAGTACCAGTATTTCGTTCATCCAATCACCGACGGCATCCCAGCCATGGACCCCAAGGTGCTGGAGGAGGTAATCGACCGCATGCAGGAGATAGGCGACCTGGACTGCGACCTGATCATCGGGGCCGAGGCCATGGCCATACCGCTGATGGTCCCCCTGTCCCTGAGGACCGGCTTACCGTACAACATCGTGCGCAAGAGGAAGTACGGGCTGCCCGGAGAGGTCAGCGTGCGCCAGACCACTGGTTATTCGGAAAAGGACCTGTACATCAACGGCTTGAAAAAGGGGGACAGGGTGGTCATAGTCGACGACGTCATCAGCACCGGCGGGACCCTAAAGGCGATCGTAAAGGCGCTGCAGGACATGGGCGTGGTCATCGTCGACATAATCATCGTGGTCCAGAAGACCGACCAGCTGGAGAGGCTGCAGGCGGAGCTCGGCGTGCGCATCAAGACATTGGTAAAAGTAGAGGTCCGGGACGGAAAGGTCCGCGTCCTCACTTGACCAGGCGCTTCTTCATCAGGTATATCGAGGCCAGGAAGGTGACCACCGCCAAGACCACCACATATACCGCCCCGATGAGCTCGTTCGTTCCCACCATGTTGTAGCACAGGTCGCGGGCCATGTTGGCGATGTGGGTGAGGGGAAGGGCCATGGCCAGCTGCTGCCCCCATTCCGGCAGCACGCTTAACGGGAAGAACGTCCCGCTGAACAGGAACATGGGCGTGATGAACAGGAAGAACGGATAGTTGAAGGAGTCCAAGTTCGGAACGAGCGCGGTGAAGAGCATGGCCACGGAAGCGAACATCAGTCCTCCGGCGAAGGCGATCAGCGGTATCAGCAGCAGTCCGGGAAGCTCGGCGAAACCGAGCACGGCGATCACGCCCAGCACGATGGTGGTGTTGATGAAGGTCTTGGTCGCCCCCCATAATATCTCCCCGGCGATGACGTCCTCCAGCGACAGAGGTGTGGCCAGGACGGCGTCGAAGGTCTTCTGGTAGTACATGCGCACGAAGGAGCCGTAGGTGCACTCGTAGAACGCCCCGTTCATTATGCTGATGGCCACCAGCCCGGGGGCCAGGAACTTGATGTACTCCACGCTCTCCCCGCCGTAGACGATGTCCGCCTGGATGAGGGCGCCGAAGCCGAGGCCCATGGCCAGCAGGTACAGTATCGGTTCCAGGAACGAAGGTAGAAAGTTGGTCTTCCAGGTGGTCAGGAACACGTCCCGGTTGCGCTTCCACAGGGCGAGAGAACGCCAGGAGATATTGGAGAGGAGGCTCATTCGATAAGCCCCCTTCCCGTGGTGCGCAGGAACACGTCCTCCAGGGTGGCGTTGCGTATGAGATAGTAGCTCATGGAGAAATGTTCCTTGAGCTCCGCGGCCACCCTCTGTCCTTCCTTGGTGTAGATGAACATGCGGTCAATGGTCCGCTCGTACTGCCATCCTTTTCCTTTGATGTACGCTTCCATCTCATCCGTGGGCACATCGATCTCCATGACGTCCGTGCCGATGACCTGGTCGATGAGGTCGCACGGTCTGCCTTGCAGGATTATCTTGCCGTGGTCCATGATGACCAGGCGGTCGCAGAGGCGTTCCGCCTCGTCCATGTAATGGGTCGTAATGACGACCGTAACCTTCTTGCGCTTGAGCTCCCGCACCTTCTCCCAGATGAGATGCCTGGCTTGTGGGTCAAGACCGGTGGTCGGTTCGTCCAATATGAGCATCTGGGGGTCGTTCATCATCGCCCGTGCGATTATCAGCCGGCGCTTCATGCCCCCGGAGATCTCCTGTATCTTCTCGTCCCGCTTCTCGCTGAGCTGCATGAACTCCAGCAGAAGGTCCGCCCTATCCTGCGATTCCTTCTTGGGGATGCCAAAATAGCGGCCGTAGACCGTCAGGTTGTGGCGCACGGTGAAGTCCGGGTCCAGGTTGTTCTCCTGAGGAGCGACGCCGATGACCTGCTTGATCTCCCTGGGGCTGGCGGTGACGTCCATCCCCAGCACCTCCAGCTTTCCAGAGGTCAGCGGGCTGGCGCAATGGATCATACGCATGATGGTGCTCTTTCCCGCGCCGTTAGGGCCCAGGAAACCGAAGCACTCCCCTTCTTCGATCTGGAAGTCGATGCCGTCGACCGCCTTGAGGCTGTCGAACATCTTGGTCAGCCCTTCCGCCCTCACCGCTGGCATAAACGCCCTGAAATGACCTTCAGGATATTAGTGTTGGCGTCCGGTTAGCCTCATTGCATTGCCACATCACTACCTCCCCGCAGATAAATCACCGGCGTGTTCACGGCCGACCTGCTTCTACTTTTCTACTTCACCCTCTTCGGCATGGGGCTGGGCGCATTATCAGGTCTGGCGCCGGGCATACACGTGAACACTCTGGCCGTGCTCCTGGTGATGACCGTTCCCTCGTTATCCCCGTCGCTGGACGGTCTGTGTGTTTCCTCAGGATGTTCCCTGCCGCCGGAACTGCTGCTCTCCTGCGCCATCCTGGCCGCGGCCATCTGCCATTCCTTCCTAGATTTCATCCCCTCTTTGATCATGGGCGTGCCGGACGAGACGGAGTGCCTGTCCGTGCTGCCGTCTCACCGTCTCCTACTGGAGGGCAGAGGGCTGGACGCTTTGCAGGCGGCGGCGCAAGGGAGCCTGGTGGGGGCCATGGCCGGCCTTATCGTCCTGCTCCCGCTGCCTTTCATCCACGTTCAGATCACCGGTATGCTTCTCTCTTTGACCCGGTTCATTCCCTGGATATTGCTTTGCGTCCCTTTCATCCTGGTCTGGGCTGAAGGGGGCAAGGCCGATCCCAAGGCAGAGCTGGACACGCGCGGAGGGAGGGCGGAACTGACCGACACAGTGTCTCTCAAGAGGCACGTACCGGTGCACGGTGATTCCGCCCGGGTGATCGGTGAGGTGAGGCGGCGCTATGGGCGATGGGAGGTGCGCACACCGCTGCAAACGTTCAGGATAAAGGGCGCCGGGCTTCAGCCGGGCAGGCAGCTCCTTATGGGCCACTGGATCGTGCGCAAGGACCGCTTTCCGTTGACCGTCCGGTGCGTTCTCCTTTTCTTCTGCTCAGGGGTGCTAGGCGTCATGGCCATGGACGGCCTGGTGCCCGGAGAGGACATCTGGAGGGGGATGGAGGGCAACATGCTCATGCCTCTTTTCACCGGGCTGTTCGGACTACCTCTTCTCATCGGTTCCAGCCGCGGACGGATGCCAGAGCAGAACCCGGAAGCGGGAGAACCCCCGTCAGTGATCGGAGCGCTCAAAGGTTCGCTCATGGGCGGGCTGGTGGGCTGGCTCCCGGGCGTAACGGCCACGGCCGGGGCGGTGCTGACCACCATGTTCCCTCGTTCCAAGGAGAACGATCCGGAAGGGTTCATAGCCATGGTGTCCTCGGTGGCCACGGCCGCGGCGGTGCTGGGCCTGGGCACGCTGCTTCTATTGGGAAAGGGAAGGAGCGGGACATTGCTGGCCATGCAGGAGACCATGCCCTCCCTGGCCGTCGAGTACGTCCCAGCGCTGCTGCTGTGCGTGCTATCGTCATCGCTGCTCTCCTACTGGCTCACGATGAAGCTGGGATGGCGCTTATTGCGGAAGGCGCAGGGCCGGGATCTCACCAAGCTCAACCAGGCGGCTCTGATCGGCATGATCGCTTTATCGTTCCTTCTGGCCGGACCGGGCGGTCTGGTGCTGCTGACACTGTCCACCATTCTGGGGATGGTCCCGTCCAAGGTGGGCGTCAGCCGGGTGCATCTGACCGGTTGTTTGCTATTGCCCATCCTTATCTACTATTTCGCCCCGTTCCTGCGATAGAAGTCCCGCAGGCGGTCCTGACCCAGGTCGAACGGCGAAAGAAGCTCGCCGGCGGCCCGGAACATAAGCTCCGCGTACCGTTCGGCGTCATACTCTTCGTCTCCGTCCAGGAACTGCGCCACCTTGACCTCCTTGCCCTTGGTCATCACGAACTCCACTGCTTCCCCGGGCGGAGTGCGGAAGCCCTGCTGCTCTAGCTGGCACAGCACCTTGAACTGGTCGTTCTTCTGCCGGTACTCGTTCAGCTCCCGGGTGACCCGCTTCGAGAGCACCAGCTTCTCCAAAGGGACGCTCATGTCCCTCAGCTGGCGCACGTACGAATCGAGAACGCCCAAAGCCTCTGGTATGCGGTGCTGGAAGCCTTCGGCGTCCTCTCCCAATACGAGATGGTCGAGCATGCCCTGCTGCAGCTCCCTGGCCAATGTGCAGGTGTCCCGGCGGCGCAAAGCTATTCCGCGCACCTTCAGCTCCCCGTCCTGGAACGCCCCATAGTAACGGTTCAGGGCGCCTGCCCCGTTGGTGAGGTTCGGAAGGAACACTATCCATTTGTACTCGCCTTCCCACACCAGCGGTATCTGCATCCGGCGGCCGATCTCCTGGCAGTACGATTCTATGTCCCCGTCCCCTTCCAACCACAGCGAGTCGACGATGCCGTGCAGAACGCGGAAGCCCTTGCGTTCGGCTAGCTCGGCCGACTTGAGCAGTATCTCCCGGCCGTGGGCGGTGATGGACTCATGGCACTCGATGCGCCCGAAGCGGGCGTTGCGATAGCCGGTGTAACCGAAGCAGGTCACCAACACCCACTTGAGCACCTTCGCTCGTTGGTCGTAGATGGCGCTGTGCCGGCCACCCTCCTTCTTCAGACGCTTGAAGGAAATGCGGCGGCGGACTATCGGCTCCAGCACCCGGGCCAGCATGCCCACCTTCTTGGAGCAGGTCCAGTATCCCAGCCCGGGCACCGGCTCCCCGTCATCCTTACAGCATTCGCAGTTCAGCGTCTCCGGGGAGATGTTGTGCCGGACCATGATGCTCGGATACAGCGAAGTGAAGTCCACCTCCTGGACATGTTCGTGCAGGCCCACCTTCGGCTCGTAGATCAGCCCGCCGCGGTCCGAGGCCACCAGCTCGGCGGCGGTCTTGAAGTCCTCCGGCAGGTTCTTCTTCCACATGACCAGCGAACCCATCTTCGTCGCCTCGTTCAACTGCATGGCGCTGATGGCGCTGCCCGGGGACATGCGGGCCATGTCCTGCAAAGATATCCGCGACAGACGGCACAGGTCGATGAGACCGGCCATGCCGCCCTCCTGGAAGATGAAGGACGATCCCTTGTCCAGATGTATCCGTCCACGCAGTTTGTACGCCGGCGGCTTGTAGAGTATCCGCCCATAGGTGAAGTAGCTCTTGCCCTTGCCCTGGCGCTTTCCTCCTTCCCGCCCCAGCTCGATCTCCATCTCGTTGCGCTCGGCGCACTTCTCCAGAAAAGGCAGATGGAAGCTGTCCCCGCCGTCGGTGACCAGAACATCCGGGTCCCTCTCCCGCAGCAGGTCCTGCAGCTGCTCCAGTATGTCCGCCTCCTTGCCCTCCATAACGACATCGTCCAGCGTCACCCTTTTCAGGCGGTCGTCCAGCATGGGCATGCCCCGCCGGGCGGACGTTTCTATTTTCAGCTCACCTATGCTGAGGTCCGGCATGGGATAGTCCAAGCGGAACGGGGTGTCCAGATTCTTCCACTTCTCCACGTCCATCAGGCCCATGGGGAAGACCTTGCGGTGCAGGAAATAGCGCGTGTCCATGCGCGTGTCCACGTTGAAGAGCGTGTGATCGCGGTGGCATCCCCATTTGTCGATGGTCTTGGCCAGGGGCATGAGGTTGCGGTAGCCGCGGGGCGTCACCCGCAGCACCTCCTCCTTAGGTCCGGTCAGCCAGGTGCGGTGCTTCTCCCAGTGATGCTCGACGCCCGCCTCCTTTAGCCCCATAAGAAGTGAGGCTCGCCTCTCAGGCGACGGTTTCACGTAGAACGAGGGCCGGAACTCCTTGTCAGCGATGCGCTCCACGCCGGAGGTGGTCTTCACCCAGGTGACCATCTCGTTATTGACCTCGTCGGCGTAGCAGTCCAGGATCCAGCCACGCATCCTATCAGGCCTTCTTCCTCAGGCGTTCCAGCTCCTTCTCCTGCTCCAGAAGGATGGAGAGGAACGCCCCTTCCAGGGGGTCCAGGAAGGCGGCTACGGTGGCGGCCGAGGCATGCAGGCGCACCTTGTCCGAAAGACGGTCGAACGCTTCCTGGTCCTCCTGCGGCAGCGCCCTCCGGAAATCGTTCCAGTTGCGGAAGACGCTCTCCGAGGCCATGCGGAACGTGGGGACGGTGCGGCCCATCAGGACCGCCTCCGATATTCGTCCAGGGTGGTCTGGCTTGGTGGAACTGGACGATACATTATCTCCTTCTCTTCCCGGGGCAGGGAGATTCGCACGTACCCGGAGCGGTGCTCCACGCTGATCACCCGGTCCACCTTCTCGTAGAAGAGCGAGCGCAACCCCTTGCGATACATCAGCTTGGCCAGCCCGTAGTTGGTGACCACCGTCACGGTGCGGTGCTTGGCGGTGAGGGAGCGCAACTTGCCCATCCCCCTTTCCATGAGCTTCAGCGATTCCCCCCAGTCCATGTCGGCGTCCTGGAAGAGGTCCGGATAGCACGATACGACGACCATGCCGCCCTTGCTGCGCAGCAGCTCGTTCTCCAATGATTCCTCGACCAAGGTGGACATCTGATAGGCGGTGAAGGCCCGGGAGACGTTTATGCTAGTCAATACCTCCTCCGGCCTCATCCGGAAGCGTTTGCACACGTAGGTGAGGTCGTACGGATTCACGGAGTTCCCGCCGTCCACCCACACCACGTCGCGATGCCATTCCCGCACGAAGTTCACGCTGAGCATGTTGACCATGGTGAACAGCAGCCGGTCGGAGCTGTCGATGGTGGTGACCGTTCCCGCTTCCAAACCTCCGAGAAGCTCGTCCACCGGGGGTATGGCGGTGGTGGCCAGCATTCCATCCGCCTCGAAATGAAAGTCATGGACCATCGGTTCGGTCACTATATCCGGCATAGAGCGGTACATCTGTTCCCCCTGTACCGTTTTCGCCTTGAGGGTATAAAGGAATGATAGGGGGAGGTCGATGAAAATGGAACCGGATTCAAAAATATCATAGTGCGCAATCCGCAATTGGTGCACGACGGTAGGGTCGGAAACATTCTGATGGGCTCTATTAAAATGAGGATGCTCTGATCACAGTTATATACCCGACAAAATCGTAATTTGTCCAAACACTTAGGGGGGAAGTTGGACGAACTCTTTCACAAAGAAATGGCTCAGCGTAGCCTGTGTCTATCTGATGGTCATCGCCGCCTTCTACGTGATGACCGCGGACGTTAGCGCGGAGGATACCACGGTCACGGAGAACGAGATCGAGGACGCCGTCTCGAACATCGACCACGTCGACCGGCGCATCACGATATCGAACTCCAAGGCATCGTCCCCGGTCGTCGCCGTCGGGACGGACGGCGAGACGCACATGGCCTGGGTGGACGGAGAGATCGGCTCGCAGAGCGTCTGTTGGAAACGGTCCAACGATTCCTTGAGCACCTTCACCTCCGATAAGATCATAACCACTTCCTTTTATTCGATCTCCGATCTATCGATCCTCCTTCTCGATGGCCCGTTCGGGATGGCGGTCGCTTTCGAAGGCAGGTCGAGCGCAGGTTCTATGACCACGGTCTACTTCCTTTTCTCCGAGAACGGTGATGAGTGGAGCGCAACGTACGCCGTCTCGGAGGGTGATTCCCCCTCGCTTTGCGGTGACGGCGAAATAGCGTTCCTCGGCATGAACGCGGTCCTAGAGGGGCGGAGGCGTTTTTGCTTGCTGTCCTTACAGATGCAGGAAGGGGCGGTCAACGCCACCATGTTGGCCGCGCTTCCGCTGGCGGCGGTGGACGGAGATATATTGTTCCACGAAGGGCTGATCGACCTGGCCCTGTTCGATGGGGGCTCGGGCTCCATCCTGTTCCTGCAGCTGTCGGAGAACGGAACGGTCATCACCTCCCCTTCCCGGGTCGGTGGGGCGCAGGGAGCGAAGGACTTCGAGCTCCTGGTCACGGACGGAACGGAGCGTTTGATGTTCGTGGATGGCGGAACGATCAAATTGGCCCGCCGCCTTGGCGATCCAGTAGACTGGGCGATCTGCACGCCGCTGCAATCGAACGACACCATATCGGAAGCGTCCATGATCGTCACCGACGGTTCGATCCGCATAGCGTATGCTGTCGAAACCTCCGATCGGTCCGGAGTATACGACCTGGAGTGCGATCTGCAGGGCAGGGTCAAAAGGGATGCTGAGATCATCTCCACCCCCGGTTTGGGCAGCAGTGCCCCGGTGGTATTCGTCACCGCTCCTGGTGTGATCTCCTGCGTCTATGCGGAGGAGCATTACGATTCGCAGGAGCTCTTCCTGAAGCAGGACCTGGACTTCGTCATCCCAGATATTCCTCGCCTAAAGAAGTACATCGAAGCGCTCGATCCGATCATGTTCTCCGAGGGAAACGTCTCGATACAAAAACTGATGGATAAGCTGGACAAGGTGATCGCTCAGTTAGAGGAGAAGAGCGAGGCGACGGCATTGACGGAAGCACTATCCCTCAGGACCTCTCTCGCCACCTACTTCGTCTACGCCCCCTACGCCGACCTGGGCGGGATCGAAGAGGTTAAAAACAAGATCAAGAAGAACCTGGACACGATAGACGACCCATCAGATGGGTTCACGGTCATGAGCAATATAATCCCCGATCCAGTCCCCGGTGATACCACCGTTTACTTCTCACGGCTCTCCGCGGTCACGAACACCACTGCGGAAGCCGTATGGATTCTATCGGACGGGATCGCCGTTTCAGGTTATATCCTATGGGGAAACTCCCCGACGAACCTCTCCAACAGGTTGAACGGCAGCCTGGTCTATACCCCACATACTTTGTCGACCACATTCGCTGCGAACATCACTGGTCTGAGCGAGAACACCACGTATTATGCCTCATGCCATGTGATCACTGGAACATACGATCTGGAATCGTACTATCCAAGTCCTTTCCGGACGTATCCTGGAACGATATACCTCCATTCGATCTCCGTCTCCACTTATTCCGGCTCCGCCATCATCACCTGGGTCACCGATTGCAATACCACATCGCAGGTCGAATACGGCACGTCCTCTTCCTACGGGAACGTAGTCTCCGACAGCTCCCTGACCACAGCTCACTCTATCACTATCGACAATCTCGCTACCAGCACGCTCTATCACTACCGGGTCAGCTCGACGTACTCCGTGACCGGTTTCTCGCTCAGCTCAGTGAGCGGTGACCGATCGTTCACCTCCGCTCCGATAACCATAAGCATAAGCGCTCTCTCCGCCACCTTAACCGACCTCAATGCGGTTCGCATAATCTGGACGACGAACATCGCTGCCAGTAGCACGGTGTATTATGGTACGACGACATCCTACGGTTCAACGGCCTCCGGGAACACGGGTACCTCGCATACCGTGAACATTAACGGCCTAGCCGCGAGCACGGTCTACCATTACAAGGTCAAGTCCGTATCCTCCACCAATCCCAATAATTACGCCATAAGCACGGACCACACGTTCACGACCAAGAACGTGGGCGATGCCGGTCTGAACGTTGATGCGGGTGACTCGCTAAGCACCGCCTCCCTCCTGTCCCCCGGCTCCTATTTCGGCTACCTCGATGCCAGCCTGGACACCAATGATTATTACTCGTTGCCGTTGTTCAGTGGGGAGACCGTCAAGCTCGTACTGGACGTTCCGTCGAACTTTGATTATCAGCTCTATCTCTACAATCCCTCCGGGACCCTCGCCGCCTCCTCGACCAACGGGGTGGGGGTGGACGAGAACCTGCAGTACACCATCAACGTCAACGGTGCCTGGAAGGTGCGGGCGTTCCATCAGTCCGGTTCCGGTCAGGGCATGTACGCCCTCGACGTGCAGGTGCTGGGCGGTTATGACCGTTACTCCCTGGACGTCGGCGCATCCGGCGACAATGACGTACTGGCGCACACGCCTGGCCTGGCCCTCCTCGACGGCACCGGTTGGTACGCCGTCTCGGGCGGTAAACGAGAAACGTCGGTCAATGGCAGCTTCCTGCTGAACATTTACGATGGAACGTACCAGTCCAGCACATATTATGAGATGTCGATAGCCTATACCTCCTCGGCCGACGTGGACGTCTCCGTGCTGATAGGCGATGCCTGGGCCACGGTGGCCACGCTCCCCGGGAGGTCGACGGCGTGGACCTACAGCTTCGTCCTGAAGAGCGACCTGCTCTCCGATTCCTCCGCTACGCTCTTCGCCTCCAATGTCCGGTTGCGCTTCGACCATCAGGTCATCGTCGACTCCATAGACGTCATGCCCGTAGCGTATGCCTCCGACTTCTTCGGGGGGACGCCGAACTACCCCGGCGTCATGCTGGAGAACAATTGGCAGATCGGAAGTGCCGTGGTCAACGGTACCACTTACGCCACTCTGATCGTCTCCCTGCCGCGCACCGACCTCACCTACTTCCTGGAGCTCGTGAACATGGACTCATGCTCTGGCATCGGGGTGCAGCAGTGGGACGGCTCCGCCTACGATAGCATAGGAACGCTGGAGAGCTGGGGAACGTCCGCGGTCATACAGCTCGCTCCCGCCTATTATTACGATATCTCATCGTCCACGCCCGGTATGAACCTGCGCCTGAGGCTGACGGCCCCGCTGGTAAATCTTTCCCGGGCGATCCTGTGGACCTCACAGTCGCGCACCGACGTGGGCGTGAGCGGAGACACGGACGCCAGCGCGCACACGCCGGGCATCAGCCTCTTGGGCAATTCGGAATGGGGCTCCATGACCGTTCTGGACTCCCGCACGGTGCGCAGAACGACCCAGGGCAGCTACGCCAACTTCTACCTCAACGGGGCGCAGAGCGATACCAGTTACGTCGTGAGCATCACCTACAAGGCCACCTCCGGAACGGCCATCCTGCAGCAGTACCGCGGCAGCGCCTATGGCGGCTACCTTTCGTTGGGCAATCTGATCGTAGATGGACAATGGCATACCACCAGTTACATCACCTCCCCCGCTAATGTGTACGACAATATCGCCGGTGGAGAGGTCGACCTGATCTTCGAGATCACTTCCTACAACTCCGTCGCCATCGACTCCATCTCCGTATGTCGGGACAGCGACGGGGACACCTACAGCGATGCGTACGAAGCTCTGAGGATGACCATCGCCGACGTTGGAACGCACCTGCACGACCTGAATCCCTTCTCGGCGGACACGGACTCGGACGGCCTGAACGACAACGTGGAGGTCTCCACGTACGGCACGGACCCCTGTGATCCCGATACCGATTCCGACGGACTGCTCGACGGTTCCGAGAGATACTCGTACACCTGGTCGACTGACGACTCGTACCTCATACCGGACAACAACACCGTCCTCATCATCGACCTGTCCTTGCCAGCCATTCAAGGCGGAACGTCGTCCATATCGTCCCTGTGCCTGGTGCTGGGCATAATGCACGGAGCGCAGCACCAGCTGGAAATAAAGATCGCCAAGGGCACGGGAACGCAGAAGGTGATCAAGGCCGCCAACACCGGCAGCGGCGCGAACTACTTCGTCCTCAAGAATCTGTTCACGATGACCTCACCATACTCGGCCAGCGACCTCAGCACCGCCAACGTCTGGCACATAT
Organism: Methanomassiliicoccales archaeon; assembly: GCA_026394395.1. Taxonomy (NCBI): domain Archaea; kingdom Methanobacteriati; phylum Thermoplasmatota; class Thermoplasmata; order Methanomassiliicoccales; species Methanomassiliicoccales archaeon. The sequence continues at coordinate 437,492 of JAPKYK010000001.1, forward strand.
ACGTGAGGGACGTCACGGCGGGTACCCAGGGCCGGGTGGAGTACGCCCGCCTGCAGGTGAACGGGACGACCAACGCCTTGGTCGCCGATTCGGACAGCGATGGCATACTGGACGGCGAGGAGGTGGAGTTCGGTGTCGACGGCTGGTGCACCAACCCGCGCTCCGCGGACAGCGACAGCGATGGCGTCACGGACTGGAACGAGATACATGGCAACACTCTTTGCGGCACCTTAACCGACCCCACTCGCAATGACACCGATGACGACGGTTGCCCCGACAAC
>JAPKYK010000002.1 GCA_026394395.1 Methanomassiliicoccales archaeon
ACCACCGGAACGCACTTCGGCGCGGTCAAATCATTATGTCAGGCCTGCCGCTCCCAGCTGCGCCGGGCGGACAAGGGGCTGTACTGCGACCTGTGCGAGGCCTACGAGTCCCGCAAGGTCGCCGACGACTACGGCTTTGTCGAGACCATCCTCATAACCGGTAAGGAGTGAGGGGGGAGTGGGTCTTGGCCGAGACCAACCGCGAACTGGCCAAAGAGATACGCGAGCTTAGGGAAGAGGTTCGCCAGATGAAGGAGCTCATCGACATGCTGGTCACGCTGGTGGTGGAGAGCGACGACACTGACGAGGATGACATCTCAGACCTGCTCCTGACCGGAGGCGCGGAGGTCCCGCGCTTCAACACCTGACCATCATGAAGCTCACCGCCCTGCTCTCGGGAGGCATCGATTCTCCAGTGGCCGCCTGGCTAATGGCCGAGAGGGGGGCGGAGGTGACGTTGCTGCACATGGACAACCGTCCCTTCGGCAGCGACCTGGGGGTTCGTAAGGCGCAAATACTGGCCGAAGCGCTGCGCCGGGCCACCGGGCAGGAGATGCCGCTGTATATGGCCCCTCACGGCGAGAACCAGGCCATTAACAAGGAGAGGTGCCACCCATCCTACCAGTGCGTGCTGTGCAAGCGGCTCATGCTGCGCACGGCCCAGGCCTTGGCCAGGCGCGTGGGCGATTCCGGCATCATCATGGGTGATTCCCTCGGCCAGGTGGCATCGCAGACCCTGAACAACATCAGGGCGGAGCAGCATGGCCTGGAGATGCCGGTGCTCCGTCCCCTCATCGGGCTGGACAAACTGGAGATCGAGCGCATAGCCAAACAGATCGGGACCTACGAGATCTCCATAATGAGCGACGGGAGCAAGGATTGCACCGCCGTTCCCAGCCGGGTCATAACCAGCGCCTCGCTCGACGACGTTCTGGCCGAGGAGGCCAAGGTGGACCTGGAGACCATGGCCATAATTTCCGCGGAAAAGGCGATCCGGGTCTATAGTCCAGGGTAGTGGTTGCAGGACATGCCGACCTCGGGCTCGTAGATCATGTCCGCAGTGATCTTCCTGATGTACTTGGCCTGCACCCGTGAGACGTAAAGGGTGTGCTCCCCGACCTTTATAATTATGTCACTGGGCTTGGGGGATTTCAGGGCGATCGGCAGCAGGACCGGTCCGGAACAGGAGGTGCATATGCGATGGTCCCCTCCGTTCTTCATGATATAATTGATCACCATCTGGTCAACAGCTATCTCCGACATTCGTCCCGCTTTAACGATAGCTCGTATATAAGATGAACGAAGGAAGGCCCTGAAAAAGGCAAACTTATTCAGCGCCGCAGATGATAACCGAGGCGTGAAGGTGGTTTTGGACACTTCGGCCCTGTTCTCGTTGGAACAGGTGCCCCAGGACTGGGAGGCCTTCGTCACCGAAGGGGTGCTGGGCGAGCTAGAGAAGTACGGCGACCGCCGGGCGGACCATCTGCTGCCCATGCTCAAGGTCTCCCAGGCCACCTCCCGTACCCTGGGGGCGGTCAGGAAAGCGTCCAAAGGTACGGGCGACTCAGCGCGTCTCTCTCCGGTGGACGTGGAGGTGTTGGCCCTGGCCTTGGAGCTTAAGGCCAGCGTGGTGACCGACGATTATTCCATCCAGAACCTGGCCGTGGTGCTGGGGATAGATTACATGCCCCTGGGCATGAAAGGGATAACCAAGGTCATCAGGTGGAACTATCTGTGCACCGGGTGCGGGAAGGTCTTCAAGGAACAGCATCCCGATTGCCCGATCTGCGGCTCGCCTTTGAGGACCACGCGCAGAAAGTGATCAGCTCTTCCCGCCCAGCTCCTCGCTTTTCTTGGCCGCGGCCTCCACGGCATCGATGAAGGCGCCGCGCACGGCCGCTTCCTCCAATACTCTGAGGCCTTCGATGGTCGTACCACCCGGCGAGGTCACCATGTCCTTGAGCTCACCAGGGTGTTTTCTGGTCTCCAGGTAGGTCTTCCCCGCCCCCAGGACCGTCTGGGCGGCCAATTGCAGCGCGACGTCTCGGGGCAGGCCGGCCAAGACCCCACCGTCGGCCATGGCCTCGATGACCATGTATATGTAGGCCGGGCCGCTGCCGCTGAGGCCGGTGACCGCATCCAGGAGCTTCTCGTCCAAGCAGAAGGCCACCCCCACGGAATTGAGGATGCTCTGCACGGTCTCCTTGTCCTCCTTCTTGGCCGAGCGGCCCAGAGCGAAACCGGAGGCCGAAGCGCCGACCAGGCAGGGCTGGTTGGGCATGACCCGGACCACGCGCACACCCCGGTTGAGGTGCGATTCTATAAGAGAGATCCTAACGCCTGCGGCAATGGATATGATCAGGTGTGACTCTTTGAGGTACGGCTTCAGCTCGTCGAGGACCGGTCCCACATGGTACGGCTTGACCGCCAAGATGACCACGTCCGAGAAATGCACCACCTCGATGTTGTCCGAGACCGTCTGCACACCGACGGTCTTGGTTATAAAGTCCCTCCGTTCCGAAACGATCTCGCTCGCTATGATGTCCTCAGCCTTGGCCATCCCGGCCGAGATGATGCCCTTCATCATGGCCTCGGCCATGTTGCCCGCACCGACGAATCCGATCTTCATTCTTTCACCTGCCATTGGCAGCCCTCCCTCTATCCTCACTATCATATTAATCCGATTTGGTGTGATGTGACGCCAGATGCAGAGCAGGCTCCGCATCGATGAGATGATTTAACTCATGTGTATTAATATCTCCTTGCTTTTTTCCCGAGTTAACAGGGCTTTAATTTTAATTTTATATAATTTAAAATATTTAACTTGCTGGTCATGTTAAAAAATGTTTCATAAAAAGGCCCCATCAAATCTCAAAAGTTTAAATAAAGGAAGCATTATCCCCCTACAATGCTCGTAGACGACTATTTCCCGGTTGCAATGTTTGCTCTGGTGGCTTTACTGATTCCCTTTATTGCCATTTTCATGGGAAAGCTATTCAGGCCGACGAAGCACGCTGAGCTGAGAGAATCCACCTACGAGTGCGGTGAGAGGCCTATCGGAGTGGCCCAGATCCAGTTCCATGTTCAATTCTATATCTACGCCATCATCTTCGTGGCCTTTGACATCGTCACGGTTTTTCTGCTTGTTTGGGCCATGTCCTTTGAAGGACTCTCCGAGATCGCGAAAATCTCTGCGATCGCATTCCTCATCATCCTGCTCGTGGGAGTATACTACTCATTGAAGAAGGAGAGGATATTGTGGATATAGACCTGTCATTCAACGCCATGACCATGACCGCCAAGCAGTTCGGCGAGATGACGAAGAACTTCGTCCGCGAGACCATGGTGGCTACGGGCGGAAAGAAAGCCATTGATAAGCTGACCGCCCCCATATGGTCCTGGGGCCAGAGAAACTCGGTCTATCCGCTGCACTTCGGTATAGCGAAGGCCCTGTACGAGCAGATGCCTTCGCCCAAGTGGGTTGTCGCCATGGGCGAGTGCACAATATCCGGCGGCCCTTGGTATGACGCCTATAATGTCATTCAGGGCGCGGACACGTTCATTCCCGTGGACATATACATACCTGGATGCCCTACCCGCCCCGAAGCCATGATTCAAGGCTTCAATATGCTCAACCGCAAGATGACTGCTGAGAACCGCGGCAGCTTCCTGGACGATTGAGGTGTTGCAATGAGCCAAGTCATCGTTTACGACAAGCCCGACCGGTCCGAAGAAGAGGTCGCCAACGCCATAAAGTCCAAGTTCCCTGCGGTGGAGGTCGTCAAGGTCGCTCCCCGCAACATCGTGCTCAAGGTGGGCCGGGAATCGTTCTTGGACATGTGCAAGTTCATGAAGGACGAGCTGTCCTTCGAGCACACCTCCTGCGTCAGTCCGGTCGACTACCTGGACCATTTCACCGTTGCCTATCACATATCCTCGTGGGCCAACCACGTTATGGCCGAGGTCCTAGTGGACCTCCCCCGCGACGATCCCACCGTGGACTCGATCACCCCGTTATGGGGTGGCGCCAACTGGCATGAGAGGGAGGCGTTCGACCTCATGGGTGTCGTTTTCAAGGGACACCCTGACCTGCGCCGCATCATGCTCCCCGAGGAGTTCAAGTTCCACCCCCTGAGAAAGGACTTCCATGTTGGAAGGAGGGTCTGAGATGTCTGATGAGATGTGGGTCAACATGGGTCCCCAGCACCCCTTCAACCATGGTCTGTGGAACCTCAGGGTAAGGCTCAATGGAGAGACCATAACCGCAGCAGAGCCGATCATCGGCTACCTGCACAGGGGCTGGGAGAAGATGGTGGAGAACCGCACCTACTCGCAGATAGTCCCCCTCGCTGACCGTCTGTGCTATGGGTCGTCCCTGTCCTGGAATCACCTTTATTGCTTGTCCGCGGAGAGACTTTACGGCATCGAGGCTCCAGAAAGGGCCAAATACATCCGCGTGGCCGCCTTGGAACTACAACGCATCACCTCTCACTTGACATGGCTGATGGCCGTCGGTACCGACCTCGGCAGCTACACCATCATGACCTGGACCATCAGGGAGAGGGAGCTGTTCCTCGACCTCCTGTGCCAATTGAGCGGCGCGCGCATGACCTACAACTTCACACGCATCGGCGGGGTCAGGAACGATCTGCCAGAGAATTTCGAGCGTGATGTCAACCGCGTGCTGGACGAGTTCGAGAAGCGCCTGCGCGACATGGAGGCGCTGTGCGACGAGAACGAGCCGTTCCGCATGAGGACCGTCGGCATCGGGAAGATGAGCGCCGAAATGGCCATCAACCTGGGGCTGACCGGCCCTATCATGAGGGCCAGCGGCGTGGACATGGACCTGCGTCGCCTCGACCCGTACGAAGTGTACGAGGACATGAAGTTCGAGGTCTGCGTGGCCACGGATGGCGATGTGTATTCACGATACCGCGTACGCATTGACGAGATGCGCGAGAGCGCGAAGATCGTCCGCCAGGCCTTGGCCGAGATGCCCAAGGGCCCCATCCGGGTCAAGGTGTCCAGATGCCCTCCGAAGGGAACGGTCGCCTGCCGTGTGGAAGACCCCCGCGGAGAATCGCTAATGTACATCGTAAGCGACGGTACGGAAAAGCCCTACCGCCTGAAGGTGCGCTCGCCGAACTTCGTCAACTTGTCCGCCTCCCCGCCCATGCTAGTTGGGTTCAAGATATCCGATGTCCCGGCCATCATGGGAATGATGGACATGTGCATAGGAGAAACGGACAGGTGATCAAATGTCGACTCTCTATTTTGAACTGACAAATTTCACCGAGTGGCTGCTAGGATTGGTCGCCGCGCTCATCGACTGGACAAAACTGAGCTTCCTGAGCGGTCTGGCCGACTGGGTGGAGTCCGAGCCGGTGGTCACCGCCGTGGCCACTTTGTTGGTCGTAGCGATATTTTTGATCACTGCGATGATGTTCGGCCTATGCTTCATATGGCAGGAAAGGAAGTTCCTGGGAAGGTTCATGGACCGCCGCGGTACCCAGGTGGGCCTGCTCGGTTTCTTCCAGAACTTCGCTGACGGTATCAAGGTCATCCTGAAGGAGCACATCGTTCCCAAGGACTCCGACCATGCCCTTTTCGAAATGGCCATATTCACATACCTGGCCTCGACCTTCATGCTCTTCGGATGCATTCCGTTCAGCGATAACTTCTACGTGATAAATGTCAACCTGGCCGTGCTGCTCGGAATAGCCATCTTCTCCTTCGGACCGTTCAGCATCCTGATCGGTGGATGGGCGTCCAACAACAAGTTCACCCTGATCGGCGGTATGAGGGCTGCCGCCCAGCTGATTGCCCTGGAGATACCGCTCCTGCTGTGCGTCGTCTCTGTCGTCGTGCTGACCGGTGACCTTTCGTTCGTTGGTATAGTATCCTGGCAAGAGCATAACATCTGGCTCATTGTACCTCTGTGCATCGGTGCGCTCACGTTCTTCGTGGCCGCTGTAGGTGAGTCTGAGCGTGTCCCGTTCGACCTGCCTGAGGCCGAGGCCGAGCTCGTCGAAGGATGGGCCACTGAATACGGCGATGTAAGATGGGGCCTGCAAATGGCCTCCGATTACTTCCGCGCCTACATCCTGTGTGGTCTGTTCACCATGCTCTTCCTGGGCGGATGGGCCGGCCCCGAGTTCATATGGGCCGAGATATGGTACCTTGCCAAGACCTTCATCGTGTTCTTCTTCTTCATCTGGGTCAGGGCTGCCACTGTGAGGATCAGGACCGACCAGATATTGAAGATGGGCTGGAGGAGACTCCTTCCCCTGGCCGTGATTAACCTGCTCATAGCTATAGCCCTTAAGGTCGCGGAGGTGTTCTGATGAGGATGGAGGAAAGGACTTACACGAAGGCGGACCATCTTCGACCTACTGGATACGTATTGAAGACCATGAAGGTCACCTTCAAAGGCCTGGTACGGGCCACTAAGAACCGTCCCTGCACCATCCTGTACCCATGGGAGAAGCTGATATACCCCGACAACTTCCGAGGCCGCCCCGGGATCGTCCTGGAGAGGTGCATAGGCTGCGCCCGCTGCGCCAGGGAGTGCCCGAACCAGTGCATCGAGATGGTGCAGGTGGAACTTCCTAACGTGGGCAAGGTCAAGCGCCCCCAGGTGAACGTCGGACGTTGCATGATGTGCGGCAATTGCGCCGAGGCCTGCCCGACCAATGCCATGATCGTCACCCCGGAGTTCGAGCTGGCATCATACAACCGCGCCGCCCTGATCTACGACCCGATCAAGCTGCAGCACCCTTACAAGCCCGGATATGAGGTGAACTATCAGTTCGCCTTGCTCTCCGAGATGAAGGGAGGCGAGGTCAAGACCTACGCCAAGAACGACCATAACGTTCATGACACCATCCAGCTGGAGGGCACCAAGTGCATCTCCTGCGGAAGGTGCGCCAAGACCTGCCCTGCCGGAGCTATCGAGATGGTCGAGACCGGCGAGATCAACCAAAAGACCAAAAAGCCGATAAAGCACCCCAAGTTCGAAAACACCAAGTGTGTGGTCTGCGAGCAATGCGTCGATGTGTGTCCTAAATCGGCCCTTTCCGTCAAGGAGGTGTTGTGATGGACCTCGACCTGTTGTTCTTCCTGATATTCTCAGGCCTGACCGTAGGATGCGCCGTCATGGTGCTGGCAACCAAGGACATCGTGCGCAGCGTGGTGTGGCTGGCGGCCACGTTCCTCGGCGTGGGCATAATCTATCTATTCCTGAACGCAGAATACCTGTTCCTCATCCAGATACTGGTGTACGTTGGCGCCATCAACGTCCTGATACTCTTCGGTATCATGCTAACCAAGCGTCGCATGATCGGCGCGGATAAATGCGATGACGAACCCAAAGGGAGGCGGTCGCCGTGAAGTACGATGAGATCACGAAGATAATGGTCTACAAGGTGCTCCTGGCAGGTCTCCTGCTTGAGTTGATGCTGTTCTCCATCTTCTCCGTCGAATGGGGCGATGCGGGCAACACGCTAATCGATACCGCCACCGTCGGAATGGCGGTCTTCAACGACTACGGGGTGGCCGTGCTCATGTTGGGCCTGCTTCTCCTCTCCGCTATCTTGGGCGGCGTCTTCATCGCACAGGAGGATGATGAGGAATGAACATACCTCTGGAATACATACTGATGCTATCTTCATCCCTGTTCGTCATCGGGGCGGCCGGGGTAATACTGAAGAAGAACGCCATCGTCGTGCTGATGTCCATTGAGATCATGCTCAACGCCGCGAACATCAACCTGGTGGCCTTCTCCTCGAACCTGGGCGACGCTCAGGGACAGGCCTTCGCCCTGTTCTCCATAGGCATCGCCGCGGCCGAAGTGACCGTGGCTCTGGCCATACTGCTCAACCTGAACAAGCTGAGGAAGACCGTGAACGTGGACGACATCAACCTATTAAGGTGGTAAAATGAGCATACTCGAATACGCATGGTTGATCCCGGTCCTACCGTTACTGGCCTTCGTCATAGTCGGGTTCCTGGGCGGCAAGATGAAAGACAGTGGCCATTTAGTGGCCTTGATCGGTGTCGGAGGCGGCATGGTCCTGGCCCTGTGGACGGCCTTCGAGCTGCTGACCACCGGGACCGTCTACCGAGACTCCATGGACTGGGTGGTCCTAAGTTCGGACTACACCATCGAGATGGGGATCTTCCTGGACAACGTGGCGGCCATGATGCTCATCGTGGTCTCCTTCATCTCCTTCCTGGTGGTCGTCTACTCCAAGGGTTACATGCACGACCAGGGGAAGAGGCAGCACCGTTACTTCACCGAGATATGCCTCTTCGTGGGCGTCATGCTCGGGCTGGTATTGGCCAACAACTTCCTGCAGATGTTCATCTTCTGGGAACTGGTCGGTCTCTGCTCGTACCTGCTCATCGGCTTCTGGTTCGAGAGGCCTGCAGCGGCCCGCGCGGCCAAGAAGGCCTTCCTGGTGACCAGGGTAGGGGACGTCATGTTCATGATCGGCCTCTTCCTGCTGTTCACCGAGCTGCACACCCTAAACTATGAGCTGGTCTGGGCCTCCCTGGCCTCAGCGGACCAGACGACCCTGGCCTTCGCCGCCTTCTTCCTGTTCGGAGGGGCCATAGGCAAGAGCGCCCAGTTCCCGTTGCATGACTGGCTCCCGGACGCTATGGAAGGTCCGACCACCGTCTCCGCGTTAATACACGCGGCCACCATGGTCAACGCCGGTGTCTACCTGGTCGCTAGAGCCTTCCCGATCATAGCGACGAGCGCCGAGGTAAGCCTCTTCGTGGCCGCCATTGGAGGCATCACCGCCTTCATAGCCGCTACCATGGCCCTCTGCGCCCCTAAGATCAAGGGAGTGCTCGCTTACTCCACCGTCTCACAGCTGGGGTACATGATATTGGCTCTTGGCTCTGGTGCGTTCCTATGGAACCAGGGTCATGAGCTCGCTGGAAGTTTAGCCTTCGGAGCTGGCCTGTTCCATCTGATGAACCACGCCTTCTTCAAAGGCATGCTCTTCCTTGGCGCCGGTTCGGTCATTCACTTCGTAGGCACCGAGAACCTGAACGAGATGGGCGGCCTAGGCAAGTACATGAAGGTCACAAGCATCACCATGCTGATATCCTCCCTGTCCATCGCCGGCATTCCGGTCCTGTCCGGGTTCTGGAGCAAGGACGAGGTGCTCGCCGTGGCCTTCGAGGCCGGGGACCTGAACCTCACGTTCATGCTGTTATGGGTGCTGGGAGTCGCCACCGCCTTCATGACCGCCTTCTACATGTTCCGCATGTGGTTCATGGCGTTCAAGGGCGAAGAGAAGGAGGGTACCAGGCGCGCTCTCGCGCACGGGCACCACGCTCACGAGGCCCCGATCACCATGTTGATACCTCTGATCGTATTGGTGATCCTGGCCTTCGGCTCCGGATTCGCGCTGTTCATCGGCGACGGGTTCTACTCGACCATCAATATGGGCGGTAATTTCGAGGCCATGGATATAGGCGAGCGCCTAACCGAGGTGTTCACCTCCCCGCTGACCTACCTATCCATAGTCGCGGCGGTGGGCGGGATCCTTCTTGCATACTTCACCTTCTTCAAGACCAAGGTGTCCGCGGAGAAGGTCGTGTCCAAAGGCTTCCCCAAGGCCATGCGCCAGCTGTTACTGGACCGCTACAAGTTCCCCGTAGCTTATGACAAGATAGGCTACGTGGGCGTGTACGGCTTCTCCCTGCTGCTGGACAAGTTCGATCATTATATCATCGACGGCATAGTGAATGCCATCAGCGCCTTCCTGATCAAGGCCGGCGGAGTGGTCCGCAAGGCCCAGACCGGGCTGATTCAGAACTACACCACGCTCTTGCTGTTGGGAGTCTCGCTGATAATCGTTCTGCTCTATGTCGTAGGAGCGCTGAGGTGATCCCATGTTAGAGAACATACCGATACTATCCCTGCTGTTGTTATTCCCCCTGATCGGTGCAGTGGTCACCTTCTTCCTGGGGAAGAACCCCAAGATGGCCAAGATGTCGGCGTTGGCTTTCTCCGCCATATCCTTGGCGCTCTCGCTGTTGATGCTCACGGAATACGTGCAGACCGCCGGCGGCTACCAGTTCCATGAATCATTCACCTGGATAGACGCCCTCGGCATCCAATACATCGTAGGCGTGGACGGAATCAGCGTGCCCATGGTCTTCCTGAGCACCCTATTGGTTTTCCTGGCCGTAATATTCTCCTGGGACATCGAACACCGGACCAACCAGTACATGGCCTTGCTGCTAGTGCTGGAGCTCGGAGTGCTAGGTGTCTTCATGGCCCTGGACTACTTCGTGTTCTACATCTTCTGGGAGGTAGTGCTGATCCCGATGTACTTCCTGATCAGCATCTGGGGCGGTCCGAGGCGGTCCTATGCGGCGATCAAATTCTTCATCTATACCCACATCGCCAGTTTGGTCATGTTGCTGGGCATATTCGCCATGTACTTCGAGGCCGGGTCCATCAGCGGAATCTACACCTTCAGCATGGAGACCATAAACGCGATCTCCCCGACGTTCGGGACCACCTTCCAGATAATTGTGTTCGGAGCCCTCTTCTTCGGCTTCGCCGTAAAGATGCCCATGTTCCCCTTCCATACCTGGCTACCGGACACGCACGTGGAAGCCCCCACCGCCGGCTCCGTCCTCCTGGCCGGACTACTGCTTAAAATGGGCGCCTACGGTATCATCCGCATCGCCCTTCCCGCCCTGCCCACCGGTGCTGGTGAATGGCAATGGGTCATGGTCATAATGGCCATCCTGTCCATCATCTACGGCGCTCTGATGTGCCTGGCACAGAAGGACCTGAAGAAGATGGTAGCATACTCCTCCATCAGCCACATGGGGCTGGTGCTGCTAGGATTCGCCACCTTCAGCGAGCTTGGGATCGCCGCAGGCGTGTTCCAGATGTTCGCCCACGGTCTCATCACCGCCGTCCTCTTCATGATGTGCGGCGTGGTGCAGCACAAGACGGGCACCAGGAACATCCCCAGGCTGGGTGGCCTGGCGGCCAAGATGCCGTACGCCGCGACCTTCATGATGATCGGTTTCCTGGCCTCCCTGGGCCTGCCGGGAATGGTCGGCTTCGTGGCGGAGTTCTCGATATTCACCTCCACCTATGATGCCTTCGGCTGGCTGCTACTGATCCCGGTGATGAGCGTGGCCATAACCGCCGCCTATTACATCTGGGCCATGCAGCGGACCCTCTTCGGCCCCCTGACCAAGGAAGTGGACACCGAGCACATGCACGACCTGTACTGGTACGAGGCGCTGCCCCTGGCGGTGCTTAGCGGTTTCATCGTGCTCTTCGGCATGTTCCCCGCACTGGTGATGGACTACATACGCCCCGCCGTCGGCGCGGTCGTGGGTCTTCTGGGAGGGATCTAAGTGGACTACTCAGCGATATACCCCGAGATCATATTGGCCCTGTTCGCCATAGCCATACCCGCCGTGGGCATGGTCATCAAGGACAGCAAGTACCTGGCGACAGTATCGTTGGCAGGCGTTGGGTTATCCATGCTAGCGGTCCTCATGCACTTCCTCAGCAGTGCCGGGGCCGTGGTATTCGACACCGGCATCCTGGTGCTGGATGACTTCAGCGGCCTGTTCATGATGATCTTCCTGAGCGTGGCCTTCGTGGTCATACTGGCCTCGGGCAAGTTCATCGAAGGCCAGAAGCACGCCTCGGAGTATTTCTCCCTGATTCTGCTAGCGACCGTAGGCATGCTGCTGGTGGCCTCTTCGACCGACCTCTTCGTGCTTTACGTAGGCATCGAAGTGACCAGCATATCCTCCTACGCCCTGGTGGCCTTCCGCAAGAAGGACCTGAAGGGGACGGAAGCGGCCACGAAGTACTTCATCTTCGGCGGCGTTTCCTCGGCCTTCACCCTGTTCGGTATATCCCTGCTGTACGGCGTGACCGGCACGACCTCCTTCGCCGGCATCGGGGCGGCAATGGCCACCCTGACCGGGTTCCAGGAGATCGTCTGGGTGGCGCTGGTCATGGTCATCGTGGGCTTCGGCTTCAAGGTGGCCATGGTACCGTTCCATTCCTGGGCCCCGGATGTGTACGAGGGTGCCCCGAGCACCATCACCGCCATGCTGGCAGCCGACTCCAAGAAGATGGGCTTCGTCGCCCTGTTCAAGTTCTTCCTGATCGGTATGATCGCCATCAAGGCGGACTGGGACATCGTGGTGGCCCTAATAGCCATAGTGACCATGACGGTGGGCAACCTGGCAGCGCTCAACCAGACCAGCATCAAGAGGATGTTGGCCTACTCGAGCATCGCCCAGGCCGGCTACATACTGATCGCCATACCGGTGGGTACGGAATACGCCCTGACGGGCGGAATATTCCACATCATGACCCACGCCTTCATGAAGGGCGGAGCGTTCATCATCGTGGCCACCCTGTCCGTCGCGGCCATTGGCGAGAAGATTGCGGACTATAAGGGACTGGCCAAGAGGTCCAAGTTCATGGCCTTTTCCATGATGGTGCTGCTCTTCTCCCTGGCGGGCATACCGCCCCTGGCCGGGTTCGCCAGCAAGGTCGTGCTGTTCTCCGCCCCCATATCGGGTGCGGTGGCCGGCTCGGAATGGATGATCTGGCTGTCCGTGGCAGGCATCATCAACAGCGCCATATCCCTGTACTACTACGCCCGCGTGGTCAAGTACATGTACGTGGACGAGCTGGAAGAAGGTGCCCCATCGGACAAGCTAAAGCTGCCCAAGAGCATGATGGCTGCGGTCGCGATATGCGTCGTAGCGGTCATCGTGATAGGGGTCTATCCGAACTTCTTCATACAGCTCTGCCAGAACGCCGCCCATGCCTTGTTCGCCTGAAATCCCTTACCCCTTTCTCTTATTTTTTCTTCTCTGATGGGAACGCTGGCCTGTTCGATGGCTTAAATACTTCCAGTAATGGTTAAGTATGGATTGCTCATATCCAGCGACGATGTCTCAGTCATGGGAGGCCTCCATCAAGGATGAACTGCAGATGGTGGAACAGGAGATCCACCGTAGCATCCAGTCGGAGCAGCCCATTCTCACCGAGATAAGCGATTACGTCATAACCTCGGGCGGAAAGCGCATGCGCCCGGGGGTCACCATACTGTCCTATTTGACCAACGGGGGCAAGGACGTCTCCGAGGCGGTCAAGATCGCCGCGGCCTTCGAAATGATACACTCCGCCACCCTCATCCACGACGACATCAACGACCGGTCGGAGATGAGGCGGGGCAAGCCCTCCGCATACAAGAAGTTCGGACTGCAGAAGGCCTTGGTCGGCGGGGACTTTCTTTTCGTGAAAGCCTTCGCCATCGGCGGCTTCTTCAACGAGGAGATCGTCAGCCTGGTGGCTGAGGCCTGCACGGCCATCGCCGAGAGCGAGATAATGCAGTTCGAGAAGGAGGGGCAGGTCGCTCCCATCGACGTTTACCTGAACATCATCGAGGGCAAGACCGCCAAACCGATAATGGCCAGTGCCCGCATCGGAGCGTATCTGGCCGATGCCAGCCCCGATCGGATCCACGCCATGGGCGATTACGGGATCAACATAGGGATAGCCTTCCAGATCGTGGACGACATCCTGGACATCGTAGGGAACGAGAAGGCCTTGGGCAAGCCCCGCATGGTGGACTTCGATGAGGCCAAGGCCACCCTGCCGCTAATCTATGCCATGGGAGACCCCGCGGTGAGCGAGCGCCTCTCCAAGCTTTTCCAAAAGAAAAGCAAATCGGAGAAGGACATCGAGGAGGCCCTGTCCCTGATAGCCAAGACCACGGCCATCGAAAGGTCGAAGGTCAAGGCCAGGGAGTACGCCGACAAGGCGCTGAAGGCCTTGGAGGGCGTTCCCGAGTCCAATCACAAGGAAGGGCTGCGCAAGCTCGCCGAGACTGTGGTCAACCGCAGCTATTGAGCGCGCGCCCGTTGGTGAGCAGCATGAGCGAGGAACTCAAGGTGGATGTGGTAGTGGTGGGAGCCGGCCCGGCCGGCAGCACCACCGCCAGGTACGCGGCCGAGAGCGGAGCGGACGTGCTAGTTCTCGAACGCAGGTCCCAAGTGGGCGTGCCGGTCCGCTGCGGAGAGTTCATGCCCAGCTTGGAGGAGATGACCGCCATGTTCCCGAGCACCGGCGACATGGCCGAGCTCTTCGAAGTGCCCGCGGACCTGGTTTGCATTAAATGCGACACCACGCGCATCTACTCCCCCAAGTTCACCCGTTACGAGATCCCTTTCATCGGCTACACCACCGACAGGGACCGACTGGACCAGTTCTTCGCCTCCCAGGCCGAGAAGGCCGGGGCCTGGATCATGACCGGTCAGCGGGTCACAAAGGTGAGCGAAGGGCTGGTGCAGACGGACGACCTGACCGTCAAGGCCAAGGTCATCGTGGGGGCCGACGGTCCCATGTCCATCGTGGGCAAGGCCTTCGGTCTGCCGCGTTCCAAGGACCTGTGCCCCGCCGTGACCACCCAGATAAAGGGAGATTTCGAGCCGGTATGCGAGATGTACTTCGGCACGGTGGCCCCGGGGGGATATGCCTGGATAATCCCCAAGAAGGGCGCAGCCAACGTCGGGCTGGGCGTGGCCCGCCGGTTCAGCAAGGACACGATCAACAATTATTTCGAGAGCTTCTTGGAGGTGAAGGGACTGAAGGCCGACAAGCCCGAAGGTAAGCTCATACCCATGTCCATGCCCGCCAAGAGGACCGTGGCCGGGCAGGCTATCACCGTCGGCGACGCCGCCGGGCAGGTCATGGCCGTGAACGGCGGCGGCATACCCATCGCCCGTATGGCCGGGCGGGTGGCCGGCAGGGCCGTGGCCGAGAACGTGCTCAAAGGGACGAGCCTGGAAAAGTACGAAGAGGAGTGGCGCAGGCAGATCTTCAAGCAGCTACGCACCGCCGCCCACACCAAATTCCTGGCGGGACTGTGCTTCGGCAGCGCCTGGCGCACCGAGACGGCCATGAGGTTCCTGGGCGAGCGGAGGATGAACAACCTCATCCGCTGCCGCCGCATCCTGCCTTAGAGGCCCCGGATCAGGGATATCACCGCTCGGGGCATGCTGCGCACGAGGCTCTTGCTCATCCACTCCATCTCCCGCTTGTGGGTGATGGTGCTCTCCATGAGCTCCTCGGACCTCCTCTGAAGTTCCTGGAAGGCCTTCTTCTTCTCCTCCGGGTCCTGCATGGCCACAGCGGCATCCACCTTCTTCATCATCTCCGCCGCCTCGCTAGAGCGCTGCAAACGGTAGTCCAGCTCCTCCTTGGTGATGAGACCGCAATCGAACCTGGCCTTGTTTATGGCGTCGGCGGCCTCGTAGCTGACCTCCGCGATGTCGTCGCGGGTCATCCATTTGGTCTCGTAGGACAGCACGTATTTCCAACTGGGCGAGGGAAGGCGGGCGCGGTGTTCCTCGAGCGTCCGCGCCAATGAGATGTATCCATACTTTTCTGGGTCCTCGAAGACCATGGAGCCAGGGTCCAGGAACGGGGCCAGGGGGGAGATGAACACGCAGAGCCGGGGGTCCTTGTTAGCGACCTCATACAGATGCTTGGCATATTCTGCGCTCTTGACCGCCGACTCCCTGGTCTGCTTCGGCAGACCGATCATGAAGAAGACGTCGAACCTCTCTGCCCCGTACTTCAGGGCGTTCCTGATAGACTCATCCAGCTCCTCGTTGGAGTACTTACGTCCAAGGGCCTCGCGCACCTCAGGATCGTGGGAATCGGGGGATATCTCCACGGAGAACCCTTTGGTGTGCGTACTAGCTAGTTTGTAGAACTCCTCGTCCGGGGGAGTGAAGAACTCGAAGACCAACGGATTGGTCACCTTGAGGCGCTTCACCTCGGCGAAGAAGCGCTCCATGTACTGCGGTCCGCCGCGGCGGGGGTCGCCGACGATGAACGTTGGCGCCTTGATGTAGTTCTGGATGTTACGCACGTCCATGGCCAGCTTCTCCGGGTCACGGAATGCGGGCTTCTTGCGGTTTAGGAAACGGTGCATGGCCGAGCAGGAGCCGCCGCACACCGAGCAGTTCAGGTGGCAGCCCTTGATGGAAAAGACCATGGTGATCGGGTAGCGGTCCCAGTCCTTGAAGGGCTTGTGACCTTCGATGTCGTGGTGCCTGATCACCGACCTGACGATCCAGCCGTAGTCCACGTCCTGATAGTCCAGGGTGTCGGGGACGTAGGAGATAGGGTTGTGGTGGACGCCCTTCTCGTCCTTCCAGCTGAGGTTCTCCACCTGTTCAAGGGGCGTTCCGCTCTTGAGCGCCTCCATCAAGTGCTGCAGTGGGACCTCGGTGGAATCGCCCTTCAGTATCAGGTCCACCTCGGGGCGGTCGAGGAGCTCCTCGTGGTAGTACGTGGCGGAGAACCCCCCCATGAGCACTTTGGCCTTCGGGTGGTGCTTCTTGACCAGCTTGGCGATCTCCAGCGCCCCGTGGGCGTGGGGCAGCCAATGCAGGTCGATGCCGAAAACCTTGGAATCGAGCTTGGAGATGAGCTTCTCCACGTCCAGCTTCCGGTCGTTCAGCATCATGCTGGCCAGGTTGACGATGCGCACCTTGTAGCCGTTCTTGGCCTGGTGCACGGCCATGGTGATGAAGCCGAAGGGGTACATCTCGAAGACCGGGGTGGACGGCACCATGTCGCTGACCGGCCCGTAGAACAGGAACTCCTTGCGAAAATCGTAGACGCTGGGTGCGTGCAGGAAGATGATGTCCTCTTTGCTCATCCTTGGGCCTCTGGCACGCTGACATTGTCGATTATATTTAAAATGTCATGCACCGAGGTTCATCACTTGCCGAAGCGCCTCTGTCTCGCTTGATAGGAGCGTATCGCCCGCATGAAGTCCACCTTGCGGAAGCCGGGCCAGAAAACGTCGGTGAAGTACAGCTCGGAATAGGCTAGCTGCCAGAGCAGGAAGTTCGAGACCCTCTCCTCGCCCGAGGTGCGCAGGACCAGGTCGGGGTCGGGGAAGTCGGCGGTGTATAGAAAGCTGGAGAACATCTTCTCGTCGATCTCTTCCACGTTCATCTCGCCGTCCTTGACCTTGGTGGCGATGCGCTTGATGGCCGTTATCATCTCCTGCCGGCTGCCGTAGGCCACAGCGATGTTGTAGAAGTAGCGGTCGTAGTCCTTGGTTCGCTGCTCGGCCACCTCTATGGCCTTGATCACCCGCTCCGGCAGCAGCTCCTTCTGGCCCAGGACCGTCACCTTGATATGGTTCTTGTGCACCCGGGCGTCCTCCGCCAGCTTAAGAAAGCTCTCGGCGAAAAGGTCCATGAGGAAAGACACCTCGCCCTCATCGCGGTTGAGGTTCTCGGTGGAGAAGGCGTAGACCGTAAGCACGCGAATGCCCATCTCCTGGCACCATTCCATGACCTCCTCCAACTTGTCTTTTCCCTTGGCGTGGCCCTCGTGCGCCGCCAGCCCGATCTCCTGGGCGAAGCGGCGGTTACCGTCCATGATGATAGCCACGTGGTCCGGGATCTTGCCCTCCATGACCTCCTTGAACAGCCGCCGCTCGTAGGTCTGATAGGCGGTGTTGGCGATCGCGCGGGTAATCTCGTTGGACATCTGTGGCACCTAGGTCATTCGGTGTTCTACTTACTTTCGAAGTCCTCGGGAAGCCCGGCGGCCTTGAGCCCGAGGTCGAAGCAGCCTATCGCCGCCACGGCCCCGATGGTGCCGCGCTTCCCAGTGATCTCCACCAGCTGGACGCCGGTCCGCTTGGCCATGTCGATGGCCTGCTGGAGCTTGTAGATGACGCTCTTGGCTTTCCAGCCATAGTCCTCCAGCTCCTTCGGTATCTGGAGACCTACGAAGTAGGCCATGGTGGTCTCCTCCGAGAAGGTGTTCTTGCCCAGCTCCTTCTTGAAGTAGTCGATCAGCTCCGGCAGCTTGGACTCCTCGATGGCAAAGCTGACGCCTACGGAGACGCAGTTGGTGGTCTTCTCCGGCACATTGGGGTTCAGCTGCACGATCTTGTGCTTCAGCAGGTGGCCGACCGGGCAGTCCCGGGCCACCTTGAGCAGCATGGACCAGGAGGCCCCCTGCTGCTTGGTGTCCGTGTCGTCCACTGATATTATGACGCGGATGAGCTTGGGGGTGACCACGGTCACCTCGATGCGGTGCGCCCCGCCGATCTTGACGTCGTCCGGGTACTCGACGAATATTGTTCCCGGGCCTTGGGGCATGCAGGCGCCCACGCCCACGCTGGCGCCGGCCAATCCCACCCAGGTGGTCCGCACATTCTGCCCGTCGACGACCACTGATCGCAACCCCTGTCCTCCCAGGTCCTTGGAGGCCGGGCCGAAGTGGATCTCCCCCTCGCCGATGATCGCATCCATGACGATGGTGTTCCCCTCCACCGTTATGTTGGTGATGGCCCCGCCCGCCCGCTTGCGGTTGCAGGCGTCCCATTCCACCGGACCCTTGGCCGAACATTCCTCGATTATCTGGGCCACGCCGTTCTTCTCGTCGATGAGCGTGAACACGCCCCGGCAGAACAGCTTTCCGTACTTCTTGGTCACTTCTTCCGGTAAGAGCCTTTGCACCATGATGGCATCACTTCGCCCCATCGGCTGGAGGTGAAGAAACATAATCTTAGCATTTATTATTGTTTCCCTGCTTCAGCATCAAGAAGCGGGACGGCACCGAGGCCATGTCCAGCAATTGGACGCTCCCGTCCCGCAAGCGGTAGAACAGGAACTTGCCCTTGCATCCGAGCACCTCGCCGCGATGGCGGCCAGGAACGTCGGCGAACTGCGCCTTGGACAGGTCCGCGTTGAGCAGCGGATATTGGTCCAGCATCTCCACGGGCGAAGGGTCCGTCGGGACGTCCGCTAGTGAGGACAACGACCTTTCCAGCATCTTCTGGTAGGCCTCCCGGTCGACCTGGCGCCCTTGCAGCTTGAGGAAGGTGGTCTTCCTCACCCATTGGGTAGCCTTCAGGGCTTTGGACAAGGCGTTCTCCGCCCTGCGCGCCTCCAGGCGGTTCAGGTACGTACCCAGGCGGGCGATGGCGTCCGCGCCCTGCTCTATGCCCCTCTCCCGGAAACGGGACGACAGGGTCATGCCCACCTTGATCATGTCGCCGTAGAAGGCCGCGTAGACGTGATGCTGCAGGGCGCAGATGTTCCCTCCCTTCCCGCAGGGCATGTCGTGGACGCCGTCGCACTCCGGTTCGAACACGCAGCTCTGCCTGGGTATCCAGGAAGAGGCGCACTGCGGGCACTGGTCGTGCGGTCCGGAGACTATCTGGCGCAGCATGCACGGCTGATAGCCATCGTCGGCGAACGAGCCCACGCAGCGGCGCTCCGGGGACACCATGAGGTCCAGGCGGTCGCCCGGCAGGAAGCGAAGCGGATTATCCTTCACGCATTTCTCCTTAAGATCGAAGACCGTCAGCCCGGGCTGGAAGCCGTCCCAGTCCCAGGAGAGGACGTGGCTGGAATAGGCCATCAACCCTTTGCGCCGCAGGATCTCGTCGGCGGTCTCGAACACGTAACTTCAACCGAACATCTGAGATTAATAGCTATGTCGCAACGCTCTGGAAGTGCTGAAAAAGGTCGGCCCAAGAGGTATCAATATCGAGGCCAATCCAATAATTCTTTTATACCAGTTATCCTGTTCACATAGCTAATGCTCAGCGTGATAAGTGTAGTGACCACATCCGCAGCAAGCAGCGCCATCTCCATAACCACCGCCATCGGCATTGGCGTGGGCGGCGCGCTCATAGCGATACTGCTGATCATACTGCTCTCCTCCCGTGAGCTGATATCCGCTTCCAGCAAGAGCTCGAAGAAGGTCCTGGCGACCCTCGACGCGGCCATCGTCCCGCTCCTGGTGGTCTTCTCCCTGACCATCGTGTTCCAGGTGCTGGAGATCGTCGGCACCATCTGCGTTTAGGCAGGTTTCTTCACCATTTTATTATCTTGATCCCAACGGCGGACCCGCTCGATCATCAATAAGATAAAATTGAAAACGATGCCGGCCGGTCGCCCAATCCTTCACTGAAAGATATCAGAGGGTCTCTTCCTCTTCCTTCTTGGACAGGAACTCCGGCGGGATCTTGTGGGTCAGGAATACCGTCTTCCCCGCCTGGGAGATGACGTTCCCGGCCTTGATGGCTGCGTCGGCGTCGATCTCCAGTATGATGGGGGCGTCCACCCTCACCTTACCGGCGGTGAAGGCGTCCTGGTAGGTCTTGGACAGGTGCACCATCTTGCGGTCCGAGGGCCTCAGGCCGGTCTCGAGGATGATGTCCGCCTCCTCCGGGGTGGCTGGATAGTACAAATGATCGGGTATGTTCTCCGTGGGCAGCTTGAGATCCAGCTCGATGGAGTGGCCGTAGGTCGCTCTCATGAGATCGTTGCTGATCTGGTACCGACCCTTGGGGTCGGTCTCGATGATGGCGATGACGTGATGCGGTCTCAGCCAATGGTAGCGGCGGTTGTTGTCCCGCAGGGCGTTTATGAACTCCCGGATGTTGACGAAGCCCTGGTCGTCCATACTCAGCCCGAAGCGCTCCGGGAAGTGGCGCAGCACACCGGCCATGGTCCTTCCCAGCTGCTCGAGCTCCTGCTCGCTCATCAGGAACTTTCCAGGCTCTCCGCATATCGGGCAGGTCTCCCCGCGATAGTATCCGTGCTCACCGCATTCCCTTAACATAACGTCCCCTCGAACATACAAAGTTGGACTTAAACTTTAGGCTGCTGCGTTCTTTCCAGAGCCCTTTCCGCCGCTAGCACGGTGTTGTGCATGAGCATGACTATGGTCATGGGCCCCACTCCCCCGGGCACCGGGGTGATGGCCGCGGCCTTCTCTTTCACCGCCTCGAAGTCCACGTCCCCTACGAAACGGTAGCCTTTGGAGAAGCTCTGGTCGTCGATCCGGTTCGAACCGACGTCGATGACCACCGCTCCCTCCTTCACCATGTCGGCCTTGATGAAGTTGGCCTTTCCGATAGCGGATATCAGGATGTCCGCCTGGGAGGTGATCCCCTTCAGGTCCTTGGTGTGCGAATGGCAGACCGTGACCGTGGCGTCGGCCCCCTCGCCCTTCTGCATGAGTATGGCGGCCATAGGCTTTCCTACGATGTTGCTGCGGCCCACGATGACCACGTGCTTGCCCGCCGTGTGATAACCGTAACTGTTCAGCATCACCTGGATGCCGTGCGGGGTGGCCGGAAGGAAACCGTCGCCCTCGCCGATGAGCATCTTGCCCACGTTCACTGGATGGAAGGCGTCCACGTCCTTGTCCGGATCGATGGCCTGGACCACCTTGCTGACGTCGATGTGCCCGGGCACCGGCATCTGCACCAGTATGCCATTGACCTGGGGATCGACGTTCAGCTCAGCGATGAGGCGCAGTAGTTCCTTCTCGGAAAGGTCCGCCGGTTTGTGTAGAGTCAGCGAATGCAGCCCCAGGTCCAGGCAGGCCTTGCCCTTCATCCTCACGTAGGAGGCGGAGGCCGGGTCGTCGCCCACCATTATGACCGCCAGTCCCGGGGTCACCCCTTTTTTCTGCAGCTCGGCGATCCTGACGGTCAGGTCCTTCCTTATCTGGTCCGCGACCTGCTTTCCCTCGATTAACTTGGCACCCATTTCCAGCCCGGCTCTTGATGGATAGCCGGATTAATAATGATTGCCGGCCGGGGTGAAAATGCTTTATCCTTTGGCTGGATATCCGAAGCACCAAGGTGGCGCATGAAGAGCAACATCGAGATCGCCCAGGAGGCCAAGGTCCTTCCCATCGATAAGATCGCGGCCAAGCTGGACATATCCTCAGACGAGATCATTCCGTACGGTCGGTACATGGCCAAGGTCCCATTGGCCGTCCTTCGCCGCTTCGACGGCCATAAGAACGGCAAGCTCATCCTCACCACCGCCATAACCCCCACTCCGGCCGGCGAGGGGAAGACCGTCACCACCATCGGGTTGGTGCAGGCATTGGGGTATCAAGGGCGTGATGTCATGGGAGCCATACGCGAGCCGTCCATCGGCCCTACGTTCGGTCTCAAGGGCGGCGCGACCGGCGGAGGCCTCTCCCAGGTCTACCCCATGTGGGACATCGACCTGCACTTCACCGGCGACATCCACGCCGTGGGCGCGGCGCACAACCTTCTCTCGGCGATACTAGAGAACCATATCGCCAAGGGCAACAAGCTGAACATCGACCCGACGCGCATCTTCCTGAAGAAGGCCATCGACATGAACTGCCGCGAGCTGCGCAACATCGTCGTCGGTCTCGGGGGCCGCAAGGAAGGGGGCGTGCCGCACGAGAGCGGCTTCATTATTACGGTTGCCTCAGAGATCAGCGCCATACTGGCGCTCACCACCTCCTTGAAGGACCTCAAGGAGCGGCTCGGCCGCATCATCGTCGGCTATACCAATGACAACCGCCCGGTGGAGGCCCGGGAGCTGGAGTGCGTGGGGGCCATGGCCACCCTGCTCAAGGATGCCATAAACCCCAACCTAGTGCAGACGCTGGAGGGACAGCCCTTCTTCATACACGGGTCCCCGTTCGCCAACATCGCCCACGGTAACAGTTCCATCATCGCCACCAAGTACGCTCTCAAGCTATCGGACTACGTGGTCACGGAGGCCGGTTTCGGCGCCGACCTGGGGGCAGAGAAGTTCTTCGACATCGTCTGCCGCAACAACGGCTTCCGGCCCGACTGCGTGGTGCTGGTCTGCTCCATCAAGGCCCTGAAGATGCATGGCGGCTGCCCCCTGAAGGCCATCGGCTGCGAGGACCTGAAGACCTTGAAGGCCGGCTTCCCCAACCTGGACAAGCACATCGAGAACATACACCGTTTCGGCCTTCCGTTGGTCGTGGCCATCAACCACTTCCAGGCCGACACCGAGGCGGAGATCGCCGCCGTCCGGGAGCACTGCCGGGAGCTCGGTGTCCGCTGCGCCCTCTCCGACGTTTTCGCCCGGGGAGGGGAAGGCGGGCAGGAGCTGGCCGACCAGGTCGTGGATGCCTTGGAAACGGAGAAGACCGATTTCCGCTTCCTTTACGAGCTGGACCAACCGCTGAAGGAGAAGATCAGGATAATCGCCACCGAGATGTACGGGGCCAAGCACGTGGAGTACGAGACCGCGGCCCAAAGGCACCTCAAGACCATCGAGGACTCCGGGATGGGGAACCTGATGGTCTGCATGGCCAAGACGCAGTTCTCGCTCACAGACAAGCCGGAGATGAAGGGCGCCCCCCGGGACTGGGAACTGACGGTCAGGGAGATATTCGTCTCCGCTGGCGCCGGTTTCGTGGTCCCCATATGCGGGCGCATCATGCTCATCCCCGGACTACCGTCGCAGCCTGCGGCCAAGAACATAGACATCGACGACGAGGGCAAGATCACCGGTCTGTACTGACCAGCATATTGGCCAGGTCGATCCCGACCTCGGCCAGGTCCTCCGACGGCAGGGTGGCCGTCCCGCCCTTATCGAAAAGAAGGTTGGCTCCCGGAGGAACCTCGCCGTCACCCCGCCAGATGACCACGGCCAACCTCAGCCGGGGGAAGGCCTCGAACGACGCCGCGGCGTCGCCCATGGCCAAAGGTCGGCCGCCTAGGCTCCGTCCTCTGCTCAGCAGATCCTTCGGCTCGTTCCCAAAGCGAACGGCCAGCGGAAATAGCGCCCTCTCCCGGAAAGCGGCGGCAAAAGGTCGAGCGTCCGCCAACTGGTCGAAGGAAATCCATCCGTCGTCCCTCTTCCATCCCAGGCATCCTTTGAGGTGGTGCAGAGCGATGAGGCCCCAGGGGCTGGCCAGCTCTGGTGAGGTCATCACTATGCGGTCCCTCAGGTCCACCGAGGTCTCCCCGGCGAAGGTCCTCAGCCACAGTTCGTCGCCCTTCAGCTCCGCTCCGGAACAACGGGCCAGGTCCCTCGACGGTATCCCCTCCAAGGCGGCCCAGGCCAGGGCGACCGCTTGCCGGTAGGCGGGATTACAGGTCATTCCAGCTCCGTAGATAATCGGCCAGGCGCACGAAGTGCGCTCCCGATCCCTGCGCGTGCTCGATGAGCCGACGTAGTCCCTCCAACCCACGGTCCGCCTCCTCTTTGGTCCTGATACCGGCGCAGTAGCTCTCCAATGGATGCCAGGAGTGCGTGGCCACCACTAAAAGGCCGTCCTCGAACTCGTTCAGCAGTTCCAGATAATCTTCGATGGGGCGCTTGCCCTCGTGGAAGGGCCAAAGGTAGGAAACGATCCTCTTGCCCCTATGGTCCATGGTCCAGCAGACCGGCGCCTCCGGCAGGCCATTTTCCCTCCGATAAGGCTGAACGACACCATCTTCCAAGCGGACGGTCTCCGACGAATCATAGAGATAATTCTTTTCGGCTAGCTCTTGGAGCAGCGGACCGCTGGTCCTTTGATAGGGGGCGCGAAAACCTTTCTTTTGTTGGCCGAACACCTTGTTTAGCGCGGCCTCCGCCCGGTCCAGCACGTCCCGGACCTGTTCCCGGTCCAGAACGACCCCCGTCTCCTTCCCGGAGAAGTCCTCGTGGTCGTAGCCGTGCAGGGCCACCTCGTGCCCCTTCATCAGCGAGGACAGGTCAAGGTCTCGAGACATTACCTCGGCGCTCCTTCCCTCCCAGAAGAACGTGCCCTTTACCTCGGTGTCCCGGAACAGCTCCACAAGGCGTTCCAGGCCGCGGGCGGAGGAGGTGAAGCGCGGAGTATTCTTCCCATCCATTTCCTTGGATACGGAACAGGACTGCCCCTGGCAGGCCAGATTGACGTCCCGGTCCACGTCCACGGTGAAGGCCACGGCGCGCACGGAGGTATATCCCGCCCCGGTGACTTAAGAAGTGCGGTCCCTCGCAAAACATTTTAATATCTGGCTTATGGTGGCAAATCTATAATGGAGCTGACACGCGGACCGTCTCGCAGCGCCGATCTGGCATCGCGTCCATCCCTTATCGACCGGGAGGGCGCCTGATGGCCAAGGTCATCGTCGTCGGCGGCGGACCGGCCGGGCTGGCATGCGCCGCGGAACTGGCAAAGAAGGGCGTCAGCTGCACTATCCTGGAGAAGGGGGAAAGGCTGGGAGGGCGGTCGAACGAGCTCTCCTGCAAAGGCCAGGTCCATTGCCGCCAATGCGACGTGTGCCGGGTCCACCGCCTGCGGGACCAGGTCCTGGGCCATGGATCGGTCAGCGTCCTCACCGGCGTGGAGCTGGAACAGGTGGAGCGTAGCAACGGCCGCTACCGCTTCGACCTGATCCGTCCGACGGAGGCCATCGACGCCGGAAGGTGCTCCCGCTGCGGCAAGTGCGTGGAGGTCTGCCCCACCGGGGCCATGACCAAGGTCGCCGGCAAGATAAGGCTGGAGCGGGGAAGATGCCGTTCCATCCAGGGGCTGGAATGCGAAAGGTGCGTCAGCGTGTGCCCTGTTGCGGCCATCGACCTCTTCGGCGAGGAGCATCTGAACGTCTGCGGCGAGGCGGTGGTGGTGGCGACCGGTAGCTCCACATTCTCGGCGAAAGAGGACCGCCGGCTGGGATACGGTGAGGTCCCTGGCGTCATCACCTCCCTGGAGCTGGAAGCGCTCCTCGAAGGCCGAGGGCCACTAAATGGCGGGAACCGCCCCAAGATAGCGTTCCTGCTGTGTGTCGGCTCCCGGACCTGCCGCGCCGGCACCGCCATCTGCTCGTCCGTATGCTGCCAGTACTCATTGCGGCAGGCCCTTAGCCTGAAGGAGAAGCTTCCCCAGGCGAGCATAAGCATGTTCATCATGGATTGGCGGGGGATGAGGGAGGACGATCCGTTATTGACCGAACTGAGGGGGACCGACATCCAAGTGATCCGTTCCCGTCCGGCGGAGATAGGCGACGAAGGGGGGCGGCCGAACGTCAGATACGCGGCCGACGGACAGGTGTTCTCCACCACCTTCGACCTGGCGGTGCTGGCCGTAGGCCTGCTCCCCAATCTAAAGGACGAGCTCGCGGACCAACTGTCCATTCCCCGCAACACCCAGGGATTCCTCGACGACGGTAATTGCCAGGACCGGAACATTTTCCTGGCCGGGAGCTGCACCGGGCCGAAGGACATCAAGCGCTGCGTAGCGGAAGGAATCCTGGCGGCCAGCAAGGCCGCGGAACGCATGGAGGGCGAAGATGGCTGAACCTCTCAAGGCCACACTTTTCATATGCCGGGCGCACGGGGCGAACCCCAAGGCCCTCAGGACGCTCTTGAAGGACCCCCGCGTGGCCCATTCTGAGCTCATGCTGTCCTGCTGCTCCCCGGAAGGCCAGGTCCAGATCGCCCTGCATCTCAAAGCGGGGACCACCCAGGCGCTGGTTATCGCCGGTTGCTCCTCCGAGCATCAGGGCAAATATCAGGACCTGGCCAGATTCGCCGGTGTACCCGTCACCCGCGTAGCGATGGTGCCGGCCTCGGCCTGCCGGAGCCCGGCCATGACCGACATGATGCTGTCCAA
Organism: Methanomassiliicoccales archaeon; assembly: GCA_026394395.1. Classification (NCBI taxonomy): domain Archaea; kingdom Methanobacteriati; phylum Thermoplasmatota; class Thermoplasmata; order Methanomassiliicoccales; species Methanomassiliicoccales archaeon. Next base: position 26,474 of record JAPKYK010000002.1, read on the forward strand.
GGTGCTGGACCCCCGAGAGGCCTCGGTAGCCCCGGAAAGGACCAGCCAGGGGTTGTTGATCGTAGGCGAGGGCGCTTCGGCCGAAGAGGCCGTTCTGCAGGCCACGGCGGAAGGGATGAACTGTCAGAGGATGACCCCGTCAGAACTGCTGGCCGAGGGGAACCGCCTGCTCGGCGGCCCCGGCAACTTCGTTCTGGAACGCGGGGAGGAGCTCCACAGCTTCGGAGCGGTCCTGTTGGCCCTGGACCAGCAGGTGGAAGTGCAGAGAGAACGCCTGAACGAAGGCACCGGGACCGTCGTTCTGCTTCTAGGCGGCGAGGAATGCCAGGAAGCCTTCCGCGCCGAGATGGCGAGGGCAGAGGGCGCGAAGGTCTATGTGATCGCGCAGGAGACGCCGTTCCCTGGCACTGGCGAGCTGCTCTACGCCGAGCTTCAAGGCAACGGGGTCACCTTCCTCCGCGCAGCCCAGGCCGAGGTCCGGTCGGACGGGGTGCTAGTACGCGACGAGCATCTCGGAGAACACGTTCTACTGCCGGTGGGAAAGGTCACCGTCATCCGTTCCCAGAGGCCGTCGGAGGCCGGTCCGCTCCTGAAGATGTTCGGACTGCCAGAGCGACGTAAGGTCGAAGAGACGGAGCCTGGTCAGAGCGGCATGCCGGGGATATATCTGGCGGGATCAGCCTACACCGAGTTCGCCGGGCTTGACCCGGGACTGGCCGCCCGGTCCACGGTCATATCATTAGCCTCTGAGCTGAGAATGGGACAGAGGCAGATACCTCTGGCTAGGGTTGACCCGGAAAAGTGCTCACTGTGCCTCACCTGCCTGAAAATATGCCCCTACCAGGCGCCCTATATCACCGATGAGAAGATGGCGATATCTCTGCAGAGGTGCCAGGGGTGCGGAATATGTCTGTCCATGTGCCCCAGCCGGGCCATCGATATGCCTCCAGCTGACCTGCGCCACGCCACCCGGACGGGAGGTGTCCCGAAATGATCGTCTGCTACTGCTGTTCCAGGTCAGGCCTGCCGGCCGCCCTCCAGGCCTTGGAGGCCGGAGGGATGGACGACGTGTTAATCAAGGAGGTCCCCTGCACCGCTTCGGTGGAAGGGGCCGAAGCGATCCGCGAGTTCAGGCAGGGGGCCCAGGGCGTGCTGTTCGTCGGTTGCCTGCTGGAGAACTGCGCCCACCATCATGGCAGCGAGGTGGCGGCCCGAAGGGCCATCTCCCTCGAGAGGACCGTGGCCGAGGCCGGGCTCGGAAAGGGCAGGGTGGCCATGGTGCACCTGGCCGAGCATCAGTCCGACCGGTTCAGGAAGGCGGTGGAGGACATGAGGGCCATAACTAAGGATGCGGAGGGGAAAGCTTGATAATCGCCGAAAGGAAGCCGCTGACCGAGGTCATAGGGATGCTGGATGGAACGAAGGAGATCACCGTCCTCGGGTGCCGCTCCTGCACCGCTATCTGTCTCGCTGGAGGGGAGAAGGAGGTCAACGAGCTGACCGAGGCGCTCTCTTTGCACTCGGAACTGAAGAGAAAAGGCTGGACGGTACGCTCCGTCACCGTGGAACGGGCCTGCGAGAAGGAGTTCCTCTCTCCCCTGGAAAAGCGGGAGGGCACCGTGGTCAGCCTGGCCTGCGGCGTCGGCGCCCAGGTGGCGCAGGCGATGTTCCCGTCCTTGCGTGTCGTGCCCGGGGTGGACACCTCCAACATGGGCGCCCCGGAGGGCCTGGGCGTCTTCATGGAGAAGTGCGCCGGCTGCGGCGACTGCATCCTGCACCTTACGGCGGGGATTTGTCCCATCGCCCGCTGTGCCAAGAGCTTGCTCAACGGTCCCTGCGGCGGCAGCCAGAACGGCAAATGCGAGGTGTCCCCGGACACCCCCTGCGCCTGGGACCAGATCGTGCAGGCGCAAATGGCCCAGAGCAGGGCCGACCTACTGGACGTGATAATTCCTCCCAAGGACTGGCGCCCCAGCCGGCACGGCGGGCCAAGGCGAATCGTGAACCTGGAGGCCGCCCCCGGTGAGGTCCAGAAAGGATGGAGGGGTGAGGAATGAGCGTCAGCCTCCTACAGTCGACGCTCGACGGCGGCAAGTTCGTGGTCACCATGGAGATCGGCCCGCCCAAGTCCTGCGAGCCGGAACACCTGCGCAAGATGGCCCGAGAGCTCCGGGGCTGCGCCCACGCCTTCAACCTCACGGACAACCAGGCGGCCAACGTGCACATGTCCAGCTTGGCCTCCTCCTTGATATGTATGCAGGAAGGCCTGGAGCCGGTCATGCAGATGACCTGCCGGGACCGCAACCGCATCGCCATGCAGAGCGAGGTCATCGGGGCCAGCGCCCTGGGCATAAGGAACGTGCTGTGCCTGAGCGGCGACCACCAGGTCTTCGGGGGGCAGCTCCAGGCCAAGAACGTCTACGACGTCGACCCGCTGCAGCAGCTAATGATCTTCCGCCGCATGCGGGACGAGGGCAGGAACTGGTCCGGGGAAGCGCTCCCGCAGCCCCCGCAGCTGTTCCTCGGCGCGGCGGCCAACCCCTTCGCCGATCCCTTCGAGTTCCGCGTGACCCGCCTGGCCAAGAAGGTCAATGCCGGGGCGCAGTTCGTACAGACCCAGTGCGTCCTGGACCTGGAGAGGTTCAAGAGGTTCATGGAATTGGTCCGGGAGCGCGGGCTGCAGGAGAAGGTGCACATCATCGCCGGCGTCATCCCGCTGCGCTCGCACAAGGCGGCGCTGTTCATGAAGGACAAGGTGGCCGGAATGAGCGTCCCCGATTTCGTCGTGGACCGCCTGCGCAACGCCGCGGACCCCAAGGAGGAAGGCATCCGGCTCTGTCTGGAAACGATCGAGCAGCTGAGGTGCATGGACGGGGTGCACGGCGTGCACATCACCGCCATCGCCTGGGAGGAGATCGTGCCCCGCCTGGTCCGCGAGGCCGGTCTGATGCCGTAATCACCCCTTCCCCCTTCTCGCGCCTTCGCAGTAAGCATTATTAACAGTCAGCGACCAATCATTACCGGGAGTTAACGATGGTAGAGTTGAACGTCGATTGTTCAGGGAAGAATTGCCCGGTCCCCCTCATCGAAATGAGGAAGGCCATCAGGAAGGCGTCCAAGGGCGACGTGGTGGTGATCACCGGCGACCATCCCGCCTCCAAGAAGGAGATACCCATGGCCGTGGGATCTTTAGGCCAGGAGCTGGTGGACGTCAAGGAGACGGGGGACAAGTGGACCATCCGCATCCGCAAGGTGAAGGATTGATGATATGACAGAGAAGGCCACCATAATCGTGCACAGCGGAGAACTGGACAAGATCTACAGCGCCCTCATAATCGGTACCGGTTCGCTCTCTATGGGCATAGAGGTGTCGCTCTACTTCACCTTCTGGGGGCTGCAGCGCCTGAAGAAGGGCGGATTGGACAAAGGGGCGCTATCCAAAATGAACATGCTCGGCCTGGGGCGGTGGATGGTCAAGAAGCGCATGAAGGCCGCTGGGGTCGAGGAACTATACAAACTTATGAGCGACTTCCGCGAGCTCGGGGGGAAGATAATCGCCTGCGAGATGACCATGGAGGTCATGGGGATATCGCGCTCTGACCTGCGCGAGGACCTTATCGACGAGTACGGAGCGATCGGGACGTACGTGAACGAGGCCAAAGGCTCGCAGATAACACTGTTCATCTGAGGTGCTAAGTTGCCGATATACATGGACAATGCCGCCGCCACCCGCCTGGACGAGAGGGTGCTGGATGCCATGCGCCCCTATTTCCTGGACTCTTACGCCGTGGCCACCTCCGAGTTCGGCTACTCCATGGGCCTGGAGGCCAGGGAGACGTTGACGGAGGCCAGGCAGAAGCTGTCACAGACCCTCGGCGTCAAGGATCACGAGCTGATATTCACCTCTGGGGACACCGAGTCCAGCAACATGGCGCTGAAAGGGGTCGCATTATCTTTGAGTAAAAAGAAGGGAAAGCACATCTTGGTCAACGCCATCGAGGACTTCCCAGTGCTCAATTCGGCGAAGGCCCTGGAGAGACGGGGGTACAAGGTCACATTGCTGCCGGTGGACACGGACGGAGTGCTGGACCTGGAGGCCTTGAAGTCCTCCCTGACCAAGGAGACCATACTTCTCTCGGTGCAACAGGCCAATCAGGAGATCGGCACACTGCAGGACCTCAAGGCCGTCGGCGAGATAGCGCACGATAAGGACGTGCTATTCCACACCGACGCCACCCACGCCTACACCCGGGTGCCGACGGACTACGGGCGGTTACCTGTAGATATGGTGACCATCAGCGCCCACACCATTCACGGTCCCAAGGGGGTGGGCGGGCTGCTGGTGAAGGAGGGGACGCCCCTCTCCAAATGGATGGACGGCGGATTCCAGGAGAACAACCTGAGGGCCGGACTAGAGAACATACCCGGCATCGTAGGCTTCGCCAAGGCCGTGGAGCTGGTCACCGAGGAGGAGAACGAACGCCTGCGGCAGATCAGGGACACGCTGATCGACCGTCTACTGACCGAGGTGGAGGACACCACCCTCAACGGGCATCGCAGCCAACGCGTCCCACAGAACGCCAACATAACCTACCACTATGTGGAGGGCGAGTCGATAACCTTGCACCTGGACATGAGGGGGATAATGGTGTCCACCGGCTCCGCCTGCTTCAGCCGCTCGCTGGAGGCCAGCCACGTCATCATGGGCATCGGTGGGGACCATGAGCGGGCCCACGGTTCCATACGCTATTCGCTGGGACGGTTCAACCGCCTGGAGGAGACCGGGGAGGTCGTGGAGGCCATGAAGGACATCGTGAAGAGGCTGAGGGAGATCAGCCCTTTAAAGAGAGGAGGTAAGTGACATGCCATTGCCGTACAACGCCATCGTGATGGAGCATTTCAAGAACCCGCGCAACGTGGGAAAGATGGAGAACCCGGACGGGAAGTCCACCGTGGGCAGTCCGGCCTGCGGAGACATGGTCTCTGTCTACATAGAGGTGGACGAGAAGACCAAGGTGATAACGAACGTGAAGTTCGAATCGTACGGGTGCGCGTCCAACATCGCCACCGGTTCTATCATAACCGAGATGGCCAAGGGCAAGACCTTGGAGGAGGTCAAGAAGATCACCTGGAAGGAGGCGTCGGACGCCCTCGGCGGATTACCGAAGATCAAGTCGCACTGCTCGGTGCTCGCGGTGGAAGGGCTGCGCGACGCCATCACAAACTACGAAGAGAAGCACGGCCTGGTCGTAGAGAAGGTGCCTACAACCTTGGAGGTCATACGGCGCCGGCTGAAGAACGTGCTGAACCCGTTGACCGGGCTGGACATCGTACGGACGAACCTGGTGACGGAGATGGGGATCAAGGACGGCGTGGTCACCATACGTGTCGACCTGCCGGAGGACCACCAGTTCGCCAACAACATCAAGGACGAGATAAAGGAGAAGATAGAGAACATCTGGGACGTGACCCGGGTGGACCTCTTCTTTAAAAAGTGATCAGCCGCCCAGGAATATGACCAGGGTCAGGAAGGCCAGGTAAAGCATACCGCCGATGAACAGCCCGGACATCTTGATCTCCCGGTGCGAGGATTCCTTATACAGGATCACCGCGGATATCAGGGCTATCATCATGCTTATGCCCTGCAGCATCTGGGCGGACTGCGACCAGTCGATGGTCCACTCGGTGAAGATGACGCCGATGGTCACCGGGATACAGCTCTGGAAGACCATGGCCCCGGTGATGTTCCCGATGGCGAAGGTGTCCTTTCCCTCCCTGATCCACAGGAAGGAGTTGAACTTCTCCGGCAGCTCCGTGGCCACGGGCACGATGAGGATCGATAGAATGAGCGGGCTGAGGCCGATGGCCCCCGCCAGCGACTCGATCTCTCCCACGAACATGTTGGCGCCGACGATGATGGCGATCAGGGCCAAGGCGATCTGGAAAAATATCATGGGCGTGGATGGTTCACCGGTGCGGATGACGCTGTCCAGACCGCGCCCCACCGGGTCCTCCAGACAGGGTATCTCATTGCCCTCGCGATCGAAGCATTTCTTGGCGATGCGGTCGCAGTACAGACCGTCGACCTCATCATCGGCGCAGGTGTCGCCCATCTTCATGGCGTTGTAGACATAGAACACGTAAAGGCCGATCAGTCCGAACCCCAGGACCACCTTGGCCAGGTGCAGCTCGGCCGGCACCAGGGCCGCCAACACGGCCAGGGCGTAAGCCCCGATGAAGAACTTGAGGTCCCTGCGGATGAGCCTCCCGTCCACGCGCAGAATACCAACCCCCCGCCTCTTGCGGAAGACCAGGACGGCCATTCCGCACACGAACAGGGCCAAGGTGGCCAGCATGAACGGGGCTCCCAATATGGCGCCCACGCCGATCGCCCCGCCCGCTCCGCTGTCGTTCAGGAAGAAGATGGCTATGATGGGTATGACCGTCTCCGGAAGGGCGGTACCTACGGCGGCCAGCACCGAGCCGACCGCCCCCTCGGAGAGCTCGAAGCGCTTACCGGCCCACTCCACACCGTTGGTGAAGAACTCGCACCCGATGAGGATGATGGCGAAGCTGAGAACGAAGGCTATGATGTCCATGGGGGATTGAACACGGATTCCGCTCCGTCTAATAAAGCTAATCTTGGAACGAGGTCGGCCTCAACGACGATCCAACCGTTCCGATGTGCGAAAACCATCCCGACCATTTCCGATGATGGTCGAAGGATATTCGCATCAGTGGTCGACCTGTATAGGTCTATCTCTCAGCTCCCTCCAGCCGCCGAGGCTCCTGCGGCGGCGGCCGCGTCCTCCGAGGCCATGACCGCCAGGTACCAGCATAGGGTTATCAGGAGCGCCAGGTCCCGGTTGTTGAGGCCGGCAGGGAATATGAGCACGTCCCCCGCATGCTTGAAGGCCGCCCATTCCTTCCTCAGCTTGAACATCGATTCGCCGCGCTGGTCCGTGACCTCATAATCGAAACGGGTCATCCCGGAACGGGCGAAATGGTACCTTTGCCCGTTGGTGAAGAGCAGGTCCCCGTTCCCCGACCAGTCCAGGGTGAGCTTGGCCAGTTCGACCTCGAACTCCTGCCGGCGCACAGTGATGTTCGGATGGAGGAAGCCACCCCGCTTGAAGGTGTACCTGCCCTCCCGAGACGACGACAGTCCCATGGACCGGAAGGCCTGCGGCCATTCGAGGGTGGCGTAGGCCTTCTCTCCGGATATCAGTCGGTGCCACCTCTGGGTCCATTTGGGCTGCTCCCAACGCAATACCGGAACGTCGATGCTGCCGAACTCGCCGGTCATGACGATACCATTGACTAGTTAGGTAATTATTTTGTCCGCACCGCAGGTTGCAAATACCTCCTGCTTCCCTGCCATGAATCATGACCGCCGTGGAAAACCAGTTCGCTCCGATCGACGACAAATGGTTCGATGAGGCCAGACAACGCTTCGCCTCCCCCTTCATAGGCACCAACCATGGCCATGTGCCCGTGGACCCCATGATGCTGTCGCACGCCGCAGTGGCCAGCGGTCACACCATACGCGAGTTCTACGAAAACCCCGAGCTGGGGTCGCAATGCGTAGCTTCCATACAAGAGCTCTACGACCTTCTACCGATTACGCACTGGTACTTCTCCCTGCCCTGGTTGACCGAGCTGGGAATGGAGGCCCAGTACATGGACTACATGCCTCCCGTCCCCAAGGCCCCTATAGTCTTCGACCCTTCCCAGGTCGACGAGCTAGTGGTGCCGTCGAAGGAGGAACTATCCAAGGGCTGGACCATAAACCAGCTGTTCCGGGGCAACGACTACACGGAGAAGCACTTACCCAAGATGTTCTCCCCCATCGCCATCGCCACCGACCTCACCGGCAGCGGGGCCCAGCTGTGCGGGGTGGAGAACTTCATCATGTGGACGATAACCCAACCGGACCTGGCCCATAAGCTGGTCCGAGCCTACATGGAGACCGCGGCCATCGGCGCCGGGATAATCGCCGACAGATACGGCACGGCAGCCATCACCACCGGTTCCGTGCTGGGCAACAACGATATCTTCTCCGACGAAGCGGTGAGGGAGTTCTCCGGGAAGTACCTGAACGAGTTCGTGCTCAAGTGCTTCGAGAACGGCGCCGGCCCGCAGGTGTTCTATCACCTTTGCGGCAACCACGAGACCGATTACAAGGTGCTCAAGGAAGAGATGGCCTGGTCCCCCATGACCATCGTCCACGTGGGATACCAGGGCCGGGAGGTGTTCCCATCCGACCTGTTGATACAGGAGTTCGGCGGCTATGCCACCTGCATGGGGGCGGTGGACACCAAGCTGATGCTCAATGGCACGCCTATGCAGGTCTACGAGCAGGCCAAGATGCAGTTGCTGAAGGGAAGGAATTGCTCTTCCGGCTACATACTCGGGACCGCTTGCGAAGTGCCGCCCTACACTCCACCCGGGAACATACTGGCCCTGAACAAGGCCGCCAAGGACTTCGGAACCTACGGAACCTGGTGATAAATAATTTCATTATCTCGCGCCATAATCCAATCGTTGGTGGGTGTGTGGAGAAGAGCGATTACGATCTGCCATTAGAGGTTGACGAAGTAGTCGTCCAAAACCCATCCGATGAGGAGCACCGAACCAAGGAGCTCAGACTTTTTTTCTCCATGATCTCGATTGATTACGATGACCCGAACAATTACCTGACCACCCATGGGATCAACCTCATGGGTGACGAGCACATCAGCCGGAAGAGCAAAGGCTCATTCCAATTTCAGAGCTACCTGGTCTTCATCTTCGCAACCATCATTTTCGGACTAGTGGCGATAGTGGGGTTCAACTCGTCATATCCGGTCCGGGGATTGTGGACGTTGCTGGTCTATCTCATCATCATCCTTCCCCTGGTAGCCCTGTATCTGTGGGTCATGTGGCCGCCCGCACCGTTCAGAGATTGATCAGGCCTTCAGGAAGTCGTCGCAGTACAGCTTCTCCGCCCGCAGCATCTCCCCAGCCTTGATCAGTTCCATCAACTGGGCGTCCTGGACGTCAACGATGGCGGCGTTGAGCCCAGCCCCTATGAGCATTCCCAGGTAGGTACGGTTCAAAATGCCTCTTTCCTTGGATCCGTTGGAGACGTTGGAGAGGCCGACCACGGTGCGCGGCGCCGGGTCGTTCAGTGTCTGGAAAAGGTGCATGGCCTTAATGACCTTCATGGCCTGGTCGGGAGCGGCCTTGATGGGCATGACCAGCGGGTCCAGGTAGAGCCGGTCGGGCATTATCTCGTGCTCCATGGCCGTGGTCATCATCAGCATGGCCATCTCGGCGCGCGACTCGGCGTCGTTCGGGACGCCGCGCTCGTCCATGGTCAAACAGATCACGTCGGCATTGTGCTCCCGGGCCAACGGAAAGATGGCCTGCATCTTCTTCACCTCGGCCGTGGTGGAATTGATGATGACCTTGTTACGGCAGGCTCGGACCCCGGCAGTCATGGTCTTGACGTCAGGGGTGTCGATGCATAACGGCAGGTCGGTCACTTCCTGAACGATGCGCACCAGCCAGTCCATGGCCGCCGGGCCGTCGTCCCTTCCCGGCCCCACATTTATGTCCAGGGCTTGAGCGCCGCATTCGATCTGCTTCAGGGCGTGCTCGTGTATGAACTCGGCGTCCCGGGCGTCTATGGCCTTGCCCACCGCGGTGAACAGGCCGTTGATCCTTTCGCTGATGACCAACATCTTCCTTCGGACGGCTATCGTCTGACGGTGTTTTAAGCGTTCCCGAAGAACGGCCTTCCGATGAACTGGGTCAACACTAGATACCGCCGATCGCATTCGTCCATTGTCGTTATCTTTATTACGAAACGGGCAATATACCTGTGGCATACTACTTCGGCGGTGTGCTTCACGCTGAAGGAATTCACATGGTCAAGATCGAAAGGGCGGTTGTGAGCGTCTCGGACAAGGAAGGCATAATCGATTTCTGCAAAGCTCTCAGCCACATGGGCGTAGAGATAATATCCACCAGGGGCACGGCCAAGCTCCTGGCGTCCAACGGGTTGAAGGTCACCGGCATCTCCGAGTTCACTGGCTCCCCGGAGATGATGGACGGACGGGTCAAGACGTTGCACCCGGCCATATTCGCCGGGCTTCTGGCCAGGCGCGATTCCCCGGAGCACATGCGTCAGCTCAAGGAGGCCGGACTGAAGCGCATCGACATGGTCGTGGTGAACCTCTATCCGTTCAAGCAGACGGTGCTGAAGGACGAGAACGACCTGGAAGAGATAATCGAGAACATCGACATCGGCGGACCGTCCATGATTCGCGCCGCGGCCAAGAACTCCGATTCCGTGGCCGTCGTGACCGATCCGGCCAGGTACGCCGAGCTGCTCCAGGAGATGCAGGGGAACAGTGGAGACCTGTCGCCAGCCACTTTGCGCTCGCTCATGCTGGCCGCTTTCCGTTCCACCGCCTATTACGATTCCCTCATCGCCGCGCATTTGGGCGGGGCCTTCGGCGACACCAGCTTCCCGGACACCTACTCCATGGGCCTGGAGAAGCGACAGGACCTGCGCTACGGGGAGAACCCGCACCAGACCGCCGCCTTCTACGCGGACCCGTTCGTCAAGGGCGTCTGCGTCTCCCGCTCCGAACAGCTGCACGGAAAGGAACTTTCATACAACAACATATTGGACCTGGAGTCCGCGCTGGAACTGGTAAGGGAGTTCGAGCGGCCCACGGCCATAGTCATCAAGCACACCAACCCCTGCGGGGTGGCCTCCGCGAACAGCATCTCCTCGGCCTTCGTCAACGCCTTCAACGTTGATCCGCTGGCGGCCTTCGGTTGCGTCATCGGGTTGAACCGGAACGTGGACCTGGTCACGGCCACGGAGATATCCGGGCACTTCGTGGATTGCGTCATCGCCCCCGGTTTCGACAAGGACGCGCTGGAACTGTTGGAGAAGAAGAAGAACATCCGTTTGCTCAGAACGAATGCCCCCATCACCCCCGACGCCTCCCCGGAATGGAAGATGAAGCGCATTAAGGGCGGGCTGTTGGTGCAGACCAACAAGAGCGTCAGCATCACCCCGGCGGACCTCAAGGTCGTCACCAAGAGGGCGCCCACCGAGGAGGAGCTGCACGGCCTGTTCTTCGCCAACAAGGTCTGCAAGCACGTGTGGTCCAACTCCATCATACTGGTCAAGGGCGAGACCGTCGTCGGTATCGGCGCCGGGCAGATGTCCCGCGTCGACTCCTCCATGATCGCGGCGCACAAAGCCGGGGAGAAAGCGAAGGGCAGCGTGATGGCCTCGGACGCCTTCTTCCCCTTCCGTGACGGCATTGACACCGCGGCCCAGGCCGGCGTGACGGCCATCATTCAGCCAGGCGGCTCCATACGCGACCAGGAATCAATTGACGCTGCCAACGAGCACGGTATGGCCATGGTGTTCACCGGTGTGAGGCTGTTCCGACACTGAGCGCCGCATCGACACGTTCATCCTCGGGGCTGGCAAGGAACATTAAATAACGCCTGAGAGGATTCGCTTGGGGATGAGTCCCCAGATAACCTTCCATCCCAAGGGCCGGACCGTGGAGGTCCCACAGGGCACTAACCTCCTCGAGGCGGCCATACTGGCCGGCGTAGAGGTGAACAGCGCCTGCGCCGGAAAAGGTGTCTGCGGACGCTGCCGCGTGGTGGTCGAAGGGCCGGTCGATTCATCGCCTTCCAACAAGATCACCGAGGAGGAGTGGGCCACCGGATACCGCCTAGCCTGCCTTTCCAAGGTCACCGGGGACTGCACCGTATTCGTCCCTGAGGAGAGCCAGCTGCAACCCATGAACATCGTAGGCGGCAAGGTGAAGAACGAACTGAAGGCACTTTCCCCGTTGGTAAAAGGAAAATACGTTCAGATGCGGAAGCCGACCCTGCAGGACAACGACGGGGACCTGGAGAGGCTCTACAAGGCCCTGGGCATGGAACCTGGGGCTCTCGGTTTTCCTCTTCCGCTGCTCAGGTCGCTGCCCCGGGTGGTGCGCGAGAGCGCCGGGGCCGTCACCGTGTTCCTCAACGGGGACAGGTTCGTGGACGTCCGTCCCTGGAACGCCCTCTCCCGGGCCTACGGCGTGGCCATCGACATCGGTACTACCACGGTAGCGATGCAGCTGGTGGACCTGAGCACCGGGGAGATGATCTCCCAGGTGTCCGATTACAACAAGCAGCTGATCTACGGGGAGGATGTACTCACCCGCATCATGTTCGCCGAGGAGCAAGGTCTGGAACGCCTGCGCCACCTCATCGTTGACACACTGAATCACATGATCGCCCGACTGACCACCATCGGCGCCTGCGTCCCCAAGGGGAAGAAGGTCTGCGCCGAGGAGATAGTCGCCGTCATCGTGGCCGGGAACACGGTCATGATACACCTGCTCCTGGGTTTGGACCCCAAGAACATCCGTCACGACCCGTACGTGGCCGTGACCAATCTTCCTCCGTCCTTCACCGCTGAGGATCTGGGGCTGAAGGTGAATTCCCTGGCCGCGGTGCACCTGGTGCCCGGACGGGCCAGCTACGTGGGCGGTGACGTCATCGCCGACGTCGTGGCCAGCGGCATGGCCGAGAGGGACGAGGTGTGCCTGCTCATCGACGTGGGCACCAACGGCGAGGTCGTGCTGGGGAACAAGGAATGGCTGCTGTCCTGCTCGGCCTCCGCCGGCCCGGCCTTTGAGGGCGGGGAGGTGGTCCACGGCATGCGCGCCGGCAACGGCGCCATCGAGAAGGTCTCGCTGCGCGACGGCGTGCAGATCCAGACCATAGGCAACGACCGCCCCAAGGGCATCTGCGGCTCCGGCCTCATCGACCTGTTGGCCCAGCTCTTCATCACCAGCGTGCTGGACAAGAAGGGGCACCTGCAGGACTCCGAGCACGTGCGGGAAGGGGAGTACGGCCGGGAGTTCGTGCTGGTCTACTCCAAGGACGCCCAGAAGGATGGGTATGACCTTCGTGCAACGGGAATGAGCTGCTGCCCTATTGACAAGGTGGAGAGGCGCCGGGACATCACCGTCACCGAGGCAGACATCGCCAACGTGATACGCACCAAGGCGGCCATGTACGCCGCGGCGGAGGTGCTGCTGGACACCGCCGGCATAACCTTCACCGACCTGGACCGGGTGTACATCGCCGGAGGTTTCGGTCACCACATCGACCTGGACAACGCCGTGGCCATCGGGCTGCTGCCTGATCTTCCGAGGGAGAGGTTCACCTTCCTGGGCAACGCCTCCCTGGACGGGGCCAAGTTATGCCTTCTCTCAGACGAGAGGAGGAAGGAGGCCATGCGGGTGCACAAGGCCATGACCTATGTGGAGCTGTCGACGGACCAGCGCTTCTTCGACCGCTTCTCCTCGGCGTCCTTCCTGCCGCACACCGACCTAGACCGCTTCCCCTCGTTGAAACAGGTCAGAAGATGACGTCGAAGCCGTTGCCCCGCACCCTCACCCGGGGGATGTGCTTCCGGGCCGCGCGCTCCATCTCCATCATCGTCTCCTGTGACGGTCCAGGACTGGTCTTGCTGCCGTAAGGCATGTCGCCAGGGTTGGACAGGAACTGGGTAAGGAGAAGTTCGTCCGCGTGCCCTTTGAGGTCCAGGGCGATCCTCTCCACCTTGGCGGCATCATACTCGTCCGGTATGACGCGCAGCGTGGCCCGGATCTTCTCGCCCTTCAAGATATCCAAAGTCCTCTTGGTCTTCTCCAGGTGCTCCTTGGATTTGGCCAGGTCGTAGCTGGTTAGCCGGCTGAACGTTTCCGGGTCATCTAGAGGTGACTTGACCTCCAGCACGTAGCGGGAGATCATGCCCTTGGTGGAGGCGACGAAGTCCGGGTCGAGCGCGGTGGTCTTGAGCAGGACCTCCTTCCCCCGCTTCTTCAGTATGCGGATGAGGTCCAGGGCGTCCTTGCCGTGTAGGGAAGGCTCCGTTCCCCCGATGAAAACGCTGCGTATGTCGTTATCGGACATGGCCTTCACCACGGTATCCAGATCATGGTCCCGGAACGCCGCCGTGGTGTGGGAGCAGTACTTGCACTGCATGGGGCAACCGTAGAACTCCACCGAAGCGTTGGGCTTGGCCCGGTTGATGGTGATGAGCCGCATGCCGAACATATTCGCCGAAATAGGAAATAATGTTTTCCCGGCAGCGTTGATAAAATCGCTCGTCTCTCCATGGGCGCGAACCAGGGCGCGGTCCAGAAGGTGTTCGACGATAGGACATCGTTCTCAGCCATCAAGACCTCGAAATGATTTAATAGCGCCTCGGCCCACTTTGGGGCATGGCCTGGAACTGTGCCGCCACCGGCATCGGGTCGCTGCCCCACAAAGATCCCGCAGAGGCAGTGGAACTGGTGCTCTCCCGCATGGAGGAGGTGCCGTATTGGCCTCAGCTTCCGTCGCTGGGGTTCGGGGAGAACATGTACGCCCAGTTCTCCACCCGCCTCCCGGGGGTCAAGGTGGACGCTCACTGGAAGCGCATCTCGGTGGACCTGGACGATTACGACCCGGAAGAGTTCTACATCGCGGTGGTGTCCGAGGATGTGGGGCATTTCGCCCATGCCCCCCAGGACTTCCACGGGCTGTACGCCCTTTTGGCCGCTGTCAAAGGAAAGAGGTTCAAGGCAGTCAAGGGACAGGTGACCGGACCGGTGAGCGCCGGACTGCAGGTGCTGGACCAGAACGGGAAGCCGGCGCTGTACGACGAAGCGTACGGCGAGATCATCCGCCGCAACCTGAACATGCAGGCTAAATGGCAGGTGGCTAAGCTGAAAGAGGTCACCGACCGCCCGTTGCTGTTCCTGGACGAGCCTTCGCTGACCCTCGTAGGCACTCCCTTCGTATCACTATCTCCGAAGCAGGTGGTGGACTGGATAGACGAGGTCCTGGACGGGGTGGACGCGCTGAAAGGATTACACTGCTGCGGCAACACCGACTGGCCCCTGGTCCTCTCCACCAAAATCGATGTGCTGAGCTTCGACGCCTACAACTATGCGCACACCGTCTCGCTGTTCCCTCAGGAGATCTCCGCCTTCCTGGAACGGGGCGGGGCCATCGCCTGGGGGCTCGTACCGAACATGGAGGAGCATATCGCCAAGGAGACGGTGGGAACGCTTCTGGGACGCTTCGAGAAGGCCTTGGACGAGCTCTCCCGCAAGGGCCTGGACCCCGAACTGGTGCTGGAGCGCTCACTGATCACCCCGCAGTGTGGGCTGGGCGGGTTGGACGTGGCTCAAGCGGAAAAGGTGCTCGAGCTCCTCAACGGCACTGTGGCGGCCGTCAGAGAACGATACGACCTGGGCGGGATGTCATGAGCTTCCTCCTGGCCGTGGCCGGGAAGGGAGGCGTGGGCAAGAGCACCATCTCCTCGCTGCTGGTGCGTTCGCTATCACAGAAGGGAAAGGTACTGGCGGTGGACGCCGACCCCAACAGCAACCTCGGACTGAAATTGGGCATCGAGGTGCCCGGCACGGTGGGTGAGATCCGTGAAGGTCTATTGTCCAAAGGAGGCGAGCCGCCCCGGGACATGAGCAAACAGGAATACCTCAAGCTCAAGCTCAGGCAGATATTGGCCGAGGGCGAGTCCGCCGACCTCCTGACCATGGGCCGCCCGGAGGGTCCGGGCTGCTACTGCTACGTAAACAATCTTCTGCGGGTCTTCGTGGACCAGCTCATGGACGATTATCAGTACGTGGTGATCGACAACGAGGCGGGCATGGAGCACCTGTCGCGGCGGACGGCGAGGGACATAGACCTGCTCCTGCTGGTCTCCGACGCCACCCAGGTGGGAATATCCACCGCCCGGCGCCTTTCGGACCTGGCCGACGAACTGGGGCTGAAGGTGAAAAGGAAGCTGTTGCTGGTGAACGGCGTCCGGGACGGCCAGGAAACGGCGGTGTCGACCCTTGCCCAGGCCACTGGCCTGTCCTTCATGATCACGCACGAGGACGAGGCGGTGCGAACGGCCGCTTTGACAGGGGCCTTTTTGAAAGGCGATGGGCTACTGACGAAAGAGCTCGACCCGGTCATTCGGAGCCTTTCCCCTTCCAATAGGCGAAAAGAAGGGTGACCACGACCACGCTCAGAACGACGGTCATGATCAAAGTTGAATATTCATCCGAAGGCGGGGGCACTTTCACTATCTGGCTCCAATCCCCTTCGCCGTCGGTGCCGTTGGCGCTGATCGCATAATAGTAGGTGGTTCCACGAAGCACCTCCGAATCATACCCGGCAGTGAAGTTGGCGTCCACGGTGTCATATAGTTCCAGATGGCCGGGGTCGGTGCCCCGGTAGACGTTGTAGCACAGGACGGTGACGTTGTCTGCGGGCGCCTCCCAGGACAGGTATATGTGCGCTCCATCCCGCTCGGCGACGAAGTTCATCGGTGCTCCTAGCACCGCCTCCGCTTCGACCAAAGGCGAGGCCGTCATCAGGAACAGGAACAAGATAAGGCCCAAGGACACCGCGCGCAGCACGTCAAAGCATGCCCTACCCTCATCTAAATGATTTCTGGGCGACGACTCGGGGTTCACAGGAATAGGCGTTCGTTCAACTCAGGGACCTCAGGAACTTGGGGATCCCTGACGATTCCTTTGGACCGACGATCACCTGCAGCCCGGTGGCCTCGTTCAGCTTCACGCTCATCCTGGCCACCATGCCGGGTATGACCAGCACGCCCTTGTTCGAGCGCCCCTTGGCCCCGCTGGCCTCCAAGGCCTTCTTCACCGTCTCGGCGGTGAGCTTGCCGGCGGAGAACGACGTCAGTACGGAAAGCCCTTCGGTGTCCACCACCTGCAGCCACACCGGTATCTTGCTCTTCTCGATGTCCGAGAGGACGGTGAAGTAGGTGAGGGAGAAGTTGGTGGTGAAGAGCAGCGGCGCGTCCGGACCGGGGTTGTTCACCGGGTAGAGGTCCGCCTTCACCTGGATGGGGACCTGCGGGTCGGTGAATATGTTCTGGCGCAGCACCAACAGCGGCAGGACCTGCGAGGCCGGAAGCTCTTCGAACGTTAGAACGCTGCCGTACTTCATGACCGCGGTCATGGCCATGAGCATACCGTCCTTCCCGATGGGCATGCTCAGGTAGATAGGGTAACCGAGGCCGCGGAAGGTCTTGCGTATGGCGCTGCGACGGATGATGGTGCATCTCTCCAGCATCTCCTTCATGTTCCCCGGCAAAGGGTCCAGCACCAGGTCTTCAATACCCTCTTTGCGCGCCATCTCGACCATATCGGCCAGCTGTCCGAGGTCATCGGAGCTCAGGACCAGGGGGCACCCGGACGCCTTGGCCGCCGCGGCCATCTCCTTGACGTTGTTAGCGTTGGCGCCGTGCAGCAAGGGCCGGCGCTCCTTGAACTTGGTCGCCGCCGCGGCCATCACAGTCGCGTCCTGGCAGCACAGGATCATAGGCCAGTCAGTAAGCTTGCCGACAATGTCGACGGCCTGAACGAACCTATCCGCGTTTCCGGTGCGACATTCCACCTCCACCGCATCCAGCTTGAGTACCTGGCCCACCCTCTCGAAGCGCAGGGAGCGGGCCTGTTCGACCTTCTCCTCTATCTTCTCCGCGCTGAGGTCGTCCGTCACCCGCAGAGCGAAGGCCGTGGGATGGAAGAAGCGCTTGTCATGCCGGTACAGCTCGGTCTCGTCGCCCATGTCCACCACGTTCTTCCCAGCGCCGAAGCGCACCAGACGGATGGGCGGGGCCGAGGAGCTGGCCAGGGCGTTCCTTCCCGCTTCGCTAAGATAAGGGCAGTCGTCCAGCTTGGCCTTGCTGTTGGCCAGCTGCATGGCGAACGCCAGGCAAGTAGGGTACTTGCACTCGCCGCAGTTCTTCTTGGGCAGGTGCTTGAAGATCTCGATGGCCGTGGGCATCAGCCCTCACCCCCCAGTCCGAAGGCGGCCTGGCGTGCGAGTTCCAAGGCCCCCGGATGCCCGAGGATCAGGATGTCCGCCCCGGACAGCATGGCGGCCAGGGCGGTGGTGGCTTCCCACCATATGCCCCGCTCCAGCGTGTCGCCGGCCTTGGGCACCTCGTCCGTAGCCTCCCGGGCCTTCCAGGCCGAGGTGCAGTCGCAGATCATGGGCACCTGCAGCATGCTGTCGCCGGCCAGCGCCGAGATCCTTATGCGCTCGTTGACGGAATAGGAATATTCTAGGCCCATGCCGAGGGCGGCCATGAGCGGGTCGACCACGATGTCGCCCTTCTTGACCCCGAAGTCGGTGAGCAGGATGACTATCTGCTTGGCCAGGTTGATGTCCAAGTTCGAGAAACCGATGACCGCGTGGCCGTTGGCCACGGCCGCGGCCGCCGCCGACTTGTAAACGGTCTCCGTTGCCTGACCTAGCAGCAACCGTTCCCCTTTGGTCCGCTCCCCCACCCTCTCCAGCACCTTGGCGTCCTTCTCTTCGTGCCCGCTGCCGTAGACGATGAGCGGCAGCTCCATCGCTTTCAGCACGGCCATTACCGTCTCCGCGGCGCTCTCCGGGGAGGCATCCTGGCCTTCCGGGTTGGTGGAGACGAGGTGCAGGCAAATGAGGTCGGCACCGCGGACCGCCCAGGACCTGGCCCAGCTGACCGGGTCCTTGGCGTCGCTGCCGAAGGCCTCCTGGACCGCTTTAGGGACGTCGTCCAGGGCATCGGCCACCATTCCGGCCAGGGCCACCTTGCGCCGCGTGCCGTCCTCGAAGGACAGGAAAGGGGCGCCCTTATTGCCGCCCAATCGCACCGGTCTTCGCGAACCGCCCTTCTCCTGGAAGCTTCCGAGCTCCAGCTCGCCAATCGAACCCGTCCACTTCTCCTTCGGCACCGGCACTTGCGTCATCCATACACCTCAAAGCAACGGCGGCATCCTCAGCGCGGGATGGTCCACCTTGATCATCCAGTTCATCAGGCCCTCGGCGTCGGTGACGCTGGTCTCGTCCGCCACCTGGTCCAGGAAGCCTGGCGTTCCCAATTCCCTGGCCCTATTAATAAGCTCTTCCCTCATGGACTCCTTGAGCGCGGAGGGCATCCAGGCGATGCGCAGGAACCCGCCGTCCCCGGAGATGAACTTCCTGGAGATCAGGTAGCGGCGGCCGACCCCGATGAACCCCGGGGTCTGCTTGCCCCCGCCGATGCTCCCGGCCAAGGTGGAGAACTTCATGCCCACGGGGGTCATCTCGGCGAACTCCCGGTTGACGACGATGACCGATTGCATGTCCGGGCTCATGGCCACGATGACCTCGAAGCAGCCGCAGGAGGTCATGGGGTCCTCCATCATGCTGTAGGCGCAGAAGCGGGTGAGCTTCCCCCGGGTGAGGGCGGTCACCGCCTCGTTCACCCCTTTCCACGATCCCTTGGTTTCGTCCTCGACCTCCCTCTTGGCTATAGGCTGGTTCGGTCCGGATGGCACGATCTCCTTGCCGGTCTTGGCGTCCAGCCAGTTTATCGCTCCGCACAGCCCAGGCCGCTCCGGGGTTATCACGCACACGTGGTCCGGGGCGAAGGACTGGCACATGAGGCACGAATAGAAGGTGTCCACGCTCTCGTCGGTCAGCCCGGCCATACGCTCCTCCCTCTCCTGGTACGACTTCATTGCCTCCGGTAACCGCTGTTCCAGCTCCTTGTCGTCGGTGACGATGGTCACCTGGACCCGCGAGACGATGTTGCCGAACTCCTCCTTGAGCTTGGTGACCAGGATACGGCCCAAGTGCTCCAGGCGGAACCCGGCGCGGTAGGCCTTCTTACTGATACGCACCCAGTTCATGTTGCGCTGACCGGTGTGCCACACGCCCTCAGCGAAGTTCAGGTACAGGTGGATGCGCCGCTCCATGACCGACTCGAAGTCCGCCTGCATGCGCTTGCCGAAAACGTCCACCAGGATGGCCAATGGGGACTGGGACCCCTCGGGCAGCTGGTCCACCTCCGGACCGATGACCCTGATCTCACCGTCCTTCACCTCCTCCTCCGGCCGGCTCTTCAGCAGCTCGAAGGCCGGGGTGCGCCCCCCTCCCGCCTCCAGATAAGTGTCCGGGCGGCGCACGGTCTCGCCCTCGAAGGCCGGGCCAAAAGGCACCGGGATGTCCACGACGGTAACGGCGGTGCGGATGTCCCGCGATTCCAGGCCTCCCTGGAGCATGTCCGCCGGCTCCTTGTGGAACAGGAGGTCCGGTACGCCTTCAACGAACTGGTCCGTGACAATGGGGACATGATGTATCAGGGCGGCCAAGGCCAAGGAAGCCCGGGCGGCGTCCAGCGGTCCGTAGTGCAGCACGAAGGCCTTGGGCCGCTTGGCCAGGTAGGCGGACAAGCGCTCCGCGTCCCCCTTCTGCACCCCGCCGAAGGACAGCGCCGCTCTGGTCACGAAGTCCAGGGCGTGCACCAGCTGGGTGAAGTTGCCCAAGGGGTACAGCATCATGCCCAGCCCCATCTGCACCTCGTTCTCCTGCAGCACCCGGACCACCTCGTCCGCCGCCAGGACCAGCATGCCCCGGGCCTGCAGCTCGCGCACGGTGGTCACCAGCTGCTTGTGGTCCTTAGGCATGCCCATCAGAACCGCCGCCCCGGGGATGGTGTCGTCCACGAAGGCTAGACCGAGCTCGCGCAGCACCTTGTCCGGGACAAAGCCTACGGTGGCCGTCCCGGTGTGCGGATCGCCGTCAAGGTAACGCAAGACTTCCAAGGCCTCGGCGCTCACCAGCGCCGCCTTTCCCGCCTCCAAGGCGTCCCCCAATCCTCGGCCCGAGGGCAACGCGGAATGCCTCTTGACCACATCCAGAAGTTCCGTCAGGGTGGTGATCTCCGCCCCGTCCCAACCGAAGATGCACGGAAGGCGGTACGCGGTCTCCGGGTATTCCACCGGGGCGTCACCCCTCCGTTCTATCGCAGAGAGCAAGGCCACCCTGGCCAGAGCGGTCATGAGCTCCGCGCCCATGAATCCTATGGCGATGACCTGGGTGTTGCTGACCTGGGCCGGCGCCGGCGGATTGTAACGGTGGGGAAGCCCGCAGACCCACCTTCTCCTTTCGATCTCCCGGGCCAGCTCCTCCTCGTTAAATAACAGCGTTCCGCCGAACAGGTCCCGGCTGACGTTCACCAACAGCTCCCTGACCTTCCCTTCCATCGCCACGTTCCTGAGGACCACCGGGCAGCCCATGAGCACCTGCCATAGCGCCAGCCCCAGGTTCTCGGTCCTCAGTCCTATGGGCAGCTGTGTCGCCGGCATGCCCAGTTCCCTGGATAGCTCCCGGCGGGCCTGGTTGAAAGCGGCCAGCGTCACTGGGAGGTCCCCCTCGATCAAAGTTCTTACGCCTTCGATATCCACTAAGCGCGAGGCGCTTCCGCGGTCCTCCATCATCAGACCCCGGCACACGCCTTCCCTAAGGTCCTGCCGCAGGGCTTCCAGCCCCTCGACCTCATCCCGCCGGCCGTCCACGGCGTATCGGCAATAGGTGAGCATGAAGATCGCCAGGGCCTCGCGCAGGCAGAGCAGGAGGTCGTAGGCCTCCCCGGCCGGGACCCCGTCCAGCGGGGCTAACAGACCGACCTGCTCCCAGGCGCGGCGCTCCCGCAGGGCCACAGGCTCGACGCCCGCGGCCTTGGCCAGGTCCCGTCCCAAGATATCCATTCCGATGCCCAGGTCCGCCTTCCACAGGTCCTCCGGGCCCAAGACCTCAACCACTCGGCGCACCAGGTCCGAGATCCCCGTTCCGGATTCCAAATGCTTCACCGAGTCCAGGCAGCTCCGCCGCTCCTCTCGCAAGGTCGTGAGAAGGTCATGCGCCGTCAAGGGTCCGGACTGGATGGTGGGCTGGGTCAAAGGCATCTCTCCGATAACTGACAGGACCATCGAGTTCCCGCCGATATAAATTTGTAGTGCCGGGGTCTGGCGTGAGAACACGAAGCACGCTTTCACTTCGTTCTCCAAGGAAAGGGCTCATTTCTCGACAGAAGCGTCAGGACGATAGAATTATTATCGACCCGACCGCTAATCGCCTAGGGAGAATATGTCGGGACTCGAGGACATCGTGGGCAAAGAGGTCATCAGCGCGGATGCCAAAATCATCGGGAAGGTCGAAGGTATCACCGTAGACTCGGACACCTGGAAAGTGCCGGCGATAAGGGTCATCGTGCGCAAGGGCAACGAGGCCGCCCTCAATATCAAGAAGAAGGCCATAGGGACGCAGAAGGTCCACGTGGCCACCCCGCAGGTCTCCTCCGTCACGGACACCGTGACCCTGGCGGTCAAGATGGAGCAGGTCAAGGATGTGCTCATAGAGGACAAGAAGGTGCCCCTGAACGCCGACAAGATGATCAACAAGAAGGTCGTGGCCCAGGACGGCACGCAGGTCGGTTACCTGGACAACGTCTATTTCGAAAGAAGCAAGAACTGGGAGGTCACCAAGATAGGCATCAAGCTGGACAAGACCGCCAAGCAGACCTTGTTCATCAAAGGCGGGGCCACACCCTCGGCCCAGATAACCCTCATGACCAAGGACGTCAGGAGCGTGGGTGACATGATCATGCTGCGACTGGACATGGAAAGTATCAAGGACTATCTGAACAAGAAACAGGTGTCCAGGAAGTAGAAGGCGGTCCGGCCGCCGTTCTTTATTTCTTAATTTTTATTCCCGCAGGTCCCGAAAGCCTGGCGACACGCATATCAGCAAGATTGGCGATAGAGCAGTCGTGAAGAGCAAAGGGAATGGCGGACGCGGCGTGGAGCAGAAGATCGACACAGGCACCACGCCTGGCGGAATCAAGGTTATAGTGGAGAGCATGCCCCAGGTGCATACCGTGGCCCTCTCGGTCACCGCCACGGTCGGCTCCCGGGACGAAAAGCGCAGCGAGTCTGGCGTGTCCCATTTCTTAGAGCACATGCTCTTCCGGGGGACCAAGACCAGGGACTTCCGCGAGATCAACGAGAAGATCGAAGCGTCCGGCGGCTACCTGAACGCCTACACCACCCATGAGTTCACCTGCTTCTTCACCTTCACCATCGACGAGTCGCTTAAGGTCGGCGAGGAACTGCTTTCCGACGTATTCCTGAACCCGCGCATGGACCCTTCGCTGGTGGAGCTGGAGCGCAGCATCGTCAAACAGGAGATCGGTATGCACATGAACGATCCCACTTCGCATCTGCACACCAGGATGGCCGAGGCCATGTACAAGGGCAACCCCTTGTCGCGCCCAATTCTGGGGATGGCGGAGAGCCTAGATACCTTCACCTCGGACTTTTTGCTGGAGTATCATCACGCCCATTACCATCCCCCGCACGTGGTGGTCTGCGCGGTCGGCCGGGTCGACCTGCAGAGAGTAATGGATTGGGCCAGCCGGTTCGACGACGTCGCTGGCCAGGCGGCCAGGAAAAGGCGCATCGCTCCTAAGCAGAACGTGGGCACGCACTTCTTCGTCAAGGGCGACGATCGTGCCTACATCGGGGTCGGCACGCCGGCGCTCCCGGCGCCGGACGAGATGGCCATGGCCCAAACGATGCTGACCACGGTGCTTTGCGGTGGGACCTCCTCTCGCCTCAACCACCGCATAAGGGAGATGGAGGGGCTGGTCTATTCCATCGGCATGTACCCGTACGCCTACCAGGACTGCGGCTCCATAGTCACCTATTGCTCCACATCCATGGAGCATGTCCCGCGGCTGTTCGATTCCTTCGGCCAGGAGCTCTCCCGTTTCAAGCGCGAAGGGCTGGAAAGGGATGAGCTAGACAAGGCCAAGAACATCCTGAAGGGCTCATTGTTGCGCAACGCCTGCCGCCCGGACCAGAACATGAGCACCTACCTGCACCACTACCTCGACACCGGCAAGGTGCAAGGCATCGAGGAGCAACTGAGCGAGATCAACGCGGTGACCGAAGAACAGGTCATGAAGGTGGCGCAGGACGTACTGCTCCGCAAGAAAGTGTGCACCGCCATCTGCGCCGGCGAGGACATGCGGGCGGAGATGACGGAGGCGGCGGACTCCTTAGACTTCTAAGGCTCCACGACCAGGAGCACCTGGCCGCCCTCGACGGTCTCTCCGGCGCGGACCTTGATCTCTTTCACCTTGCCGGCCACCTCGGTCTGCACCTCGTTCTCCATCTTCATGGCCTCCAATACCAGCATGACCTGGTTGGCC
Organism: Methanomassiliicoccales archaeon; assembly: GCA_026394395.1. Classification (NCBI taxonomy): domain Archaea; kingdom Methanobacteriati; phylum Thermoplasmatota; class Thermoplasmata; order Methanomassiliicoccales; species Methanomassiliicoccales archaeon. The sequence goes on from JAPKYK010000002.1 coordinate 50,613, forward strand.
TGGACGGCGTCGCCGACCTTGACCTTGACCGACATGATCTTGCCAGGCATGGGGGCCAGCACGGCGCCTGATGCGCTGCCTTCCTTACCGCCATCCTCGGACTCCTCCAGCACGATATGCTCGATCTCCCGCACCTGCTGCAGCTTCAGCTCCATGGTCCGGTCATCGACCATGACCTTGGCCCCGGTCTCAAGGTCCCCCTCGATGACCATCGGCGCGGCCTCGCCGTTGACCTGGACCTTATCCTCCTTGACTATACACTTGAAGACATGGTCCTCGATCTCCACGCGATAGTCGCCGCCGTTCTTCTCTACGGTGACCTCGTACTCCTGCCCATTTACGGTCATACGCAGCTTCACAGCGGCCACCCCCCTTGGCCCAAGGCCTCCCGACGGGCGGCCAACTTCCAGGCGTCGGCGGTGCCAGCGGTGGGCGTCTTGTCCATGGCGTGCTTCTCCGTGGAGCGCATGTAGAGCACGGCCACCGCGGCCAGGTCCTTGTAGTTCACGCCCTTCTCCATCATCTGGCGGTGCTTGAAATAGTCCAGAGCGACCTGGGGGAACAGGGCGTACGACAGCACGTCCTCCTCGGAGCAGGACACGTGCTCATTGCAGGCGTACTCCTCTACCTGGGCGCACAGCTTCTCGAACTCCGGCTCCAGCAGGTCGGCCGGGCGTACGGTGATGGGCTTCTCGTCCCCGATGATCTTCTTACGGATGGCCGGATCGATCTCCGCGGGCGTTTTGCCGTAAAGGCCGCGGACCAGGTTCTTGGTCTCGTTGGTCACCATCTTGTAGCGCTCACCGGTGATGACGTTAAGGACCGCCTGCGTGCCCACGATCTGCGAGGTCGGCGTGACCAGCGGAACATGCCCCAGGTCGGCCTTCACCCGGGGCACCTCGTCGTACACGTCGGTCAAGCGGTCCTCCTTCTTGGCCTCCCTCAGCTGGGAGATGAGGTTGGAGATCATGCCCCCCGGTATCTGATAGACCAGGACGTTGGTGTCTATGCCGGAGAACCCACTCTCGAAGGCGTGATACTTCTCCCGCACCGTCTTGAAGTACTCGGCTATCTCGGACAGCTTCTTGAGGTCCAGGCCGGTGTCGTACTCCGTGCCGCGCAGCATGGCCACGATCGCCTCTGTCGGCGGCTGGGAGGTGGCCAGGGACATGCTGGAGATGGCGGTGTCAATGATCTCCGCTCCAGCCTCCACCGCCTTCATGTACGTGCCCGTGACCATGCCGGAGGTGGCGTGGCAGTGCACGTGCACCGGCAGCCCGATCTCCTCGCGCAACTGCTTGACCAGCTCGTAGGCGTCCATCGGCGCCAGCAGCCCGGCCATGTCCTTTATGCAGATGGTGTCCGCCCCCATCTCCTGCAGCTTGCGGGCGAACTTGACGAAACCGTCTATGGAGTGCACCGGGGATATGGTGTAGGATATGCTGGCCTCTACGACCCCGCCGTACTTCTTCACGCAGCGTATGGCCATCTGCATGTTGCGGTAGTCGTTGAGCGCGTCGAAGATGCGGAAGACGTCGATGCCCCGGCGGCAGGCGTTCTTGACGAACTTCTCCAAGATGTCGTCAGAATAATGACGGTAGCCCACGATGTTCTGCCCCCTCAGCAGCATCTGGAAGGGGGTGTTGGGCATGACCTTCTTCAGTTTGGTGATGCGTTCCCACGGATCTTCGCGCAAAAAGCGCAGGCAGGTGTCGAACGTGGCCCCGCCCCACATCTCCACCGACCAGTAGCCGATCTCGTCCAGCTGGGGGGCGATTGGCAGCATATCCTCCGTGCGCATCCTGGTGGCCAGGAGGGATTGGTGCGCGTCGCGCAGTACCGTGTCGGTGATCTTGATCTTCATGCTCATCCCTCACAGCGGCATGTTGCCGTGCTTCTTGGCCGGGCGGGCCTCGCGCTTGCGGTCCAGCATCTGCAGCGCCTCGATAAGGCGCATACGGGTGTTGTTAGGTTCGATGATGTCGTCCAGGTATCCGCGCTCGGCGGAGAAGAAGGCCGAGGCGTACAGCTTGCGATACTCGGAGATGAGAACATCCCTCTTCTCCTGGGGGTCGTCGGCCATGATCAGCTCCTGCTTGAACACGATGTTGATCGCTCCCTCCGGTCCCACGATGGCTATCTCGGCCGTCGGCCAGGCCAAGTTGACGTCGGAGCGCAGGTGCTTGGAGGACATGACGCAGTAGGCGCCCCCGATGGCCTTGCGGGTCACCAGCGTCACCTTGGGGGTGCTCGCCTCCGCGTAGGCGTACAGCAATTTGGTGGCGTCCCGGAGCAACGAGGTGTTCTCCTGCTCTACGCTCGGCATGTAGCCTGGCACGTCGACCAAGGTGATTATCGGGATGTTGAAGGCATCGCAGAAGCGCACGAAGCGCGCCGCCTTGAGCGAGGAGTTAGCGTCGAGCGTTCCGGCCAGCACCATAGGCTGGTTGGCCACGATTCCGACGGCCCGGCTGTCCATGCGGGCGAAGCCGATCACGATGTTCTTGGCGAACTGCTCCTGCACTTCCAGGAACTCGCCCTTGTCCACGGTCTTGCGGATGACCTCCTTCATGTCGTAGGGCTTCATGGGGTCCTCAGGGATTATGGTGTCCAGGGAGTCCTCCCTGCGCTCGGGGTCATCGCCCATGGCCTTCTCCGGCGACTGCTCCAGGTTGTTGCTCGGCAGGTAGCAGAGCAGCTTCCGCACCTGCTTTATGCAGTCCATGTCGTCCTCGGCCACGAAGTGTGCCGAACCGGAGCGGGTGGCATGAACGCTGGCGCCGCCCAGCTCTTCGAACGTCACGGTCTCGTTCTGCACCGCCTTGATGACGTCAGGACCGACCATGAACATGTACGATTTGTCCTTGACCATGAACACGAAGTCGCAGAGCATGGGGGCGTAGACGCCGCTTCCGGCGCAGGGCCCCATGACCATGGCCACTTGAGGTATGATGCCCGAGGCCAAGGAGTGCCTGAGCATGACCTCACCGTAGCCTGCCAGGGAATCGACTCCCTCCTGCAGGCGCGCGCCTCCCGAGTCGAAGAGGCCGATGACCGGGCAGCCGGTCTTGACCGCCAGGTCGATGACCTTGCAGATCTTCTTGGCGTGCATGCGGCCCACGGAGCCGGCGAAGACGGTGAAGTCCTGGGCGTAGACGAACACCTGCCTTCCCTCGATGGACCCGCGCCCGGTGACCACGCCGTCGCCGGGCATCTTCTGCTTTTCCATGCCGAAATGGTACGCCTGGTGGGAAACGAAGGTGTCCAGCTCCACGAAGGAGCCGGGATCGAGCAGGGCGTCCACCCTCTCGCGTGCGGTCATCTTGCCCTGATTGCGGTGCATCTCCACGCGTTCGGCGCCACCGCCGGCCCTGGACCGCTTCTTCATCTCCCGCAGTTCCTTGACCTTGTCCTCGCCCATGGTGTTCCCCCATTATTCGTGCTACTAGCTAATGAACGTTACCTGTTTCGAACCTGACCTGCCCCCGGTCCAAGGGGACCACTTCGTGCACCGAGGTGGCGCGGTATATCATGCCGTCCTCGGAGCGCAGCACCAGGGAGCCGTCGGCCTCCAGATGCATGCCCTTCCCTTTGACCCTCTGGTCGCCCAGCCTGATCTCGAGGTCCTGGCCGAGGGACTCGGAGTACCTTTCGTAGAGGGACAGGTCCCTCTCGCCCCGTTTGAACTTGGAATAGAAGTCGTCCAGCTTGAACAGCAACAGGTTCAGGAAATGTTCCTGGTCCAGCTCCTTGCCGCAAATATGCTTGAGGCTGCCGGCCTCCGGCGAGGTGAGGTCGCCCGGCTGGGTGTTGAGGTTGACACCGATGCCCATGATCAGGAAGCGCGGCTCTCCGCCGCGGTAGCAGGCCTCCACCAGTATCCCGGCCACCTTCTTCCCTTCCAGCTTCACGTCGTTCGGCCACTTGATGCGGGGAACGGCGTGGCAGGTCTCCTCGATGGCCTGCGCCACGGGCAGGCAGGAGAGCACGGTCAGCAAGGTGAGGTCCGAGGCGGGCAGCTCGGGGCGCAGGATGATGGAAAGATAGACGCCGCCCTCCGGGGACTCCCAGCTGCGGCCCAGGCGCCCCTTCCCCCCGCTCTGGTGCTTGGCGGTGACCACTGTGCCCTCCGGCTCACCCTCGAGCGCCAGGGCCTTGGCCACCTGGTTAGTGGACTCCACTTCCTCCTTGACCAGCACCTTGCGGCCTATGAGCATCGCGCAGGCCTCAGAAGGACACGCGCCCCTTGCTGCGGAGCTTGAAGTCCCCGCCCAGGGAGGCCACGGTCTCCTGGGATATCTTCTCCAGGTCCCCGGCGTGGCTCAGGTCCGCTACCAGGTCCAGGACCATCTTCTGTCCGTAGACCAGCACGCGGGACTGCACCGCCAGCAGATTGACGTTATGCGCGGCCAGAGCCTCGGTGGTCTTGAAGATGGCCCCGGGCTTGTCCGGAATCTCGAAGGACATTTCCACTAATTGGCAATCGTTAGGCAGGAAGGACATGGACAGCACCCAGGAGTCCACGTCCCCCACCATCATGACCGGCGTGCCGTCCTGGACCCCTTCCAGGTGCTCCAGGTAATCCTTGGGGATGGCGAAGCTGGCATCCTTGATGGCCGATGGCGAGCGGCTGACCTTGCGCAGGGTCTTGACCTTGATCTTGGAGGCCTGCGGGCTGGTGAACCCCTTGGTGTAGCGGTCGCTGATGTGAGATGTGTTGATCTCCAGCCCCTCCACCTTGGAAAGGGAAGCGGGGCTGCTGCGCCTGGTGTTGGCGAACTCCTCCATCAGCTGGGTAGAGTCGCCGTAATAGGAAAGGTCGACCAGCATCTTCCACACCATAGAGATGCCGCAGGTCATGCTGACCGAGACCGAGTTGAGTATGTCCACGTTCCGGTCGGCCAGGAACTTGGCGGCCTGGGCGCAGGCGCCCGGGGCGTCAATCATGTAGAAGGTGAGATTACATAGTTCCCGGTAGTTCTCCGGTCCGAAGGTGGAAAGGACCATCTCGTGCCCCCGCGTCCCGTTCTGCTCGTACCTGAAGAGGGTGGAGTACACCTGGCTCCCGTCCTCCAGGCCCAGGCGCTGGCGGACCTTGTCTCCAATCCTGACCTTGCCGTCCTTAACCCTGCCGAAATCCCATAGCTTCATATGTGGACCCAAGCGCCAAATATTGTACCCCCTGATAAAGATTATCATGCGAATCTTAGGGGGATTCAAAAAATTCCCGGAGCTCCGTTATGGACGCGACGATCGGTCCACGAGCTTTTCCCGGGTGAACTGACAGCGCATGGGGCGGGCTCAGTCCTCGTCCCCGCCCATCTCGTACTCCAGGACCTCCTCGACCCGGCAACGGCAACTGAGGCAATCGTTCAGCGGCTCGGTCTGGGCCATCCTGGCCCCCCGCTCGGTGATGCGCCGCAGCTTACCCTCGGCCAGCTCGACCAGGCCACGGGTGGACAGCTCCACGATCGCCGAGTCCACGGCCTCGCGCAGAGAGTTGTCCTCGACCTCGATCAACGCTGAACTGACCTGGTCCAGGCTGCGAACGGCGGAAACGACCCCGATGACCGAGCGGTGCACGCCCAACCGGCGCAGCGAGGGTATGAAAGGGTTGAAAAAGTCGAAGGAAAGGCTGTCCAGGTCCAGCTCCTTTCCCTCCAGTTCCTGGGGGACGTACCAAAGGAGCTCCGGAGGTTCCACGATGTCGTCCCAAAGGTTGGGCGATAGCTCGGCCACCTTCTCCGGGGGAAGCTTCCAACGCAGCACCAGGGGATAGTTGCGCAGCAGGAAGCCCAGGCTGCCCAGCACGTCGTCCGCGTCCCGGTGCACCGGTCGGCAGAGGTCGTTGGCGTCGTTGACCCCTTCCTCGTCCATTTCCAGCCGGGAACTCCACATGAGGTCGAAGAGCACCAGCTTGGGCAAGTTGACGGTGTACACCGAGGTGACCTGATAGGGGCTGCTGAGCAAGGTCTGGGTCTCCTCCTCCACCGCCTTCATCAGGCCGCCGGGAGACACCAGCCACACCCAGTCCTCCCACAGGTCCTCAGGGATCTCGTCGAAGGTCAGCTCCATGTTATTTCGAAAAGCCTTACTGCTTTTAATAACAACTGCTGGCGGCCGACGCCAATTATATTATAGCATGTGCACAGTACCGCCCTACTTAGTAGAGGTCTACCTAAGAGGTCGGAACGCATGATGGGCAAGGTCCACGTTTACAAAGGCAACCGCATCAGCCCCTCGCAGCTGATAATGATGGTCCTGCTGCAGGAGAGGCCGATGTACGGTTACGAGGTCTTGAAATCCCTGCGCGAGAAATACGAGGGCGTCTGGGAGCCGCAGACCGGGTCGGTGTACCCCGCTCTGCGCCGGCTGCAGGAGCACGGTCTGCTCGATGTGAAGAAGACGGAGGGCAAGGACCATTACTCCCTGAGTGAGGAGGGGAGCGCCTGGTTGGAGGAGAAGCTGACCGCCCTGTCCTCCGGTGTTCTGTACATGTCCCGGACCATGGAGATACTGGGCCTGGCCGCCAAGAAGAACCGAGAGACCAGGGCCTTCGTCCCCCTGGACGAGGAACCGCTGGAGAAGCAACTGGCCATCATAAAGGAAATGCATGAAGCGATGCAGAACAACCTGCAGATGATAGAAGAGCATATCGCTGAACTGGAGAAGGAGATGAGGAACTGAGCGCGATAATCGAAGTCAAGGACCTTACCAAGGTCTATAATGGGTCAATAAAAGCCGTGGATGATATATCGTTCGAGGTCAAGGAAGGGGAGATATTCGGATTCCTGGGACCCAACGGAGCTGGGAAGACGACCACCATCAAGATGCTGACCACCCTTTTGTTGCCGACCAGCGGTCTGTGCACCGTCTGCGGTTACGATTCGGTAAAGCATCCGACCGAGGTACGCAAGTCCATCGGCCTGGTGCCCCAGGAACTGACGGTGGATGACGACCTAACGGGGCGTGAGAACATGATTCTGCAGTCCACGCTTTACGGAGTCGACCTCAAGCTGGCCAAGGAGCGGATCGGCGAGCTCCTATTGCTGGTGAAGCTGGACGAGGCGGCCGACCGCATGGTCAAGACGTACTCGGGCGGGATGCGCAAGCGCCTGGAGCTGGCCGAGGGTCTGATCCACCGACCCAAGGTGCTTTTCCTAGACGAACCGACGCTAGGGCTCGACATCCAGACCAGGACGACCATGTGGGAGCACATCCGGGAACTGAAGAAGAGCTCGAACATGACGGTGTTCATGACCACGCATTACCTGGAGGAGGCCGATTCGCTGTGCGATCGCATCGGCATAATCGACCAGGGTAAGATCATGGCGATGGACACCCCTCAGGCGCTTAAAAAGTCCCTGGGGGGCGACGTGATATCGCTGAAAGTGGAGGAGGAAGGGGATTTCTCCCCAACCATCGGTGCTGTCGACGGAGTGTTCAGCGTAAAGAAAGAGGACGGCTCGTACCGGGTCAAGGTGCTCAATGGCGAGACGGTGACCGCTCCGTTGCTGCAGGAGATCACCAAAATGGGAGGCAAGGTCACCTACGTGAGCCTGGAACGCCCTAACATGGACCAGGTGTTCCTAGAATACACTGGAAGGTCGCTGCGCGACGCGGAGCAGGCCGGGAGCTTCGATAAGATGGCGTCCGCAAGGCAGATGAGGAGGTCGAGGTGAGATGATCCGCGAAACATTATCGCTGACGGTGCGCGAGCTCAAGCATTGGTACCGGGCCAGGATACAGATCTTGATGACGTTGGTCCAGCCGATCATATGGCTCGGACTTTTCGGTCAGGCCTTTCCCATCAATATGCCCCCGGCGATGCTCAATGGCGCGCCGGACTATATGTCGTACATGGCGGTCGGAATGCTGGCGGTGACAGCGCTGTTCACCTGCATGTTCAGCGGCATGTCCATCGTCTGGGACCGACGTTTCGGTTTCCTCAACAAGCTTCGGGCCGCCCCCATACCGCGCGGTGTGATCCCGGTGTCCAGGGTCATGGCCTCGGTGGTCAGGGCGGTCATATCCGCTCTGATGGTGCTGCTGATAGCCCTGATCTTCACGCAAATACCTGGGCTGAAAGGCCTGACGGTCACCTCGGACTTCGGCGTGCTGAACGCGCTTGGGTTGCTGTTCATACTGATACTGCTGGCAACGGCGTTCGCCGCGATATTCGTGGCCATCGCGCTGACCATCAAGCAACAGGAGACCTTGTTCGGCGTGATCAACCTGCTCAACCTCCCGTTGATGTTCGCCTCGGCAGCCCTGTTCCCGATAAGTGGTATGCCGGGATGGCTACAGTCGGTAGCCAAACTGAACCCACTGACCCTGGCGGTTGATGGTATGAGGCAGCTACTGTTCTCCGGTTCGGTGGGGATTTACCCGCTGGCCACGGATATCATCGGTCTTACGGCGTTCGCGGCCGTCTTCGTGACACTAGGAATATTGGTGGCCATGCGCGCTCTGAAGGAGAAATAAACCTGAAAAGGGCGGCAACGCCCCCATCTCACAATTTTCCCAACCTTTATTTTCATCTATTATCATCTGCGAAACGGTGTCCCCTTTGTCCGTCCCATCTGCCAGATCCGATCCTAAGTCACCGTTCACCCATACCTACTCCATAGTCGCCCGGGACGAAAGCACGGGAGAGATGGGAGCCGGCGTCCAGTCCCACTGGTTCTCTGTCGGTACGGTCGTACCATGGGCCTTGGCCGGGGTGGGAGCGGTGGTGACGCAATCCTTCACCAATCTGGCCTTCGGCCCGCGGGGGCTGGAACTGTTGGCCGAGGGATCGTCCCCGCAGGAAGCGGTGGAGCGCTTGACCGAAGCGGACGGAGGACGGGACTATCGGCAGCTGGCAGTGCTCGATTCCCGCGGGCAGGCCTTCGCCTACACGGGAAGGAAGTGCGTGGCCGAAGCCGGGCACAGGTGCGGCAAGAACTTCTCCGTCCAGGCCAACATGATGCTGAACGATACCGTCTGGGGGGCTATGGCCGAAGCCTTTGAAAGGTCCGAGGGACCGCTAGCGGAAAGAATCCTGACCGCCTTGGAAGCCGCAGAATCGGCCGGCGGGGACGCCCGCGGCCGCCAGAGCGCCGCTATCGTAATGGTCAAAGGCCAAAGCACCGGAGAGATATGGAAGGACCGGGCGGTCGACCTGCGCGTGGACGATCACCATGAACCCTTGAAGGAGATGCGCCGGCTCCTGCAGGTGCACCGGGCCTATGAGAGCATGGACGCCGGGGACGCGGCCATGGAGAAAGAGAACATGACCGGGGCGCTGAGAAGCTATTCCGAGGCCGAGGCGCTCTTCCCGCAGAACGAGGAGATGGTCTTCTGGCACGCGGTGGCCCTGGCCAACAACGGTCGTTTGGAAGAATCCCTGCCGTTGTTCCATCAGGTGTTCAAAAGGAACGCCAACTGGAAGGTCCTGTTGCCACGTCTGCTGCCGAACGGGATGCTCAGGCTGAGCGAGGAGCAGGTCCGACGGATAATCGGTTCGTGACGGAAGGTGTTCACTCCTTCTCCAGGACCACGTTGTTGCTCAGGAGGTTAATCTCCTTGACCCGGACGTTGTGGAACTCCAGTCGCTCCCCCACGTCGTCCAGGATGACCAGCATATCGCCCTCCTTCACCAGCCTGACGGCGTTCTGCATGAGCTCCAGCACCCCGTCTCCGGTGGACATGTATACCGTGGAACGGCACATGCGTCTGATATATCCGTGCCAGGTAAAAAACGATTCTATGGAAGATCCTCAGGCGAACTTCCACTGGGCGTACTTGCCCCGTTTCTTGGTGAGTGGGACGATGACCCCCTGCATGGTGAAGGCGTAGCGCACCGGCACCCGCTTGCGCGGCCCGGTCCAGTAAGGGCACTTGGTGCACTTGAACCCCAGTTCCACCTGCTTGTCCTCGAGCGTCTGGTTATGCAGCTCTTCCGTGGGCGAGCAGCACACCGGGCAGCGCCCTTTGTGGCTCGGCTCCCTGGTCTCCCGGTACAGGATGGTGACCTTGGCCAAGTTCCGGTGCAAGGCCATCCGTCTCATCCGGACCTCCCCCACTTTATACTCGGGGTTCTTCTTCTTAAGGTCCTCCAGAACCAGCTCGGTGAAGCGACGTTGGGAGGGGATGTTCTGCTGCTCCCGGATTATCCTCCTTATGGAATCCTCAAGGACCTTGGCGGAGGGTATGCGGTAGGCCATCCGGAATGAATCGATACGTGAATACTCAAAACTTTGCTAAGCCTCATTTTCCGTAACGGTCCGAATGCCAATGATACGACCCTCTGACCGGCGTCCATCAACGACCGGCCATGTTCCAAGGCAGAAAACTGTATTATCGACCGTCCCGATTGCCGGTACAAGGTAGCGCATGAAACAGAGCAAGGTCGTCATCATGGGCGCGGCTGGGCGCGATTTCCATAATTTCAACACCTACTTCCGGGACAACGAGAGGTACAAGGTCGTGGCCTTCACCGCCGCCCAGACCCCCAATATAGAAGGCCGCTGCTACCCCGCGGCCCTGGCTGGCTCCCTCTATCCACAGGGCATCCCCATACTGGCCGAGGAGGACCTTCCGTCCATCATCCGCAAGGAGAAGGTGGACCAGGTCATATTCGCCTACAGCGACATTTCGCACGCAGAGCTCATGCACAAGGCCTCCTGGGTGCTGTCCATGGGCGCCGACTTCCGCATGATGGGCAACAGCAAGATAACCCTGCGGGCGAACAAGCCAGTGATATCCATCTGCGCCGTGCGCACCGGGGCGGGAAAGACCCAGACCACCCGACGGCTCTGCGCCATATTGAAAGGGAGGGGACTGAAGGTGGTCGTGGTACGGCATCCCATGCCCTACGGCGATCTCACGAAGCACACCCTGCAACGCTACGGGGACAAATCGGACCTGGACCGGTTCGACTGCACCATCGAGGAGCGGGAGGAGTACGAACCGCTCATCGAGAACGGGGTGGTGGTCTATTCCGGCATCGACATGGAACTGCTGCTGAAGGACGCGGAGAAGGAGGCGGACATCATCGTCTGGGACGGCGGGAACAACGACCTGCCGTTCCTGGAAAGCAACCTTCACATCGTCCTCACCGACCCGCACCGCCCCGGGCACGAGATATCCTATCACCCGGGCGAAGTGAACCTGCGGCTGGCGAACGTGATAATAATCAACAAGGTGCAGACAGCCGACCGCCGCAACATACTCAAGGTCAAGGAGAACATCGCCAAGTACAACCCCAAGGCCATAGTGATCGAGGCGGCCTCACCGATAAAGGTCGACGACCCCTCCATGGTCAAGGGGAAGAGGGCGCTGGTGGTCGAGGACGGACCGACGCTCACCCACGGGGAGATGGCCTTCGGGGCGGGGACCATCGCCGCCGAAGACAGCGGGGCCCTGGACATCATTGACCCGAGACCTTATGCGGTGGGGTCCATCAAGGCGCTGTACGACCGTTACAGGCACCTGGGGCCGATACTCCCGGCCATGGGCTACACCGACGAGCAGATCAAGGATATGGAGGAGACCATCAACCGCGCCGATTGCGACGTGGTCGTCGCCGGCACGCAGGTGGACCTCCGCCGGATCATGAACGTCAACAAACCTATCGTCCGCGTGCGGTACGAGCTGGCGGAGATCGGTCATCCCAACCTGGAGGACGTCATCGACCAGGAACTTGGGCCGATACTCTTCGCCTGCCACGACGGCTCCTGCAAGGTCAAATGACCTGCGGTCACTTACGGTCCCGAAGCCAATTCAGGCCGTCCTGGGCCTGCTTCTCCGTCTCGTAGATACCCATCTGCCTGCCCATCTCCACTGCGAACTCTGGATAAGCCTGTCCCTTTCCGGTGATGATGTTGCCGTCGACCGTCACATACTCGTTGGTGAAGACGGTCTTGAAGAACATCTCTCCCGGGTCGTCGATGCTGTGCGTGCACCTGCGTCCATCTAGAACGCCGGCGTAGGCCAGCCACCTCGGTCCGCCACAGATGGCCGCCAGCTTGCCGCCTCTCTTGTTCACTGCTCTGATCAGCGATACAAGTACGTCGACCTTTTCCTTCATGGCCGGGTCGTTGATGATATCCAATGGATGCCCTCCGGGTATGACCAACAAGTCGACGTCGTCCGGGTCGACCTCCGTGGCGTCCATGTCGACAACGGTCCAAAGGTTCTCAAGAGAGCGGCAAGGTTCCTTGCCGAGGCCGACCGTGGCGGTCCTTTTGTTCATGAGGTTGTTGGCTACAAATACTAGCTCGAAGCCAGCGTACCCGTCGTAGAGCAGATAGAAGATCCTGGGTCGGTCTTTCTTTGTCTCTGTCATTCACCTCACCTCCAGAACTTACGTTGCGAGTTGCGTTTGGAATCCCCGAACAATCTCGACCATCGACTTGGGATATCCTTCCGTTCGATGTCCGTACCGCCGCAGAGCGGGCAACGCTCCAACCTGAGCTCGGTGCTCACCTCGAAATCGTGGCCGCTCGCGCAATGCCAGGCGATCTTTCGTTCCATTTGCCCGCACCCTTCCGACACCTCATTGGCGGCAGGCGATTTATTCATATCCCCACACGTCACATATTATCGTTCATGACCGTTTCCAGGAAGGTGGCCAAGACCATCGCCGGTCCACCTACCAGCAACGGTGCCGGTGTGAAGCTCATCAGGATGTTCAGCCGGGACGAAGCGAAGATGATGGACCCCTTCCTCATGCTGGACCTCTTCGGCTCCGACCGCCCCAAGGATTACATGGCCGGTTTCCCTATGCACCCTCACCGGGGCATCGAGACGGTCACCTATATGCTGGAAGGACGCGTGGACCACCGAGACAGCCTGGGGAACGAGGGGACAATCGGCCCCGGGGACGTGCAATGGATGACCGCCGGGAGCGGGATATTGCACGAGGAGATGCCCCAGCTGGGGGAGGGACGGTTAAAAGGGTTTCAGCTGTGGGTGAACCTTCCCCACACCAGCAAAATGATTCCCCCGAAATACCGGGAAATCAAGCGCAACGATATACCTATATCCGGCGTCAAGAACATCTTCGTGGTGGTGTACGACGGGGCGGTCAAGCTAGGCGAGGAGAGGAAGGACGTGGCGTCCGGCAACCTAGCGCTGTTCGGTCCCGGTGACAAGGTCAGGATGGAAGTGGGCAAGAAGGCGGCGAAGTTCCTGGTGGTGTCCGGGGTTCCCTTGCGGGAACCGATCGCCTGGAGCGGGTCAATCGTCATGAATACCACCGAGGAGCTGAACCAGGCCTTAGCCGAACTGGAGGACGGTTCGTTCATCAGGAAGAACAGGTGACCCGCTGAGAGCGCACGTTCTATTTTCCCAATCGCCCCTCTCATTGGCAAATTTATTATGGTCATTCCGCCATCGCCGAAGCACGCGGGGGTAGCCAAGCTTGGCCAACGGCGCAGGACTTAAGATTCTGTCCCTAGCGGTTCAAGGGTTCGAATCCCTTCCCCCGCACCATCAATCAAAGGTTTTATTTCGTCTGGTATGCTAGGATTATCAATCTTTTAACATAAAAATGAAAGGGGGAAATACCTGGGTCTGTTCGGGCTTGTGTCATCGTTCGGCTGGTTCGGCTCGACCTTCATAGGCGACATTCTGTACGACACGTATGATAACGGATGGATGATGTGCGGTATACTGGCGTTCCTTGGCCTAGTAATGGCGGTGGGAATGCTCCCGTTCTGAGCACACATGAGGGTCAAGGCCGCCAAGGTAAACGATTAAGTCAGTCTGGTTCAGATAGTCAACATACGCTTTTTAGACCGGTTTAATTAACTTTAACATCTAAATATCTCTATTCTCCACAGATAACTATGAGCGATATGAAAAAGAAAAAGAAGGGAGCGGGTGAACCCCCGGCGAACAATAATCGGTCAGATCACAGGAATTCGAAGCCCTCATCCTCCGTTGTAAGCGCGGTCAACAATTCTAACCAGAATAAAGGATCGAAGAGCAAGAAGTAAAAAAACGCATCCGATGAGATTTCCCAGATGAGGATAATTTTACGGATGATCATTTTTATTATGTCCGATCACTGAAATTATATCCCTGACCTTTGATCATTGGCTAGAAGGTCGAAGGCAGGGCAAACGGCAAGCATCATTAGATGAAAAGGGTCATTTTGAATAATTGTATACTACCCCTGCACTTGAATTTTTAATCCAACAAGAACATGACTGTATTAAATAAAAAATGAAAAGGGCTTTTTCAGCCCTTGCTCTTGATCATCATGACCTCGATGATCTTGACCGCCTCGTCCTCCGGGACGCCGAGGGTCTGCTGTATCTTGGTCAGCAGCTTCTTCTCCTCCTCGACAATGTCCCCATCGGCGAGAGCCAGGTCGGTAGCCACGGCGAAGGCGGTCGCCTTGAGCTCCTCAGGCAGTGACTCCTTCGACATCATGACCAAGGCGTCCACGCCCTGGCGCTTTATGATGTTGATTAGCTTGTTGAGCATAGAAGACATCTGATGCTCGTTGTATCCGGAGAACATCTTCGTCCTCAGGAGCGCCATGTACAGTCCGTGTGCCTCTTCGTCGGTTATGACCCCATCAGCCGCGATCGAGGCCAGGCTAACACCGGCGAACGCCTCTTCCTTGCTCAGCTTTACTTTCTCATCCTTCGAGCCAAATTTATCGAACAGACCCATGATTTTCCCTCATTTCCGTTTAATCCATGCTAAATTGTTCAAAGCGATCCATTTTCTCTGAACGTTTTAACCCACGTTGGATTTTTAGCCTTGAATAACTAGTCTTCAATATAGCTATCGATAATACAATATGGCCTCATGCAATCGTTACATGTATCTTTGGTCACTAGAGGAAAGGGATCCTGTCCTTTGTGGTTCAAGGGTTCCAATCCTTTTTCCACGATCTTGATCTCATAAATTAATAACGAACCTCATCTCGAACCATCGGGTCCAGATGGGTGACGGTGACCTACTAAAAATTTCTGTCTAATTATACGGTATTTGATTAACAAATTAATATGGGTACTATCAATTGATACAGATACCGACTTATTGGAGAAAAGGTGAGCATATGAAGAAAAAGAAAGGATTTTCTGAAAATTTAGAAAAAGAAACAAGGAACAACGCTGATTTCCGTCGGGTCCTTTACACAGGTAAGTTCAGCCAACTTGTTCTGATGAACTTGAAGCCAGGTGAAGATATCGGCGAGGAGGTCCATGATACCGTCGATCAGTTCTTCAGGTTCGAGGAGGGCGAGGGCAAGGTCGTCATCGATGGCGTTGAGAACCTGGTCAAGGATGGCAGCGGGGTCATCGTTCCCTCGGGAGCAAGGCACAACGTGATCAATACCTCCTCAAAAAAGAACCTTAAGTTGTACACCATCTATTCGCCGCCCGAGCACATCGACAAGGTAGTCAGACACACAAAGGCCGATGCGCTCAAAGAGCCGGAAGAGTACGACGGCAAACCTACTGAGTGAAGAGTTGATCAAAAACCTTTTCCAATTATTTCCTTTGTTTATTAGAATAATATTGGGAATTATTTGTCATCCCCATACTTGTTGGCAATAATTAACGGAACGATGGCTATCATAGGGTTCGAGGATCTTCCCTATACCATCATGCTTTGGTTTAAAGGAAATACCGTTGAAAAAGCGACGCTATTATTTTTGTCATTCTGAAATATATAACGAAATAATCATCAAAAAGCCATTAAAACCTTTATTAAGCAGGCGAAATCCATCTATTCCGTATCGAAGCGAGCTATCGTAACAAAATGGGGTGTCGAATGAAACTGAGGTCTGGAATTTCTGTACTATCCACGATTGTAGTGCTTATGCTTCTATTTGGAGCGTTCTTCGTTGTGGCCATAGACTCAGTGGCCGCTGCTCAGGACGGCGACTATATCTATACAACGGGAGGCAGTCCCACCGTTGCCACGATCACGGGATACTCCGGAGCCGGCGGTTCGATCGTCATCCCCTCCACGCTTGGTGTGTATGCCACAGCGGCCATCGGAGATGGCGCGTTCGAATATTGGGAGACCATCACTTCCGTGACCATACCCAGCAGCGTCACCTCGATTGGGAATGGGGCGTTCCAATACTGCGCCAACCTGACCTCCGTGACCATACCCAGCAGCGTAACCTCGATCGGGGCCTGGGCGTTCGCTTATTGCACCTCTCTAACTTCCGTGACCATACCCAACGGCGTCACCTCGATCGGGAGCAATGCGTTCGCCTTATGTACCGCCCTTACCTCCATCACCATTCCGAACAGCGTCACGTCCATCGGGGGCTTTTCGTTCTCCCAATGCACCAACCTGACATCGATGACCATCGGAAGTGGCGTTACGACCATCGGGATAGCGGCGTTCTCCTACTGCACATCCCTGACCTCCGTGGCCATCCCCGGCAATGTCACCTCAATCGGGAAAAATGCGTTCCAGTACTGCGCCAACCTAACTTCGATATCGTTCAAAGGGTTGATCCCCCCGACCAACATTGGTGTGAATTGGATATTAGAAACCAACGCGGGATTACTGGGTCACGCATACAACCGATCTAGCTTTCCCGTTCCTGGAGACTATTATTATGGATTAATGATGGGTATGTACAATCCCGTCCCTCCCCAAGCTCCCACCGATCTCTCGGCCACTCTGGATGACGAACAGGCGATCCTGGCATGGGTCGCTCCAGCGGACAACGGCTGGAACGCCATCACCAGCTACAATGTCTATCGTTCCAATACCGAGAACGGGACCTACGTCCTTGTGGCCTCGCTCTCCAACACGACCTATAACGATACCGGCCTGAGCGACGGCCATACATATTGGTACAAGGTGGCTGCGGTGAACGTAGCCGGCGAGGGGCACCAAAGCTCTGTGGCCTCAGTCGTCCTGCCCGAATCCAGCATAATCAGCGACAACATGATGCTGATATTGGGGGCAGTGATCGCGATTGTTCTGCTATTGGTTGTGGCGTTCCTGTTCATGCGTCGGAAGAAGTGAACATCGCCTGAACAAAACCCTTCCTAATATCAATTGTCCATGGACCGATGCTAACCTTAAAGGTCGATTGTCCGGACCAGCGCCGACCATGGCATAACCGTTCAACAGAACACGATCCCGATCTTCAAGGCCAGATCAGGCCTTCCAGAGTTCGTCGGTGACGATTTCCTTATTATCATCCAATCGCACGATGTCGACGAAGACGTACTTGCCCACAGGGATGCCGATCTCCTTCAAGCGCTTCATGGTCGTCCTCTTGGAGTCCTCGTTGTTCTCGCATTCGATGGTCCCGCTGGTGATCTGTCCAGACCAGTTTATCTTGTACTCATACTTGAACATCTGATCGTCCCCGTGAATGCACCATCTATAAAAAATATTTATTATTTATTCAATCGTACCAGGGTTGTTTTATTATTTATAAATAATCATAATATTTTACACTTCATTCAGATAGTATCCCAACCTCTTCGTTCAATCCCTTTCGAAGAAGACCTTCTTGTCCTTTATTTTCCACCAGGTATGCAACATGAGCCCCCAGCCGACAAGGCTGAGCGCCATGCCCAATAGCCAGACCCAAGGCTCGTCCGAGACCGGGGCCATCCCATTTCCAGTAATGGTCATGGAGGCGAAGAGCGGGACGATCACGGCGAAAAGCTTCAGCATGGTCTTCCGGTCCTCCAAACCCCACATCATCAGCAGGGTGATGGGCATGATGAAATAGGCCATCAGGATTTTCGGGTAGAACAAGAAGAAGACCATAATCACTAGAGCCGATCCCTGCCAAAGCGTCAATTTCCATTTGAACGCCAGCATGGTGGCGCCGCCCAGCCCGACCAGCGCCAACGTCATCCCGGCCCATCCCGGCAGGCCGTATCCCAATTTGCCAAGGTAGTGCCAGGGGCTGATTGAAGAACCGCCGGTGGGGCTGTCCGGATTGCCGAGGAAATAGTAGCGGAAGGATGGCAACTGGTCCGGAAAGAGGATCATCAACGGCACAAGAATGAGCAAGGCCAGACCGACGAAGGAGACCAATATGGCAATGCGGTTCCTGCGGTCTGCCTGGAGGAACATCCAGGGCACCAGCAGCACATTGAACATCTTTGTGAGCACTCCGACCAGCGAAGTGACGCCGGAAGCCCAGCCCCTTCCGAGGTGCAACAGCACCAGGGGCAGGAGGAAAAGGAAGGTGGTTATCGCTTCGTCCTGCACCCCGATGGCGAACTCCATCAGGCACAACGGGTACGCCAGATAGGCCAAGCCGGCCATCATGGCCTTGCGCTCGTCATGCTGGCGGAACCCCAGGTACAGCAACAGCGACGTCAGAATGGAAAAGAAGGCGAAGAACACCTGGTAGGACAGGGTCGAGCCCCCGGTCAACTGAGGCACTACGAACATGTACATGATCAGCGGCGGCGACTCCGAGGTGAAGTCCACGTAAGGTATCTTGCCGTCCAGAATGGACTCTCCCCGAAAACGGTAGAAAGACAGGTCGGAGTTCTCGCTGAAGACATCACTAAAGAAATGGCGCAGCACCAGCGCATCGAGCGCTATGGTCGCACCGTAAAGAACGCAACCTATGATGATCAGGGCAAGCACGCGGCGTCTGAGGTCTCCGGTGAGGGTCCAATCTATCACCCTATCCATGAGCCCCTTGCCGTCTGGGTCATCCGTCATCTTCTATAGGCCCCCTGCCCCTGCCATATTGCGGACTACATGCGGTTTCCTGATATTTGATTTAGTGGCCAGTTATGAGGGTGTTCAGCGCTGGGCTGGTTCAAGACCGGATGAACTTCAGGTAAGCGATGCCTTCCAACCGGTACATCTTGTCCAATAGGTCGTTTATCTCCTTGGCATCCCCGCTCAGCATCATCATGTTCATGCACTTGTGATTTCCCAGGTGATTGTGCACGTGGGTCCTGATCAGCGGATGGTTGTCGTGATAGATGTCATGGATCGAGCCGGAGGCGCAGGCGTCGTTCACCATGATCAGGACGCCATCGACCGAGCCGACCATGGTCCGCCGTTCGTTGTTCTCCGCCAGAAGCGTCCGCATGGCTGCCCGTATGGCCTCGGAACGGCCGGTGAAGCCCAGTTCCTTCTGCAGGAACGCCAGGTCCTCCACGTTCTTGTCGGTCAGGGATACGCTTATGATAGGCATCGGAATGAGAAATGTTATTAACTATTATTTAAAGTTGTGATTAATGATTATTAATGACATCATCTTCATTTTCAAAATTATTATAGAAATCCAGCATCAGATGTTCAAATGGAACTGAGCAATATCATCAGAAGCGAAAAAGGATTTAATTAATAAATAAATGCGATAATGTTATTAACCTCCTCAATATACCAATTGTTGGGACAATGAACAAAAAGCAGGCCATCTTGGTCATCGGCGTGGTAATGGTCACGATATCGTTGATGACCGTCTCGGTGCTTCTCAGCGACGCATCAGATACTGAGAGCGATAAACTGAATGTCGTGGCCACCTTCTATCCACTGGCCTACATGGCCGAGGCCATCGGCGGGGAGAAAGTTTCCGTCACTTGCCTGATCCCATACAACACCGAGATCCATTCCTATTCCCCGACCACCAAGAACATGTTCGACACCGACAATGCGGACATCATCCTCTACAACGGAGGGCCGGGGGACTCCTGGCTGATATCCGATGTGCTGCCATCTATCGATGCTGACAATAAACTGATCGTGAACACCACGGCGGGCGTGGAGTACATCTCCGGGACAGATGAGCACGAGGAGGGCGGGGCAGGCGTGGACCCTCACACCTGGATTAGCCCGAAACAAGCACTGATCCAAGCGAAGAACGTGTACCAGGCCTTATGCCAGATCGACCCCAACGGAACATCGTACTACGAGCAAAAGTTCGAGGTCCTGAACGCCACCCTAACTGAACTGGACCAGGAGTACCAGTCCCTTTCGCAAGGGAATCTGACCACTATAATCGTCTCTCATTCCGCCTTCGGCTACGTTGCGAGCGACTACGGTTTCAAGCAGGAGGGCGTGATCGGCCTCAGCGGGGACGAGGAACCCTCGATATCCACCATCACCTCCCTGGTCCAACTGATGACCGACCAGAACATCTACACGGTGTTCACGGACCCGCAGTTCTCGGGCAGTTACGCCACCATCCTCAAGGAGGAGGTCCAGGACCAGACCGGGCACGACGTTCAATTGCTGGAGCTGTATCTGATGACCGGGCCGGTGGACGAGATGGACTACCTGAAGCAGATGTCGCAGAACTTAATTAACCTGAAGGCCGGTCTGGAAGTTGCCTGAGGAATTGGTATGGAGCCCATAATCGAAGTGCAGGGACTGACGGTCAAGCGCGGGACCACCGAGGCCATCACCAACGCCTCTTTCGTGATCGAGAAGGGGGATTACGTCGGAGTGGTCGGTCCCAACGGCGGCGGCAAGACCACCTTGGTGCTGGCGCTGTTAGGTCTGCTGCCCAAGGGGTCCGGAAGCATCAAGATACTGGGCCAGGAGGTCGAGTCCTTCAAGCAGTGGGAGAAGGTGGGATACGTCTCCCAATACGCCATCAACTTCGATTCACAGTTCCCCCTGACGGTCAAGGAGCTCGTTGGTCTAGGAAGAATTAACCCCAAGAACCTCGGCCGTTTCCGCAACAAGGACGACTGGAGCGCGGTCAACGACGCCCTGTCGATGATGGGCATATCCGACCTGAAGAACAAACGCATAGGCCAGCTGTCCGGGGGGCAGAGGCAGAGGGCCTTCGTGGCCAAATCCCTGGTCAGCAAGCCGGAGCTGCTGGTGCTCGACGAGCCGGTCACCGGCTTCGACCCCATCACCCAGGAGAAGTTCTTCATGCAGCTGGCCAACCTGAACCAGAAGAAGGGGTTGACCATCCTCATCGTCTCCCATGACCTAGCGGCGGTCTTCTGCCGCATGTCCCGGGTGCTCTGCGTGAACAGAGAGGTGCACAGCAGCGCCATCATCGAAGGCAAGGTGCCGGATGACATACTGAAGAAAGGGTACGGGGAGCACTTCCGTTTCGCCTTCCACGAACATCAATGCCAAGGGGTCTTCATCGATGAGCAGCTTTGATCCCGCGGACATCCTGGGGCTCTTCCAGTACCAGTTCTTCGTTCGGGCCTTGATAGGCGGGGCGCTTGCAGCCATCGTGTCCGCCTGGATAGGACTGTTCCTCATCCTGAGAAAGGAGTCAATGCTGGTCGACGGCGTGGCCCACACCGCCTTCGGCGGTGTCGCGCTCGGTCTCCTCCTCGGCATCGATCCCATGATCGGAGCGTTGGCCATCTCCATCGTGGCGGTTTTCGGCATCACTTACATGAGGCGAAAAGGCTTGGCCCAATCGGACTCGGCCATCGCGGTCATGATGGCCATGGGCTTCTCCCTCGGCATCATCATAATCTACATGGCCGATGGGTTCAACACCGACCTTTTCAACTATCTCTTCGGTTCCATACTCACCATCGACCAGAACGATGTAATGGTCTTGGTGGCCCTGGCCCTGATAATCATCGGCTTCATGGTCTTCTTCTACAAGGAAATGCTAGCGGTGACCTTCGATGAGGATGGGGCCAAGCTCCAGGGCATCCCGGTCAACGGGCTGACCATGGCCTTGTCTTCACTGCCGCTGGCATATTCCTATTCGTGGTCGCCTATCAGCGGTTGGCCTGAGCCCAGACGCGCGTTTCGTATCATTTTTTAATTATTTAAAATGTTAAAAAATTACCATATTTTTGCAATTATGTTTAAATAAATCATATAATTTTGAAAATAATTTCTATTTACTATGTTTATTCATAGTGTTTATGAAACTTTTTTGCGTGTCCCCTGAACAACCATTATATATGGTCCATTGTTGTTAGTGGCATGGGGATTTCCTATGGGCTATGAAGAAATGTTTCCAGCCATGGATAGCAAGTGGCACGGTAATGCCGCTAAGCGCTTTGCGAGCCCCTTTGTGGACAATCCACACGACCGCATAGACGTGGACCCGATCATCTTGTCCAACGCCGCTGTGGCCTGCGGATATACCATAAGGGACTTCTATGAAAAACCAGAGTTGGGTATACACTGCGTCGGCTACATATCCCACCTCTTTGACCTGCTACCAGTTACGCACTGGTTCTTCTCGTTGCCGTGGGTCACTGAGCTGGGTCTGAAGCTGGTCTACAAGGAGACTCTGCCGCCGATCTCTACCGGGCCGATATATTCGACCCCGGAAGACATCGACAAGATGCACGTACCTAGCAAGGACGATCTGTTGAAGGCACAGGCCAAGCACGGTAATCTGGCGACGGTACCTATGTTCTACAGGATCTACGACTATGTGGCGAAGAACCTGCCCATGACCTTGGTTCCGATCTCCTACGGTTTCGACCTGGTGGGAGCGGCTGCCGAGATGGTGGGTGTGGAGAACTTCATCATGTGGACGTTCACGGAGCCGGACGCTGCCCAGAAGCTGGTGCAGAACTACACCGACACCTCCATCAACGGCGCTGAGGCCTTGGCCGACAAGTACGGAATGGCGATGTTGATCGTCGGGTCCGTTCTGGCCAACAACGATATCTTCAGCGACGAGGGCGTTGCGGAATACTCCGTTAAGAACATGTACAGGTACGTGGACGGCTGCTTCAAGCATGGAGCCGGACCGCAGGTGTTCTATCACCTGTGCGGTAACCATGAGACCGACTACAAGCTGTTCAAGGACGGCTTGATGTGGTCCCCGTTCACCGTGATACACGCCGGTTACAAGGGCAGGAACGTTTTCCCGTCCAAGCTCCTGAAGGAGACCTTCCAGGACAAGGCAACCTGCATGGGATCCGTCGATACCAAGCTGATGATCGACCCCGTCCCGAACAAGGTGTACAACCAGGCCAAGGAGCAGCTACTGCAGGGCCGCGATTCGAAGAAGGGTTACATCCTTGGTACCGCTTGCGAGACGCCTCCGTACACCATACCCGGACAGATGTTGGCCTTGGTCAAGGCGGCTAGGGACTTCGGTACCTACGGAACTTGGTGAGGTGACTAAAATGGTACAAGTTACTATACCGCACGATGTGAAGGAGCTTATCGCGAAGAGGGGACTGAAGGAGCACGACGTAATCGATGTTGTGGAAACTGCGGCTAAGACCAATGTGTACATCAAGAAAGGCAACATGGGACTGGCCAAGAAGGTCATCGGTAGCCTCACCGTGTACGTCATGAGCGATCTATCTGGTCACGGCACCGCCGTGGTCAAGAGCGCCTATTCTCACAAGATGAAGCTGGGCAAGATCGTCAACGTCATGGCGGAGACCGAGTGGAAGACCCACGGCGGCAAACCTGTCGCTCAGGGCCACGTGGAGATCGAGTACATGACCGTCAAGAGGAACGGTCCTGCACTGGTCGATCCGGCCACCGGGGACGCTTGGGTCGAGGAGTACCTCGCCGTCAAGACTCTGGCCGCTGCGGAAGGCCTCTTCGAGAAGAAGCGCGCTTAAAACAACTTCAGGCCGCTAAACGCGGCCTTTCTTTTTTCATTTTTTAATTTTATGGCGATGGCGCCGCCCTTCGATTGGCAAAAGTAGAATAGTGCCACATGACATTCCCTTGAAATATTCCGGTGAAATAAATGAGCAAGGTCATTGGTCACACGAACAGCCTCTGCCCCAAATGCCTGAAGACCGTCCCGGCCACCAAGGTCGCCGAGGACGACAAGGTATACCTGATCAAGGAATGCCCCGAGCACGGCACGGAGAAAGTGCTCATCTGGAGGGGCGTGGAGGATTACGAGGACATGAAGAGGTACGCCGCGGTGCAGTCCAAGCCCCTTAAGATAGCGGTGGCCGAGAAAGATAACTGCCCGCAGATATGCGGCCTTTGCCCGGACCATGTGCAGCACACATGCCTAGTGGTCATGGAGATCACCAACGGCTGCAACCTGAAGTGCCCGGTTTGCTTCGCCTCGGCCAACCAGTTCTACAAGTTCAATCCCGCCATGGAGATCATCAAGGGCATGTACCAGACCATGCTCGATTACGTCAATCACCCCATATGCATTCAGATAAGCGGTGGGGAACCGACCATACGTGATGATCTCCCTGACGTCGTCCGCATGGGCAAGCAGATGGGCATCGACCATATCGAACTGAACACCAACGGCATTCGCTTCGCCGAAGACATCGAGTTCCTCAAGAAGGTCAAGGACGCCGGCGTGGACTCGTTGTACTTCTCCTTCGACGGGCTGCACGGTGACATCTACAAACAGACCTGTGGCCGGGACATACTGGCCCAAAAGCTGAAGTGCATTGAGAACTGCGAGAAGGTGGGCATGGGCGTCACCCTGGTTTGCGTCGTATCGCCGAACATCAACCTGGACCGCGTGGGCGAGGTCATCAACTTCGCCAAGTCCAAGGTGCCTACGGTCAAGGGCGTCCACTTCCAGCCCATAGCATACTTCGGCCGCTTCCCCATCGCCCCCAAGGACGAGGACCGGGTGACCATCCCTGATCTGCTGAGGGCCATCGAGGAACAGACCGGCGGGGAGCTGAGGGTGGACAACTTCATCCCCACCTCCTGCTCCAACGTGCATTGCGACGCCAAGTCCATGTCCGTGGTCATGGAGGATGGGACGCTATTCCCCCTGACCAGCCGGGCCTTTGGCCCGCCAAAGGAAACAAAGACCGTGGCCACCAAGACCCGGAAGGAGATATCCGACCTGTGGCGATTCATCGAGGAATCCCTGATCGTCGAGGACGGAGAGGGCGGCGGGGCCAATGAATGGGGTGATTTCGTCGACCGGGCCAAGACAAACTACCTGACCGTCTCCACCATGGCCTTCCAGGACGCCTGGACGTCCGAGACGGAAAGGTTCTGCAACTGCTGCATCCACACCGTGACACCGGATGGGAAGCTGATCCCCTTCTGCCTGTTCAACATCAACTCGCAGGATGGGAAGACCTTGTACCGACACGAGATGTGGTCAAAGTACAGCGAAAAGTGAGCAACGGGGGAAACCCCCATTTTTTTATTTAAAATAATTTACCTGGAGTTCCTTTTTCCGACCTGGGTGTAATAGTTGCCCAGTATATTGTTCACGTAACTGGCCAGGTATTTTTCCCCGTTCCTGTCCTTGGTGATGACCTGTTCCATGGGGAACTCCTTGTCGCAATAGGGGCAGCGGGCATAGCGGCAGTTGGTGCTGGCCTGGCGGCAGCCGCGACAGGCGATGGCCCGGGACTGCATAAGGCTGAACAGTTTTCCGCAGTTAGGGCAATTGAACCGCCTGGTAGTGTTCATTAGTTCGGGTGTGACCCCCGCCCTGCGTAATTCCGGTGTCAGCGGCATATCATTCCTCGTCCAGGTTAACCAACCTCATAATATATTGCTTTTCCCCCGTTTACGTTTCTATAAGGCCTTATCGCTACTCCAGTTCCCGTCCCCGTGGCTCCATGTCCGGAGGGAACAGCACCGGCCAATTGAGGAACGGTCTGAAAGGGTGAGCGGAGAAGGTGTCGGTGGCCTTAATGCCGTCCAGCAATACGTCCATGATGCGCGGGGAGAAGGCCATGACCAGCTGATCATCGGGGACCAACCCCCACATGCGATCTCCCACGCAGGGGATGTCCAGCACCGCGTCCTCCCCGGCGATCACCTTGGCGATGGCCGAGCAGACCGAGGATTGTCCGGCGACGGTGGCCTTCAATATCTTCCCCTCGGCGTACTCGTAGCCCAGCAGGACCTTCAACGCCTGACCCGGGGTAAGATAGGCGACGATGGCATCCGGCTCCGTTGGCATGAGGTCCAGGGGAGCGATCAGCATCGCTCCGTACCTCTGCCCCTCGTTCCCCAGCATGAAAATGCCGTCCTGCAGGGCCTTGGCCGCCTCGTCGTCCTTAGTGAATGGCCGGTTCAATTCACCCTTGGCCAACCTTTCCGGGGTCTTGATCATTCCTAAACAGGCCAGGCCCCACAGGCACTTCATGCCCTGGGAGGTGGATACGCTCACCCCCTCCGTTCGATAATGGCGAGCGAGGACGATCATGTGGCATGTAGCTGTGGAACGAAGGTTGCGGGCGCCGGGGACCGACAGGGCCTCGGAGGCCTTCTCATACATCTTGACCCCCACCGGCCAGGTGCCCAGATTCAAAAGTGAGCGGAACTCCCTGGCCTGCTTGGTCCTATGCGCGTCCGGCATGCCCCATCTATGTTCTTTTGAATTTAATAGTCCTGCGGTTTGAAACAAATATATGTCTCCGATGGCATGGGGTCCAGGATGAGCATTAAAAGCCGCATCGCCATCGCCTACGCGCGCACCAAGCTCTCCTCCAGGAAGGTCTCCGAGGACGTAGAGAACCCCCTGCAAGACTGGGTCCAGCTGAAGGTGCGCAACACGTTCAAGCAGGACGAAGGCTTCCGCAAGGCACTAGACCGGAAGACCCTGGGCGATGTGGACCAGGCGACCTTCGAGGAATACCAGCTGCACAAGTTCCGCAAGCAGGTCGCCTACGTCATGGAGAACAGCTACTATTACAAGAAGAAGTACACCGAAGCCGGGGTGGTGCCTGATAACATCAGGACCATGGACGACCTGGACAAGGTGCCGCTAACCGAGCCTGCCGACCTGGCCGAAGAGCCTTTCTTATTCCTTTGCCCGTCACAGAGCAAGATCGCCCGGACCTTCTCCACCTCCGGGACGTCAGGCAAGCCCAAGCGCCTGTTCTACACCATGGACGACCTGCTGAACATCGTAGATTCCATAGCCGCGGCCCTGAGGTCCGCCGGGCTGAAGAGCAACGAGACGCTGCATATCATGTTCCCAGCGGTGGTGGCCTGGGACCCCAGTCTGATGCTGGAGAACGCTTGCCAGGTGGCAGGGCTGAAGTCGGTGGTGTGCTCCTCGGTGGACGTGGACGAGCAGATCAAGGTAATTAAGGATAACAAGACCCGCATCATCATCGGGCTCACTTCCTTCATCTACCGGGTGACGGTGCTGGCCTGCGACAGGTACGACCTGCGATCCCTAAGGCTCAAAGCCATTATCTGCTCCTCCGAGCCGCTGTCCGAGGCGGTGCGAAAGGAGATGGAGGAGGCCTGGGGCTGCAAATGCCTGAGCCAGTACGGCATGACCGAGATGGGTCTGGCCACCGCCATCGAATGTTACGTTCAAACGGGGCTGCACATCAACGAGGCGGACTTCCTGGTGGAGGTCATCGACCCGGACACCGGGAAGAGGCTGCCTCCGGGAACCGAGGGGGAACTGGTCTGGACCTCCCTGAGCTTTCAGGGCTCCCCCCTCCTGCGCTACCGCTCCTACGACATCTCCCATTACATCCTGCCGCCCTGCGAGTGCGGCCACGTCACCATCGGCAAGATCGGCAAGCCCAAGGGCAGACGGGACGCAGCTACCAAGATCGGTCTGGGAGAGCACATCTTCCCCACGCTTTTCGATGAGGCGATAATGAAGGTGCACGGCGTCCTCAATTACCAGCTGGTCATCGACAAGCCGTCCTTCCGCGACCGGCTGCATTTCACGGTCGAATACAACGGAGATATGGAAGAGGGTCGGAAGGCCGTCCTCGAGACGGTTCTCGCGTTAGAGGAGATACGCAGCGGCCTGGAAAATGATCTTCTGGACCCCATAGAGGTGGAGATGAAGGAGGTCCCCAAGGACTTCACCCCCAAGGCAAAGCCCATAGTGGACCGCAGACCGAGGTTCGACAGCTGACGATTTTCCGTGTTCCTACTCGACTCAGTGCTTGAAAGACAGATATAGGTCGTCTGTTAATCTTTTAATAATCAACATATCCGAAGAAAAGAAAGGCAAGGCTGAGGAGACGGCCGACAAGACTGGAGAAGCGGTCGGCAAGGGTCTGAAGTAAGGCTGGGGTGCGGTCAAGGAAGCTGGAAAGGGCGTGAAGAAAGGGATCGATGAAGATAAAAAATAATAATATCGCCCCATCGCCAACAAACATTGAGGGGTTCCACCCCTCATCTTTCATTTATCCCCGATCGGCTTTTTCAAGGATTTCCCATATAATGAATCAGAACATTCCTCATCCAAACGCATGATAAGGATTATCTACGCATCCTGGAATCAACCTTGACATGAAGGTTGGGGTCATCTCCGTTCAGGGCGCTGTGCCCGAGCACATGCGGATGTCCCAGCTGGCGCTGACGGAGATGGGCAGGAACGGTGAGGTCATCACCGTCAGGCGACCGGAGGAACTGAGCTCCGTCGACTGCCTGATCATCCCCGGCGGGGAGAGCACCACCATCTCCAAGCTCTTGCGCAAGTTCCGCCTCTTCGACGACATCGTGCGGATGGGAGCGGACGGCGTCCCCATCATGGGCACCTGCGCGGGATGCGTGCTCCTGGCCAAAGAAGGAGGAGCGCAGGCCGAGCGCACGGGGACCGAGCTCCTAGGCCTCATGGACATGGCCGTGGAACGAAACGCCTTCGGCCGGCAGCGCGAATCGTTCGAGGCCCATTTGAACATAGATAGAATGAAAGCGCCTTTTCCCGGCGTGTTCATCAGGGCCCCGCTCATTACGAAATCCTGGGGAGAGTGCGAGGTCGTATGCCGTCACCAGGGGGAAGCGGTCATGGCTCGTCAGGGGAACATGATAGCTCTCTCGTTTCACCCCGAGCTTACCTCGGACCCCCGCCTGCACCAGATGCTTTTCTCGTTCGTGTGAAAAAAGTTAAGAAGTTCAGGCGGTCCCTTTGGCCGCCTTGATGAGCTTCCTGAGGTCCTCTCCGAGGTCGGAGTCCTCCACCACGGTCCCGGTGACCACGATGTCCGCCCCGGCCAGCCTGACCTTCTCGGCGGTCTGGGCATCCCTGATGCCTCCTCCGACGATGAGAGGAACGGTAATGGTCTTCTTGACCGCGGCGATCATCTCCAAGGGCACGGCCTCCGGAGCGCCGCTCCCGGCCTCCAGATATACTAGCTTCATGCCCATGTATTCCGCGGCCAGAGCGTAGGCGGCTGCGGTCTTCGGTTCGGCCCTCGGGATGGGGTTGGCCTTACCTACCTTGCCCACCTTCATTCCCGGCTCGACGATGATGTATCCCATGGAGATGGGTTCGAGCTTGATCATCTTGACGATGGGGGCGCCCTTGACCTGCTGCAAAATGACGTTATCCACGGTCGTGCTGTTCAGCATGCTCATGAAGTACATGGCGTCAGCGTAAGGCGAGATGGCGTGGGCTCCGGAGGGGAAGTAGATGACCGGCACCTTGACCTTCTTCTTGATGGCCAGTATAGTAGTGTCCAGGTTCTCCTGGGTCACCCCGGTGGAACCGCCGACCATGATGGCATCGGTTCCCATGCCTTCGGCCACGGAGGCCATCTTAGCGGCGTGCTCCGGGCTCTGCTTGGCAGGGTCCAGCAAGGTCATGTGCATGGTCCCTTTCTTTACCCTCTCATAAATGTAATCCTTAACGTTCACAACAATCCCCCCACGAGGAAGGCCAGCAGGGCCAAGAACATGCCGTACTTAGCCAACTTCTGCCCTTTGGTCGGGTTCTCAAAATGAACTATGGAGCAATATATAAAGATTGCATCGGCGAAGAGGACCGCTCCGAGGTACCAGATGCCGAAGGTCCCGTCCAAGTAGGGCAGGGGGCTCAGGGCCACGGCGACAAGGAAGGAAACGCTGGCGACGATCCCGGCGTTGCGAGCCCCTATCTTCTTCGGCAAGGTCAACCGATCGAAGTCCCCCTCCATGTCCTCGATGTCCTTGACGATCTCCCTTCCCAGTATGGCCAGGAAGGCTAGAAGGGCGATGACGTAGGTGCGTTCCATCATGCCCACCACCGCCCCTCCCAGCAGGAACAACATTCCGGTGAGCAAAGCTATCTCCAGGTTCCCGGTCAAAGCGTCCTTCTTAAGCTTGACCTCGTAGGACATCATCAGCACGATGGCCAGGACCACGATTATCGTGGATGGCAGGTTCAAGGCCAGTGAAGATAGGAAGGATACTACGAAGCAGGCCGCCGAGATGTAGAGCACCTGCCTCGGGGTCACCCGTCCAGAAGGCAGGGGGCGCTCCGGGTGGGCCAGCTTGTCCACCTCACGATCTGTATAATCGTTGAGAGAATTTCCCCCGGCGATGAAGGCGAAGACCGCCACAGCGGCCCAGACGATAGGCTGCCAATGTTCAAGGATGTCAGTGCCAGTAGCTATCAGCACCCCGATGATCAATCCGATCACTCCCATGACGGCGTTGCCCGTCCGGAAGAGCTTAAGCAGCGGGATCACGGCCGAACATCGGCTTGCCCCTACAAAATGTTTGGCGCTGAGGCCAGATTCGGGGAACACCTTTCCCTAAATCGCGTAGGTAGCAAAATGTAATAATAACCCTTCCTGAAATAAGGAACCCATGGCCACCCGTGAACCAGCGGCGGAGGTCGAATCGATCAAGGCCGCCGTGTCGAAGTACTTCCCGATATACGATGTCAGGGTGAGCTACGACGCCCTTACCTTCTTCGTCTCCCCCGATCTATCCACTCTGGACCAGAGGTTCGACAAGCTTCGAGGGGAGCTCAAGGGCCGCATGATGATTCCCATCCTCAAATATTCGGGCGGGGAGTACACCATCAGCGTGGTCAAGCGTCCGGAGATGAGAACCCGCGGGCTTTGGCTGAACGGCATTCTCCTGATCATCACGCTCATCACCACCATCATTGCCGGGGCGGTGCTCTGGGCTTCCTACGCCGGCAACAATGACCTGATGCGCCTGGAGAACTACCTCTGGGGCGGTCTGTTCTTCGCTCTTCCCTTGATGGCCATCCTGGGCACGCACGAGCTTAGCCATTACCTGGCAGCGAAAAGATGCGGCTTGGCCGCCTCACTTCCGTTCTTCATCCCTTCCATTCCACCACTGGGCACCTTTGGCGCCTTCATCTCCATACGGGACCCCATTCCCGACCGGAAGTCCCTGGTGGAGATCGGGGCGGCCGGTCCCATCGGTGGGTTGCTGGTCGCCATTCCGGTGACCCTCATCGGCCTGTGGTTGACCTCCATGGGAGAGCCCTCCACCGGCATGGTGGGCGACAGCGGAGCGGTGGCCATAATGGTCCAGCCCCTGTACGCCCTGCTCACCCTGTTCATTCCGTTGCCGGAGAACGTCACCCTGCACCCCACGGCCTTTGCCGCCTGGGTGGGCTTCCTGGTAACAGCCATCAACCTTCTGCCGGCAGGACAGTTGGACGGTGGGCACGTGGCCCGTGGACTATTTGGTGATAAGGCGAAGTACCTGAGCTACGCTACCGTGGGCCTGCTGCTGGTCCTGGGCATGTACTACAGTGGCTGGCTGCTGTTCGCCCTGCTCATCGTCTTCCTGGGGCTCAAGCATCCCGCCCCTCTCAACGACATAACCAAGCTGGACGTGAAAAGGAAGGTTCTGGGCGTGTTCGCCCTCGGCATATTGCTGGTGACCTTCTCCCCCATACCCCTGGTGGAGATAGCCCCCGACCACTCCTTCGACATCGAGATGCCGGGGGGCAACGAGACGGTCATGATGTCCGGTTCCTCCGTTTATGTGACAATGTACGTGAACAACACCGGGAACACCAACTCCACCATAACTATGAACGTCATGCAGGTGCCCAGCAATTGGAGCGTTTCGCTCTTTGTGCAAGGTGATCCTGAATGGAACGCCACCGACCTGCTAGAAGTTCTCGTGCCCTACAACGAGGGCATCGTGGTCATCATGAAGATCACCGTGCCCCCAGGCGATGACAACGCTACTTGGAACCTGCTCATCGAGATCTCGTCGCTGAACAGCAACCTCACAACTTATCTGGACAAAGAGATAATCTACACCGTCAAGGTCGAATGAACAGGTGATAGTGCCTGGTCAGGGAACGATGGACCCGCTGTTCGTGCTTCTGCATGAGCTGTAGTCCAGTTGCCTCGATCGGCCGGGGAAGCACCACCCCGATACGTCCTCCGCAGACCACCGTCCCGGTCATGGCCTGCAGGCCCCGGAAGTACAACTTGTCGATATCTTCCTTCTTGGTGCTGGCCGCGCGACCGTACGGGGGATCGGTGGCCACGGCCTCCACCGGAGCGAAATTGCTTTCGATATCGCCCACGTCGGAAACCTCAACTCTGACGTCGTGAACCCCAAAATGCTCCAGGTTGCGTTGGCAGCCCTCGACCATCTCCGGGTCTATGTCCGATCCCACGGCCTTCAATCCTAACAAGGCCGCCTCCAGCACTATGCCGCCGGTACCGCAGAAGGGGTCCAGAAGCACGTCTCCCTTCCTCGCCCCGGTGAGGTTCACCAGCGCCCGGGCATAGCGCGGATGAAGAGATATGGGCGAGAAGAACGGCCGCTCAGCTACCTTGCGTTTTTCGAACTGCTTCCGGTCTATCTCACGGTCCTCGATAAAGAAATGTATACGGTCTGATAGCAACAGCCTCAGGCGGATGTCCGGCGAGGACAGGTCTATGCGGTGATCAGCGGCGAGCAGGTAGCCGACCTTCTTGGCCAGCCCGAAGGTGTCGACCTCGGGATGCAATCCCTCCACCGTCTTGGCCCGAACGCAGAGCGTCCCCTCAGGTAGCTGAAGGTCGGGAACCGCCTTCTCTAGGTCTTCCAGATGTGCGCTTCCGAGGTATCGTCCTAAGCGGTGCGTCAGGGCCAACCGTCCGGCTATCGTCGATACGCTGCCCTGGTCGCATTCAGCGACGAGGAATCCCTGGCCGGATTCCTTTTCACGGAAACCAGTGGACTCCGCGCCCAAACAGGCCAGGACCTCCGCTCGAGGTAAGGTGGGATGCTCCCCCGAAAGCTCGAACAGGACCGTGGCATGGGGCATGAGGGCTTCTAATCCCTCACGCCTTCCTCAGACACAGTGATGACCACTTCCGCCTCCGGCCGGTCCGGGGAATCGATGAGCCTAGCGATCCTGCGGTTACCCTTGCTCTTCCTCAGGTAGACCCTGTAAGTTGAAGCGTGTCCTACTATGTGGCCGCCCACAGGCCTCGTCGGGTCGCCGAAGAAGGCGTCCGGCTTGGCCGATACCTGGTTAGTGACCGCTATCACCGCGTTGTTGACCTCGGCGAAGCTCAGGAGCTCGTGCATATGTTTGTTCAACAATCCCTGCCTCTCGGCCAATGTACCGCGCCCAACGAACTCGGCACGGAAGTGGGCTGTCAGAGAATCTACGATCATCAGCTTGACCGGGCTGATCTTGCTAACCTCTAAGGCTTTTTCCACCAGGAGCATCTGGTGCGAGGAATTGTAAGCGCGGGCGACATGTATGCGCTTCAGGACCTCTTCCGGGTCCAAATCCAGAGCATTGGCCATCTGAACGATCCTTTCCGGGCGGAAGGTGTTCTCGGTGTCGATCATGACCACGTCACCGTCGAGCCCCCCCTTCTCCTTCGGTAGAGTAGCGTTGACGGCCAACTGGAAGCATATCTGTGTCTTTCCGCTGCCGAACTCTCCATAGAACTCGGTTATGGCTTGGGATTCCAGGCCGTTTCCAAGAAGCTCATCGAAGGCCTTCGAACCCGTGGTCAACCGGCTCAGGTTCTTTCTCCTTTCCAGGATGACATCGCCCGGTTCGAATCCTCCTACATCGGCGGCCTTCTTGGCGGCATCGATGATCTTGATGGCGGTCGCCTCGCCAATGTCGCAGGTGTCGGCCAAGGTCTTGGGCGACTCCACCGCGATGGTCATTAGATTAGTATATCCAGCTTCTCTAAGCTTATCGGCAGTTGCGGGTCCTACTCCAGGCAACTCTTCAATGTTGGCGTTCGCCATGTCTGCACCTACCTTTCCTTATCTTCCGACATATTAAAAAGGTGTTTGGGGGATGGTCGAAAGTGAATCGACTTAATCACCTATCATCACATACTCATTAAACGTTAGTTGTTACAATCGGTCTTACCCCGATTAAAAGGATTTATTACCGAGTTATGTTTAGGGGAGACCATGGCCCAGAAGAAAAAGAAGGAGCCAGAAGTCAAGGAGGAATACAACTTCATACCTCCGGACTTCAATGAGAGGGAGTTCTTGGAGAAGGACCTGACCGTCACCAAGACCGTCCTGATCACCGCAGCATTAGCAGTGCTGTTCGGCATTGTGGCCTATCTAACGACCGATATTACCTTCGCCATCGGTCTACTGATAATCATCGCCGGGGCCGTTGTTCTTAAGAACATAATCCGGATAATGCCTCTGGACATCAGCACGGTGGAGAACAAGACCTGGCTAGGCAACGGGGTCCTGTTCTTCTTCCTGGCGCTGGGAATTTGGATACTACTGCTCAACCCTCCTTTTGGCGATACTATTAACCCGGAGATCAGCGACATGCAGGTCTGGAACGGAAACGCCCAGCTGACCAAGCCATTCAACAGCGTGCCCGAGGATCAGGCCATCACCTTCAACGCCACCGTGACCGACAACGGCGCCCTATCCCTGGTCCAGTTCACCATATCAGGTTCAGGAGGCAATACCTGGAATATGACCGAGGGTTCCAACGGACGATACGAGATCGTTCATACCTTCGTCGACACAGGCACATACAGCATCGTCATCTCCGCCACCGACGACGTCGGGAACGTGGAGACGCTCAACATGTCGGTGCAGGTCGTTTAAACCCTCCAGTTCTCCCTTTTATCTACTATTATGGTCAGAACTGGACGGTTATCCGCACGGAAGGCCTTCGTTTTGGCGTAACAGCGCATTTCCGACAGATCGCGGAAATCGTTGCCCAGGGCGGCCTTCCCCCCATTCTGCGACAGCAAGGAGTCCGGAGTACGGAAAGCCCGTTCGATAAAGACATTCCAGCATCCCTCTGAAAGGAACGGCTGTCCCAGTCCTCTGTCGCGCCATTTATCGAGGAATTCATCCGCGTTCGCGGTCCAGGCCGGGGGACCCTGGTGCAGCCTTCCCTCCGGCAGCATCGAGCTTTCCAGCTCGAAGGCCAAGCGCACGTCCTTGCCCACTAAATAGGATTGGTCCAGGACCTTGAAGTCGTTAGACTCGAGCAACTTCTTCAGACCCTGCAGGGTCCGTTGGACCTGCGGATAGAGATTGTCGTCCACCAGGTCCGGTCGCTCCAGTACCACTACGAACGGGGACGTCCCCCTGACGCTGAAGGCCTTCCGGATGTCCCTCAGCTCCCACACCGGTCTTTCCCGGGGAAAGAAGAACCGTTCGTCCGGCCGCTTCAGATATTCCCGGCAGGCGTGAATGAACAAGGCCAGGCAATCCAGGGACAACGCCGAGGCCACGTTGCGCTTGGCGTCCACGGGGTCGGCGAAGGTCATCGGTGCCTCACCGCCGCCCTTCTTTTCACCATCAACGCTCAGGACCAGACCTGGGCGCCAATCGGCCGCCTCCTTGAGGACCGCGGCGAAATCGCCATGGCCGAGCGTGAGCAGTTCTGTAAGATAGCCCGAGAACCCCTGTACTCTGGCCTCGGCGCCGTACACGCCTATTCCCTTCATGAACTGCTTGAGCAGACGCACCTGGTCCCTCTGATCGTCCCCCAATCTTCCCAGTACGTATCGGGTGTGGAACGGGGTCCGGTCCACGGCCGAACGGAGCTTGCTGGGATCAGCAATCTTGTAGCAGGGTACCAGGTCCACCTCGAATCTTTGGAAGGACCCGTGGGTGTAGGGGTGCTCGGCATAGTGGGTCTCCCCGTTGAGCACGTCCTTCCCTATCTTCAGACCGACCTTCTCCAAGACGCTCCTTTCCACCTCAGGGGGGAAGAGGACGAAGAGGTCGATGTCCGGCCTTCCTACGTAAGTTCCTTTGGCCACCGAACCTACCAGCATGGTCTCGAGGGGTAGCCCGGTCCTGAAGATGGCCTTGGTGGTGCGGGACTGCAGGTCCTTCACCGCCTGGCCTAGGCTGGTCTGCACCTCCTCGTTCGGCCTTAGCCGGAGCAGCACCTTTTCCTCCAGGGACATGGATTGGGCATGGAGGGAGAGCATTATCTTTTTTTGGGGAAGAAAAACCGCAGCGGGCCGGGCGGTGGGGATTCAAAACTATAGGGAGGAAGAGCACCGGCCTCTTTGCGCTGCAAACTATTCTATGTATGTTCTACTACAAATAACTAACTAATAATTGTTCCATGATCTGTGCACCCTGATGCTCTTGCCCAGCTGCACCGTCATGAGGTCTTCGGCGGCCACGGTACGCACTCCCGTTCCCTTCTCGATCATGGTCGCCTGCTTGTCCGCTCCGGCATGAATGATCTTAGCCCCGAAATGGGTCAATATGGCCATCTCCGGTCCGATCTCCTTGACGAACTCGAGGGCGTCCTCGGTGCATAGGTGGTTGGGTATGCGCGCGCCCCAGGGGCGAGTGAGGGGCAGGACCAGGACCCGGCTCCCCTCCTGCTGCCTGGTGACCTGTTCGTCCAGCTCGGTATCGCTGACGTAGGACACCAGCCCGCTGCTGGTCTGGATGGAAAAGCCCACCCCGGTGGGATCGCTGTGCTTGGTGGCGGTGAACCGTATGCGCATGTCTTCCAAGCTGACCTCTCCGCCCGCCTCGGCCATCTCGATCCGACCGAGCAATGAACGGTGATATTTGGAAATGGCCGGTCCGTGCAATTGCTGGCCCTCCAGCACGGAGCGGCTAGCCAATAGGGCACCTCGCTTCTTCAGGCCTCCCCGGGACATGCCCTCTATCATGACCTCGGCATCGGTGTAATGGTCCGGATGGCAATGGGAGATGAGCACGGCGTCGGTCTTGGCCGGGTCCAGCTTCATGCGGTGCATCTGATGCGCCGCCGAGGGGCCGGGATCGATGTGCAGATTAAGACCGTCCTGAACGTACAGACCACCGGTGGACCTTATCTGGTATATGGTGGAGAACCTTCCGCCGCCGGTGCCCAGGAAGATGAGTTTGGTCACGGTACCCCTTCCGTCATCATCGTCAAAGATGTAAAATCCCCATGCCCTTTGGGCAAATCAAACTTGCCCTCGGCCTCCATACAATTATTATGGCTCGATGGCGTTCCACACACGATGGCTAAGAGCGTTCTGATCAGGAACGGCATGATCGTCACCCAGGACAAGGAAAGGAGGGTCCTGAAAGGGGACGTGATGGTAGAGGACGGTAAGATCACCGAGATAGGCTCGGTGAGAAGAGGGGCGGACCAGATAATCGACGCCGGAGGCGCTCCAGTGCTTCCCGGCCTCATAAACACCCACGCCCACGTGGCCATGACGGTCATGAAGGGGATGGTCGACGACCTGCCCTTCTCTAAGTTCCTGGACCGGGTCTTCGCCATCGATTCCGACCGCCAGGAGTTCGACCTGCTGGCCGGCTCCCGTTTGGGGTGTCTGGAAATGCTCTTGGGAGGGACGACCACCTTCGTGGACCTGTACTACTCCCAGGACGTGATAGCCAGGGCGGTGAAGGAGGCCGGAATGCGCGGCGTGCTCTGCTGGGCGGTCCTGGACCAGGAGTTCACCACTCAGAACGGCGTCCCGCTGGACAACTGCAAGCGGTTCCACGCTCAGTTCGCCGGGGACCGGAACATAATTCCGGGAATGGGGCTGCAAGGTGTGTATGTCTGCTCCGAGGAGACGTGCATGCGCTCCAAGGAGTTCTCCGACCGCACCGGCGCGCTGATGACCTTCCATCTGTCGGAGACGAGGAAGGAGGTCTACGACCACAAGGCCAAGACCGGGGAGCGCCCGGCCGATTGGCTCAACTCCATCGGGTTCCTCAACCATCGCTGCTTGGCGGCCCACGCCGCCTGGCTGACCATAAAGGAAGTACGGGCGCTGGGGAAGGCCGGCGCATCTATCTCCACCTGTCCGGTCTCCAACATGAAGTTGGCCACCGGCGGAGTGGCTCCCATACCAGAAATGCTGCGGGAAGGGGTGAACGTCACCGTGGGAACGGATGGTTCGACGACCAACAATTCCCTGGACCTGTTCGGGGAGATGAAGACTCTGGCCTTGCTGCAGAAGTCCAGCCGCTGGGATCCCACGGTGGTCACGGCACAGGAGGCCTTGGACTTCGCCACGATCAACGCGGCCAAGGCCATCGGCATGGCGGACCAGCTCGGTTCGATCGAGGTCGGCAAGCGGGCCGACATTGTGCTCATGGACGCCCGTTCGCCCGCGCTCCGGCCGGTCACGCCCGAGAACGTCGTATCCAACCTAGTGTACGCCGCCAGCCGGGGAGATGTGCGGACGGTGCTGTGCGACGGGAAGGTCGTGATCAGCGACCGTCGGTCCCTGACCCTCGACGAGGCAAAGGTGCTCGAGGACGCTCAGAAGGCCATGGACCAGATAGTCAAGGCACGCGGTTGAGGAAAAAGGTGGTCCCGACTCCCGGATTTGAACCGGGCACCTGCTGATATCGGCGGCTGAGGACCGGCATGCCGGTATCCCACTACAGTCAGCCGCTCTAGCCAGACTGAGCTAAGTCGGGTGTAAGCCACCATAATACTGATAGCGTATTTATCAATTATTGTACAATAAGACAAGGTCGGACATCCATTTTTACATCTGGAATCGCCACTCTTCGGTCGGCCCCCTAAAAAAACCATTATATAGGGACCGAGTCATAATGTTGTCAGACAAAAGAGGTCTAAACGACCCCTGTTGTCAGGAAATGGCGATGGACGAAGGCGACCTGGAGAAGGTCACGCTGCGATTACCCGCCAGGCATATCCGAGCCCTGGATTTCCTGGTCGAGGTAGACGATTATCCCTCCAGATCCGAAGCCATCAGGGCTGCCGTCCGGGATTTCATATACGCCCGCCTCGACCTGGTCACCGACAAGCTGAAGAAGATGGAGGAGGCCGAAAAAGTACTGGCGGAGATGGAAGCCTACGAAGAGCGGTATTTGAGGAAATAGCCTGTCCAGGAAGGGATGGGATGCACCTAGTCAGGCCCGAGGTTCCCCCCCAGTAACCTCCCCTCATTTTTTTTTCTAAAAAATTAAAAGGTTTAGCCGATGTAGCCGAGATCCTCGCGCTTGGGCGCCTCAGCGGTCTCGGCCTCCTTGAGCTTGTTGGTAATGAGGTCGATCTGCTCGGCCTTCTCCGTCAACGCCTTCAGATCGATGTCGATGTGCAGGAGGGACATCAGGACCTTGAGCACTGCCTCCGCTCCTTTCGGGTCGACGAAGTAGCCAGATGTCTCGCCCATCAGGCATACCGCCTCCAGGCCTTCCATCTTCCCCAGTCCCAGCATCAGTCCGGACGCGCCTACGATGCCGCTGCCCGGTTCGCCCTTCGAGAACACCACTCCGTGCTTGACCATCTCTTCGCAGAGCTTTATGTCGGTCACGGCGCCCAGCACCCGCGGGGCTTCCACTATCCTGCCGATACCGTACCCGCCGAGGGTGTAGATGCGGCTGACGCCCAGCTCCTTGCAGACCTGGATGGCGTGGCTTGACAGCTCGTACTGGCCGTCCGGGGTCATGCCCTGGTAGTCCCCGGTGAGCACGATGATGTCCGGCCGGTCGCCTTCTCCCCGGTAATAATGCAATTCGTTGTTGACCAGGCGGATCACTCCGTCATCGTCCAGCAGCACCTGCGGCGGGAAGTGCTTGGAGAATATATCGGCGAACTTGACAGCCTTCACTTGCTCGACCAGATGTTCGGCCGCCAGCTTGCCTACGTTGCCCACGCCTGGAAGTCCCTCGATCAGCACCGGGGCTTTCAGCTCGGGGCGCTCATGCATGACCATTATGACGCTATCCATCTCAATCACCTTGTTCCTGGCGCGCCTTCCGGCGATACTCCCCGTACCTGTCGTCCGGGGAAAAGCGCGAAGGAATCGGCACCAAGGTAAACGCACCACATCTAGGGCAGGTGTCCTTGAGAGTGTACTCGCGGCACTTCTCGCATAGCCTCAGAGTGGTCTTCATGTTACGATACCTACAGGTCACGATAAGACGTGCCCATTGATAAATCATTATTGAAGCGACACCGTCACTTGCTTTCCCGGTGGAACTGTCCATCGCCGCCGGATTCCTTGATATCAACGATGATCAAGTTGGTGACCACCTTCAAGGCCTCCTCGGCCATCTTATAATCGGGGGCGGTCATGACCATCCGGTAGCGCGGCGCACCGATGTACTGAATCTCCAAGGACTCATCCGAGGAGTCCTTACCCTTCTTCAGGGCGGACTTGATGCGGTCCACACCGTCGGAGGCCGGGGACCGCAGCTCTAATATGCCAGCTATCTGAACGAAGGGCGGGGTGACGTTCTCCTTGGCCACCTCAACCAATGTCCCGGTCCAGTCCCCGGATAGTTCCACATCCTCCAGGGCGTTCTCGTCCATGGCGCAGCTCTCAAAGGCGCCATAGAGCGTTCCGAACTTGTCGACCAGGTCCAGGCCGAACTCTTCCCAACACTGGTCCAAGGTCTTCTCCAGTCGCGAGGCCACTATCTCCAGCAACTTCTCGGCCTTGGTCTCGTTCTTCCATTGCTGGACCTTTTCCCGGCGCTGGTGTTCGTTAACGGATTTCAATGATAGGTCGATATGTCCCTTGGTCGAGTCCACACCCAGAACCTTGCAGACGACCTTCTGGCCCTCGCGAACGTAATCGCGTATGTACTTTACCCAGCCAGTGGCCACATCACGTACGTGAATGAAGCCTTCCTTGTCGCCGTATTCGTCGAGCGTTACGAACGCTCCGAAGTTCTTTACGCTCTGAACAGTGCAGACCACGAGCTCCCCTTCGTCGGGGAACTCGCTGACCTTTGACATTAGTCGACCACCTCAAGCAGCTCTCCCTTGATCTCTCCCTCGCCTCCTCGGGACTTGACCAGGGTGGAGCCGCACACAGCGCAGGCCACGTTCATGGCCGGCTTCTTGTAAGTGATCTGCTCGTTTCCGCAATCCTGACACTTTACCTTTATGAACTTTCCAGTGGTTGCCATGGGATCACTCACCCACAATTTCGAACTTCTTGGCCCGGATGCATGCTTTCTGATGGGCCTTCTTGCACTTCTTACAGCGGTATCGGAGAGAGACCCTCTTGGTGGGCTTTTCGCGTCCTTCAGGCTTTGGCCTGGGGAAACCACCGTAACCGGCGGTGGCCCTGCGGAACCTTCTCTGACCCCACTTCATCTCGCTGGCCTTCCTCTTCTTAACCCTCTCGACCTCATGATCGGTGTGAGTCTTGCAAGTTGGACAGTAAGTCTTGATGGACCTGGGCAACTTCATAATATACATCCCTTTGGAGCAAAACTGCCTTAATACTCAATCTATATTTAAACCCTTAGCAAGGGCAAATATGCTCCTGGGAATGCTGGGTGGCGTGTTCGATCGAATGGCGATATATGCTCCAAATGGATAATCGTCAATTGCTATACGAATCATCGGGACCGCGCTCTCAGACAAGGATATTTTTCAGGACTGTAATCGAACGCCGCTGTATTGAGACCATCCACACTAATGTGGTCGATGCAAAATTTTCGTCAGTGCGATTTCAACGGATTCCTAAATATATCCAACAAAAGCTTATAATATAAGTCTCCTTTTTCCGCTAATTCCCTCATATTATATATTGAATGACATTTTTGTCCAGAAGGGAGAAAATGTTATTGGCCAGTAGAATAGCCAGCAATATAAAATAATGGGGAAATAGAAAAGGATATATATCCATCAATTAATAATTGATATGTATTTATAAATGAGAAAAAGGGTGCATCAATATGGCCGACAAGGGCTTCAATAAAAAGGACGAGTCGCTGGTCGATCTTCTAGTGAACACGGGAATGCCGAAGAACGTTGCCAAAACCTTGGCGTTCTTGCGCAAGAAAGAGGAAACGACATCTGTCGAAATAGAGATCATGACCG
The DNA here is from genome assembly GCA_026394395.1 of Methanomassiliicoccales archaeon. Classification (NCBI taxonomy): domain Archaea; kingdom Methanobacteriati; phylum Thermoplasmatota; class Thermoplasmata; order Methanomassiliicoccales; species Methanomassiliicoccales archaeon. The sequence goes on from JAPKYK010000002.1 coordinate 92,419, forward strand.
CTCTGAGGCAGCCCGAGGTTTCCATCGCTATGCAGGAGCTGCGGCGCAGGAAGTGGGTCATAAAGCGGGACATCAAAAAGGAGGGCAAGGGCCGCCCGGTGCACGCCTATAAGCTGGCCATACCCTTCGACAAGATCATCGAGACGCTGGAGAAGGAAGAGAGGAAGCGGATGGAGTCGATCGAAAAGAACATCGACCAGCTCAAGGCGCTGTCCTTAAACCCCTGATCAAACCCTTTCCATAACCCTTATTCCATCTTCTGAGGCCACCACGACCTTCTTGGCCATTTTCAGGAACAGTCCTGTCTCGACCACTCCCGGGATGTCCTTGAGCTTCCGCTGCAGCTCGTACGGGTCCTTGATCCCATGTTCAAAATGCAGATAGTAGATGTAGTTGCCGTTGTCGGTGACGAACGGGACGTTCCCCCCGCGCAGCTCCGCCCGGCATCCTAGCTCCTCCATGTACATGCGTGTGCGTCCATGGGAGAACTGCACCACCTCCACAGGCAGAGGGAACTTGGTCCCTAGCACATGGACCATTTTAGAATCGTCCACCACGATGACCTGCATGCGCGTCGAATGCGCCACGATCTTCTCTCTCAACAGGGCGCCGCCCATGCCTTTGATGAGGTCAAGGTTGTCGTCCACCTCGTCGGCCCCGTCGATGGTGATGTCGAGGGTCCCTGTCTCATCCAATGTCGCTAGCGGTATCTTCAGCTCGCGGGCCTGCCTTTCGCTGGCGATAGAGGTGGGAACAGCGAGTATGTTGAAACCATCCTTCACCAGCCTCCCGATGGCCTCTATGGCGAAGTAAGCGGTGCTTCCGGTCCCCAGCCCCACCTTCATCCCGTCCTGCACCAGCTCCACAGCCTTCTCCGCTGCCAACCGCTTCTTTTCGCTCATCCTAACCCTCGAAGTTCTTACGCACCAGCTCAATGAGAGTGTCTATGACGTACTCATTTACCAACCGGCCCTTCTCCTTTGAGGCGAGCCGGGCGTCACCACCGAAACCCTGCGGCAGGCATCGCTCCGGGTCGGGATGGATCATGAAATGGCTATCTACGAACACCCCGGCCGTTCGATCGGCAGAGACCAGGTCGGGTCGGATATCTATCATCCGGGACGTTTCCACGATGCCTCCGTGCCCGTCCGGCAACCCCTCGCACACATCGGCCTTCTTAAGGTACGCCAGCTCATAATCGCTCAGCATCATGACCTTAAGCCCTTGACGTGCCGAGGATTCGCAGGCCAACTTGATGGCGGCGCGGTGCACTGAGCCCAGGTGACCTGAGACCACCACTACCTTCCGTACGCCGTTCCTCTGAAGCGCGGCAAGCACGTCGAGTACTAGGGAACGTAGGGTGTCGAAGCTTATGTCTATCGTCCCGGGAAAGTTGCGGGTCGAGGAATGCTGCCCGTAATTTATGGTGGGTGCCACCAGGCCTTCCAGGCGCTCGCTGACCGCGTTGACCACGAACTCCGGCTGGAAGGTGTCCGTACCTAGTGGAAGGTGGGGCCCATGTGCCTCTATGGCGCCTATGGGCAAGAACACTATGGGGTCCGCCCTCACCGCCTGGGCGAAGGCGGTGGAGCTCATCTCGTCGATCCTCATCACTTCACCTTCTTCTCGGTGTCTATGAGCGGCGTCCTGCACACCGGGCACAACCCCTGCCTCAGGGAATCGTTCTGGAAGGTGCTCATGAGCTGGGCGTCGATCTCCTTGACCTTGGCCTTGTCGATGTTCTTGTTGCAACGGGGGCAGTGCAGTGGCATGGTCGCTCCTGTTGGGTTATAGCATGGATTCGATTTCAATCCTTCCACGGCGCATCGATTATAAGCTCCAAGGCACTTCCTGGTTCATGCGCTTGGCCTGCCTTTTCTCTGGGGGTAAGGATTCCACTTACGCCGCGTACCTCATGGAGCAGTCCGGACACGAGATAACGTGCTTGGTAACCGTCGTTCCATCCGATCCTCATTCATGGGTGTTCCACACCCTGAACCTGGAACACCTGCCGGAGATGGCCAAGGCCATGGAGAAGGACCTCATCGCCGTCCCCTCCAGTGGAGGAGAGGACGAAGACCTGGCATCTCTCAGGAAGGCCCTGTTCGGGTTGGATGTGGAGGGCGTGGTCACCGGGGCCATCGCCTCCGATTACCAATGGGACCGCATCAACGGGGTGTGCGAGTCCCTCGGGCTCAAGGTCTTCTCGCCGCTGTGGCGCAAGGACCAGCGGACCCTCATCGAGGACATGCTGTCGTCAGGGCTGAAGATCATCATCGTCGGGGTCTTCGCCGAGGGACTGGACGGATCTTGGCTCGACCGGGAACTGGACCAGAAGGCTTTAAGCGAGCTCGTCAAATTGTCCTTGGAGAAGGGCATCAACATTTCCGGAGAGGGCGGGGAGTACGAGACCCTGGTCCTGGACTCTCCCATGCACCATCAGAGGCTTCAGCCCACGGATGTGGTATCACGCTACTCCCGGGATTCTGGACAGTTGCGCATCGGACGTCTGGTCAGCGTCGAGAAGTGACAGAGCGAGCCTCATCCAATAGCGCCTGGGTGTCCGGACCAACGTGAGGGTTGGACGGTATCCAACGGTACTGTACGGTCATGTCCCGATCGATGACGAAGGCTCCCCGGCAGGCTCGGTTCTTGAACCAGGAGTCATCGTCGCAGTCTATCGCGTATGAGGCCGTCACCCGCCCATCCTCATCGGCCAGCAGCGAGAAAGGCAGTTTCATGGACTCCCTCCAGGCGGAATGGGACCGCACACTGTTGGTGGAGACAGGCAGGATCTGGATGTCGGAGGCCTCAATCTCCGGGAAGGAGTCCCGTAGCTCTCCCATCTGGATCGAGCATATCATCCCAAAATCGGCCGGATAGAACAGGAGCAGGACCACACCCTTCCTCGTCGTCTCGCTGAGCCGCACCGGCTTCCCCATGTCGTCCGGCAGCTCGAAGTCTAGGGCCTTCTGGCCAACGGCCGGCATGCGTTCGAGATCCATCAGTATACAAACTTCCCGGTGCGGTTATAAATTTTCCTTAGCCAGTTTACGGGCCTCGGCCAGCACCTCATCGTAATCGGGCTCCCAGTTGGAGTCTGGAGGTATGTGCATGTAACGGAGTATCCCATGGCGATCGATCAGGAACTCGGAGCGCTTGGGAAATCCAGGCCAGGGGCCATCATCGGCCTCCATGGCGTTCAGGAGCCTAGCCAGCCGCGCCCCATCGTCGCTGAGCAGGTGGAAGGACATCTTCAGGTTCTCGCTGTACGCGCCCAGGGAACGCTGGGAATCATTGCTCACTCCGAAGATGCGGCAGTTGGCCTCATCGAAGGCCTTGTGCATGGCCGTGAAGGTCAGCATCTCCAGGTTGCACACGAACCCGAAGGAGGAGGAGAAAATAAGCAATAGGACGCTCCCTTCCGCCCACTGCTCGCTGAGGCGCACCTCCTGGCCGATCTCATTTATCATGGTCCAGTCTGGGAAGGGCTTGCCCAGGAGGTCTTCGGTCATGCCCTCCCCATGCTCCCGGAGAGCTAAATAAGATTTGCTGACGGACCATGGCCATCTGGAAAGGACTCCCTTCCCGTACCCTTATCATATTATGTTTTTCAACGGATCCGAGCGCCAATAAAAAAAGAGAAATAAAGAGAAATAAGGTGAGGCCGTCCGAATTTGAATCGGAGTCTCAGGCTCCCAAAGCCCGAAGGATGGACCAAGCTACCCCACGGCCCCTCGGCGGCGGGATGGAGTGTCCGGTAATAAATAATTGCCTAAGCTGGCAAGACATTATTAACCCAGTAGTCCAAATACCTGGCATGAAAAAGGGCCTGGTGCTGGGGGCGATCGCCGTGATCGTGGTGGTCATGCTTCTCGCGTTGTTCCTGCTGGGAGGCATCGCCCAGGACCCCCAGGGTTTCACCGAAAACGACCTGAACGCCCCCGCGGTGACGGTCATCGTCCGCGACGAGGACCTGCCCGGCCCCCTCAGCGGTATGGATTTCCCGGCGCACCTGACCCCCTGGATCAGTTACACGCCCATGTTCGAAGAGTTCGGCGGGGTCGTGGAACTGCTGATCGAGAACAACGGCATAAACGATCTGTACGTTCGCTCATACAGCGTCACGTGGGAAGGAGGGAACGCTACCTTTTCCGTGAACTGCTCCAAGCTGGTGGGGTCCGGGGACACCGCAGGCATGGGGGAGCTTTATCTAGCCGGACCTGGTATAAATGGTACGGTCTCATTCCTTATCTCCATGGACCTGTGGGTATCCTCTAACGACGGTTCATTATGGTACAACAAAGGGGAGTTGCCTGTCGAGAGCATTGCGATCAATGTCCTTCCTGAAGAAGACCTTCAAGGACGGGACGTAGAGAAGAACCCAATCGGCTATTACAACAAGGTCAACGAGCTGATAAACTTCGAGGCCGTACAGGTACTGGCGGACCTGGTGCTGACAGCAGCCCCAGGCAATTTTAGCGTCCTCCAGATAATCAAGGCGTTCGAACTGGTCAGCTCCACAATAACGTACGCCGAGGACGAGGACAACCACTGGCAATCGGCCTCGGAGACCATTGCCCTCGGCACCGGCGATTGCGAGGACCAGGCCATCCTTTTGGCCTCACTGGTAACCGTTCTCGGCGGCGATTGCCGGGTCAATCTGATAACCGGACACGCGTTCCCCACGGTCTATATAGGCAACAACACCTCGGACATGCAGGAGGTCAAGGGGAACATCCAGGACTACTATGGGAACGAGGTACCGGTCCATTGGATGGAGGACGAGCTAGGGTTCTGGCTGGTGATCGACACGGTGGGCATGCCTTACGTCGGAGGCTATCCCGCCGCCTCTGTGCCCGTCGGCGACGGCGGAGGGGAGAACTGGAACTTTGAGGATGGCGACTGGGTCAGGACGATAGACGTCACCGGAGAGACCGTCGAAGGGCTGACGTTCTAATCACGATGCGCCAGGATCTCCCGCACCGCCGTCTTGATGGCCTGCTTGCTGTTCATGGACGGGTCCCAGCCGTACGAACGCAGTTTGTCGGAGGACAGCAGCATGCTCTTGACATCGCCGATCCAACCCCGCCCGCCCTGGACCCCGCCGGTCCATTCGTATCTGACGCCCTTCAGCCCCATGGCCTCGGTGACCGCGTCCGCTATCGCCTTCACGGTGAAGGCGTCCGCGGAGCCCAGATTGAATATTTCCACCTTGTTGCGGGCGTACTCCGTTCCGAGGACGAGGCCGCGCACGCAATCGTCCACGTGCACGTACGATTTCACGGTCCCCGGTTCAGCTCCCAATATCTCCAGGCGCGTGGGGTCCAGACGCAACTTGGCTACGAAGTCGTGCAGCACGTTGTGCGTGCTGCGGGTGCCGACGACGTTGGCGAAGCGGAATATGACCGCCTGCATGTCGAAGGAATGGGCGTAGGAGCAGATCAGCGCCTCGCAGGACAGCTTGGTGGCGCCGTACACCGATATGGGCACCAGCGGGCCGTAATCCTCGGGAGTAGGGATGACCGTGGTCTCGCCGTAGACGGTGGACGTGGAAGGGAAGACGAGATTGCTAATCTTCAGCTCCCGCATGGCCTCCAGCACCCGGTAGGTGACCTCTATGTTCTGCTGGAAATGGGACAAGGTGTCCTTGGCCCCGGAGCGCACGTCTGGGTTGGCGGCCATGTGGAATACCATGTCCGCTCCCTTGAATATCGGCCTCAGGTCGTCCTTCAGCAGGTCGGCCTGGACGAAACGGAAGTCCTTGTACCCCTCCGCATCCTCTAGGAAGACCTTCTTTCCCGCGCTGAGGTTGTCCACTCCTACCACCTGGTTCCCCTGCTCCATGAGCGCGTCCGTAAGGTGGCTGCCAATGAAACCAGCGCATCCCGTGACCACGATATTGTTTCCCCTGACCTTCATCTCCTTCCCTCCATCCTCACCTTGATCTGCGCGGCCAGTTCGGCCATGGCCCGGCCCCGGTGGGAGCATTCGTTCTTCACTCCCAGGTCCATCTCGGCAAAGGTGAGCGAATGGCCGTCCGGAACGAATATGGGATCGTAGCCGAAGCCACCCTTCCCCCGCTCCTCGCCGATTATGCGCCCAGGGGACACGCCGATGACGGTGAACTCCCCCAGCTCCTCGGAGCTGACCCCGATGCAGCACTCGAAGCGGGCCCGGCGGTCCCGCCCCTCCAGCAACCTAAGCATCCCCTGACAGCCGAGGGTGTCCATGACGTAGGCCGAGTACACTCCCGGGAAATCGTTGAGCGAGGGCACGAACAGGCCAGAGTCGTCCAGCATGAAGTTGCGATGGCCCTCCCGTTTGAGCTGTGCCAGGCAGGCCAGGACCACCTCATGCAAGGTGTCCGCCTGTATCTCGTCGCACTCCACCGGAAGGTGAAAGACCTCCACGCCCAGCGATGATAGGCTGTGGCGGTATTCCTGCAGCTTGTGCGGGTTCCCGGTCACCAATCCCAGCTTCAAGCGTAACGCCCCCTCTCCTCTATCTCCTTGACCTTCAGAAGGACCTCGTGACCTCGGGGGAACTCCCTAACGTAAGTATCAGCTATGATGTCGTAAGCGTACATCATCTCAGAATGGGCGGACTGGAACGCTTCCCGCAGCAAGTGCATGTCCACGCCCATCTCCTCTAGGCTGGCGGCCTTGGCCCCCAGCGAGAGGTCGATGAACCAGACCCTCCCCCTTTCCAGTATCATGTTCGAGGTGGTAAGGTCCCCGTGCGTCATGCCGTGAGTGTGCAGCCTGGCCACCATCCTGCCTATCTCTTGGCACACGTTCTCAACCTCTTCGGCGGAGGCGGTGGACAACGCGTCCTTCACCCTCGGGCCATCTATCTCCTGCATCCACAGCTCGGCCTTCGCCAGATCGATGTCGTAGACTATCGGGGTGGGAACGCCGCACTCCCGGGCCTCCTGCAACAGACGGGCCTCGGTCCGGGTGCGCTGGGCCCGCAGGGTCCGGTCCAGCTCGGGATGTCGGTAGGTTTTGGGAACCCTGCTCTTCACCAGCACCTGGCGCCCCATCCACGTGTCCCGGCGGATCTCGGCCTCCGCCCCTTTTCTCAGCACTTGCACGGACTGAGTAAAGTCAATGCCCCGTTATTATCCTTTCACTTTCCGCCAGCGGCGACCAATAGGTCGGCGGCTCCGGGGCGAAGAAATCCCTCAGCAGGGCCACCGGGTCCCCCTCGGAGAACCTCAGGTCCGGGGGCAGCAGCCTGGTCACCTTTTCTTCCAGATACCTCGGGTCAAGCAGCAGCACCGCCGCCCGGTCCTCCTCCCGCCTTATGGCCCGGCCGCAGGCCTGCAGTACCTTGCTTAGCGCCTCGTAGGTGTCCAGGTAGGTCCTGGCCTTGTCCTGCCCCAGCTTCTTCGAGGTCCGAGAGAGCATCTCCTTGCGCTCCAGGGAAGGCGGGGGTATCGGCAGTCCGGCCACCATGACCGCCGCGAGGCATCCGGGAGGGAAGTCCACCCCCTCGGAGAACGAACCGTGGATGTTGCAGAGCATGAGCACCTCCCGCCGCCCCAGCAGCCTCTGCACCAGTCCGTCCTTCTCCCCCTTGGACAATCCGGGGCGCTCAGCAAGCAGCTGTTTGCGTCCTTTTATCCCCCTTAGGTCGCGATGCACTGCCGAGAGGAACGAATAGGATGGCAGGAAGACCATGACGTTGCCAGGGACGGCATCGCTCAATCTGGCCAGGCAATGGGCCATGGCCGCCGTCCTCTCCCGACAGCGTTCGCGATAGCGCGTACCCACCTCCGGGACGACGATAGCCAGGCGCCGCTCCGGGTCGAACGGGGAAGAGTAGGAACGGCACACGCTGCCTTCCAGGCCCATGCGGGCGGCGTAGACCTCGGGCGGATGAAGGGTACCGCTCATGAACAGGGCTCCAGCGCAATACTTCAGCACGTTCTGCACCACCAGGGAGGGCTCCAGGAAGCGCATCGATATCTTACCGTCGGAAGGAAAAGCCAAGCGCACGCTAGCGTCGCCGAAGCGCATCCAATCGTTCACGAACTCCTCGCTCTCCGCCAGCTCCTCCGGCTCCGGCAGCCCCACGGAATCAAGGCAGGAGCGTAGCTCCCCCACAGGTATCACTCGATGCCCCCGGGACAGCATGTCCTTCCACACCCTATCGAGCCCTTCGTCTGATCGGACCGTCAGCTCCTTGCTGAAGGCGTCCATTATGCGCGATGGCAGGTTGTGGGCCTCGTCCACCACCAGGTTCTGTGGGCGGGAGCATCCCTGGAAACGTAGGACGTCTGGCAGGTCCCCGAAGGCCCGGGAGAAATCACCGACGATGAGGTCGGCCCCGTTCAGCGCCAGACGGGCGGTCAGATAGGGGCATGTCCCTCGTCTCAAGCTCAGGGCGATGAGCTCCTGGGCGTGCAAGGGCCGTTGCAGCACCTCCCGGGCGCACCGGGCCATGCGCCCGTCCGCCTGTAGGTGGCAGCGCCGGTCGGCCAGGCAGGGCGGGGAGGAGCCGAACGGGCACATGCTTTCCCTGGACAGCAGGTCCACCATCTGGATGTGGCGAGGGAACATCTTCACCGTCTCCACCACCGCCCGATGCTGCGATTGCCTGGGGGTCAGGAACACCGTCCTGCCCCCGGTCCTCAGCGATGATTCGAGGGCGGCGCTCAAGGCCACGGCTGTCTTCCCCAGCCCGGTGGGGGCGTGGGCTACCAGCACCTTGCCCGAGGACATGCACTCCCGCGCGTCCCGGAGGAACTCCCGCTGTCCGAGCCGGGGGGCGGTGAAAGGGAATAGATCGTCATTATCGGGGGTCATGAGACCCTGATCCCCCGGGCCGAAGCAGTCCTTTGGCACTACGGTCAGACTGACCGCAGGCTCACCGCCGAGAAAGTGGATATACGACCAAGTTGGTAACCACCACTGGGGAGCATATGAGGTTCAACATCACAGGGGACAACCTGCAGTTCGTGAACATCGAGTTCGGGCCCGGGGAGGTCATCTACTCTGAGGCTGGAAGTATGCTCTACATGAGCGGGAACGTAAGACTGGAGACCAAGGCCAAGGGCGGCGTGTTCTCCGGCCTGAAACGGGCCATGACCGGGGAGTCCTTCTTCGTCACCAATTTCTCCGTCGAGGGCGGCACCGGCCTGGTGGGCTTTGGTGGCAGCGTTCCAGGGAAGATAATAGCCTTGGACCTGCGGGGAGGGAAGCAATGGCTCCTGCAGAAGACTGCCTTCCTGGCCGCGGAGGACAACGTGCTCCTGGACATAGCCTTCCAAAGGAAGTTCGGCGCGGCGCTGTTCGGCGGCGAAGGCCTGATATTGCAGAAGGTGACAGGGGACGGGACGGTCTTCATCGCCGGCTGCGGCGACTTCATCGAGTACAACCTGGCGCCGGGGCAGGTGATGAAGGTCTCCACGGCCAACGTGGCGGCCTGGGAGAGCAGCGTGCAGTACGACATCCAAAGCCTGGGGATCAAGACCGCCCTGTTCGGCGGAGAAGGGCTGTTCGTCACCACCCTCACCGGTCCGGGAAAGGTGATCATGCAGTCCATGACCATGTCCAAGCTGGCCAATTCCCTGGTCCCCTACCTGCCTAACCGGAGCTGATACATTGGGCTCGCACGGCAAGGACGCCACCATAATGGCGTTGCTCATAATCGCCATGATAGCCGTGGCCTTACTGGCCCTCCTCTATCTCGAATGGCTGCTGGCGGCCATCATCATAATTGTGGTAATCGCTTTTCTGGCGGCCGTGATTATCTTAGTCCTCGGAGGCCTGATAGCCATCCCCTTCTATTTCGCCAAGCGCGGCCGGGACTCGGAGCCTGGATCCTACAAATTGGAACAGATGGAAGACCCGGAACAAAAGAAGAGGGAGTGAACTTGCAGGACGTCGTCCTGGTCCCCTTCCAATGTGCGCCTTTAGACGAAATGCTCGACGGGGGAGTGGAGAGCGGATGCCTCACCCTTTTGTACGGGGAGGCCGGGACCGGCAAGACCAACCTCTGCCTGACCTTGGCCAGGAACCTGGCCTTGCAGGGAAAGAAGACGGTTTTCGTGGACAGCGAGGGAATCTCGCTACAACGTCTAAAGCAGATGTCCGGGGAGGAGCAGGAGAAAGTGCTGAAGGAGGTCCTTGTGAGCGAGGTGCACAGCCTGGACGACCAAGACCGCATGATCACCCAGGCCATCAAGCTGGTCGAGGGGAACTCCGAGGTCGGGTTGATGGTGGTCGATTCCATCACCATGTTTTACCGTTTAGCAAGCAAGGACGAGGAGCGCGCGGAGCGGCGCGTACTTTCAGGCCAGAGCGCCAAACTGCTGACCCTGGCCCGGAGACGCAACGTCCCGGTGGTGGTCACCTCCCAGGTCTACACCGACGTGGAGACCGGGACCTTCGAGGCCCTGGGGGGGAACGTCCTGCACCATAACGCCAAGACCATCATCCGTCTGGATAGGGTCGCTCCCGGGAAGAGGAGAGCGGTGCTGATGAAGCATCGTCATCTGGCCGAGGGTCGGAACGCCGTCTTCTACCTTACCGATAATGGAATCGAGGCCGAACCTCAGATGTCCCTTCCGACGGCGTAGTCCACCATCTCCCGCAGCATCTCCTTCTCTGTGGAGTCCTTCAGGCAGGAGAGCAGGTCCTTGGCCCTCTTGGCGTAGTCCAAAGCGAAAAGGCGGGCGTGCTCTATCGAACCGATGTCCTCCAGCAGCTTTATGGCGGCGTTGACCTCGGCGTCGGTGGCCTGGGCGTTGCCCAGGGCGGACGTCAGCACGCTTTTCCGGGGATCCTTCTCCAATCGTTCCAGGGCGTCGACGACGATGAGGGTGCGCTTGCCGTTCCGGATGTCGCTGCCCACCGGCTTGCCGGTCCTCTTGGCGTCGCCCTTGATCCCCAGCACGTCGTCCCAGATCTGGAACCCGATGCCCAGCAGCCGGGCGTACTCCTTCATGGAGGCGATCTGCTTATCCGTCCCCCGCCCGATGATGGCGCCGCCCTCGGCAGCGCAGGCGAACAGCACGGCGGTCTTCTTCTCCACCATTCCCAGGTACTCTTCGCGGGATACCTCCGGTTTGTCCTCATTGTCCACGTCGATCTGCTGACCCTCGGCCACTAGGAAGACGGTGATAGAGACGATGCGCAGCAGGCGCCTGAGCTCCTCGCCGTTCACGTCAATGTCGGCCAGCATCTCGTAGGCCCGGGCGAACAAGGCGTCCCCGGCGATGATGGCCGTAGGTATGTCGAAGGCGACGTGCACCGCCGGGATCCCCCGCCGTACCGAGTCCTGGTCGATGACGTCATCATGAACCAAAGTGAAATTATGGATGATCTCCAGGGCGCAACCGTACGGCAAGGCCGCCTTTCCCCGGCCGCCCACGGCCTCGGCGGTCAGCATGGCCATTAGGGGTCGCATGCGCTTCCCGCCCGCCTCCGGGTAATGCCTCATCGCTTTGATGAGCTTCTCGTGACTGCCGTAGTTGACGTACCCGAGAAGGGCCTGGTCTATCTCCTTGACCATTTCCCTCGTTCTCTTGCTGTGGTCCATGAACATCACCTACTCGGCGGTAAGCCAGTCGGCCGTCCGTCCGCTTACGATGACCCGCTTTTGCCTCAGTTCGGCCACCTTGGCGCAGCCGGTGAGGAACATGGCGGCCTTGAACTCGGCCTTCATTCGTTCTAGTTTAGCCACGACCTTTTCGCTGGAGTCCAAGGCCTCGGCCAATAGGGAGCGAGCGCATCCGGCGGAGCTTGCGCCTAAGGATATGCCCTTGGCCATGCGCAGTCCGTCGTCCACTCCCCCACTGACGATCATCTCCAGTCCGACATCGGCCTCGATGACCGCCGCCGGGGCGGGGACCCCCCAATCGAAGAAGGTCATGCCCAGGGCACTGGCCACGGAATTCCCCTGGGCTTCGGCCCGGTACATCTCCACCGCGGCGAAGCTTGTACCGCCCACTCCGGCCACGTCCAGCCCTCGTATTCCCGTGCCCTTCAACTGCAGGGCGGTCTCCCGGGATATCCCGGCGCCGGTCTCCTTCACCATGCAAGGCAGCTCTTTCGCCAGGGACCGGATGCCGTCCAGGCATCCCTTGGCGTTGACGTCGCCATCGGGCTGCACGACCTCCTGCAGGAAGTTCAGATGGATGGCCATGATGTTCGCCCCGATGATCTCCTTGGCCTTGACCACGTCCTCCACGGAGAACGGTTTCTTTCGTTTCTGCTTGACCAGCTGAGGAGCGCCAATGTTACCGATCACCAGAGGCACATCGTATTCTTTCACCACGGAATAGGAACCGTCATCGCCGTGCTCGATGGCCGGCCTCTGGCTGCCCACCCCTAACCCGATGCCCATCTTAGCGCAGGCCTCGGCCAAGTTACGGTTGATCTTCTCGGCCTGCGGGAAGCCGCCGGTGATGGCGGTGACCACCAGAGGAAAGTCCAGCCTCTTGCCGAACAGGGTCACCGAGGTGTCGAGGTCATCCATGTCCACCTCCGGCAGCGCCTGATGCACCAGCTGCACGTCCGACCAATAATCGTAGTCCGGAACTACCTTCTGTCTCAGGGCGATGTCGATGTGGTCCGATTTCCTGCGCTCGATCTTCTTCATTTGCCGCTCACCACCCTGGAGGCCACGACACGCTCGCCGCGCAACGCTGACTCCAGCCTGCCGGGGGCCTTTCCGTTCAGGACCAGGCACTCTCCGGTCATCCCGGCCATGTCTATCATATGCTGTATCTTGGCGAATATGCTGCCGGTGACATCAACGTTCCTCTCGGTGCGTGGAAGGGCGTCTAGAACTGCCTTGTCCACCTTCTCGATCAGCCTGGCCCCCGGGTCCTTGGTCGGATCGGAGGTGTAGACGCCGTCGACGTCGGTGACGAACACGACCTTCTCAGGACGGAACTCGCGGACCAGGGCGGTCATCAGCTGATCGCCGGAGCAGATGCTCAACCCCCGCTTTGCATCCCATACCACGTCCCCGAAGGTAAGGGGGACCATGCCCATCTCCAGGTATCTCTTGAAGACGCCCAGGTCCAGACGCTCGAGGGCGCCGTCCTTCATGACGGCGCAGGAGACCGGCGGCAAGGGGACCACGGCGATCCCGCTCTCCGTCAGGCAGCGGGAAACCTCCAGGTCCAGCTCTCGGACGTCGGCCATGACCTTGGCCGCCCCGATGAGCTGGGAAGGTTCAGTGATGCCCAAATGCAGGCGGTTCTCCTTGGCAAGCATGTGCCCGAAGGAGCCCGCCCCGTGCACCAGCATCACTTTCTGCCCGGACGCGGCGATCTCCGAGGCGAGCCTTAGCGTAGTGTCGCGGTCGAAGGTGCGGTACCGCCCTTTGTCAGTTATCACGCTGCCACCCAATTTGACCAGTATCATCTGCTTCAAGATAATCCGTCTCCCGCTATTAATCTTTCAACATCGGAAGTTGGACGGTCACACCTGCCGCCCGCACTTAGGGCAGAAGGCGTCGCCGGCGGCAAGCTCGGCCTGGCAATAGGCGCAGGTCCGCGGCGATCCCAACGGAGCTCCGCACTTGCGACAGAACTGGTCGTCCTGGGCGGTGATGGCCTGGCACTTTGGACACTTACTCTCCGGCTTGGGCACCTTGATCAGATGTACGTCCGCCTTGGCCTCAATGGATTCCGGAGAGTCCCCCAAAAGCTTCCTGGCCTTGAGCCCTTCCTTAAGGGCGTCGTTATATCTATTGTCCGAATAGCACTCCTCGGCCAAGCACAGATGGGCTTTCGCATCCCCCAAGTCCTTTCCCGACCTCTCCTCCTCGGCCAACCGGTCGCGACAGGCGTTGATGATGAAGCGCGACTCGATCAAGTTCAGTTCCAGCTTCTTGACCTCGTGCACCGTCTTGTGCTCCTCCTCCGTCGGTTCAGGCTCAGACGGTTTCGTAACAGGTACATCCAATATCACCGTAGGGGACTTGATCAGCACGTCGCGGGCTCTCAAGGCCAATTCCTTGGCCGGCAGGAAATTGTTGCGGCGGTAAGATTGTTCGGCCTGCAGGATGATGGCCTCGGCCTCTTTGGTGTCCCTGCCCTTCTCCTTCAAGGACGTCGCTATGGACCTGGTGGTGGCGATGCAATTGTAAGCATCGTCTTTTACTATGTTCCTGGCCACGTACTCCTTGTTCCGGGTGCGCATGAAGCGCAGCTCGAAATAGATTACGAATAGCAAGAGTATAAAGAGGACGACAAGGAGAACGATGTTAGTATCCAGCACTATCACCTTACATCTTGGAGGGCACTAGGTTTTGTTCAATATTAATCCTATGTGTAGAATGATATGATAAAAGAAAATGAAGTAGAATGGCTGACAGCGTTCCAGGCTTCCCGTGGGCTCGCGCACCACAGTACAACGGAGAACGCGGGCGGGCTTAGCTTCTGGGATCGGACGAGACCAGGCGTATCCCCGCCGCGATGGCCGTCAAACCATTCTGAATCAGTGCAACCAATCCGATTATAAAAACTTTATTCGCAAAGCACCTTAAATTTTAGAAAATGAACAAGACCGGTCATTTATCACTATTTAATAATATATTTATATAATAAATAATAAATAGACAATAAATTACCGAAATTAGCTTATATTCAAAATTGAGAACAATAATGGAACAATTGAACTTTTAAAATTATATTAAATCACAATAAAAAATACTGGGTAAGTAACATACGCTCAATGAAGAATGAGGTTTATTAAATTATCAACGCTGATAATAACAATTATATATCCATATCTTCGTAATTCATCAACAATTCAATCACTTACAGACGACCTACTGACCAATAAGTTGTAAGATCAATCTTCGCAATAGATGCACCGTCGATGTTTGAGATTGAATCATCAATGGGGGGGACGAGAACATGAGTGCTAGTGACGATGCAGATAATCGTATTAATCTAGGTAAGATCGCCTCTATTTTGATTGCGGTCTTTATGATAAGTGCCGGGCTCATCACAGTGATGCAGTTCGGTGTGAACTCTAGCTCCGGGCAAGGCGATCCGGCTGAATACTTTGTTGGATATAAGTCGGAAAGCGGCACCTGGGTGACTGGTGATCTTGGCAATGCATATATAGAAGGAGATTTTGTCTCTTACCAGTTACGCATTGACAACAGTAGCAAAATATGGGGTGCGGAAGAATTCAGTATCAATTATAATTTCTATCAAAGTTCCCAAGATGCAATTTTTGTTGACGGTTTTGACACATCAAACGCCACTGGCTTCCAATATTCTACTACCGGGCTCCTGGCTGATGGATTTGAGGTTCCATCCTCAGGATGGGGCACGCACATTGCGACCCCCGAGGCTGGAGAGACCGCGGCGGCTGGTGATGCTCAGATCGTCAATTACATGGACGCAGTCGGTGGTACGGATTCCGAGTCCACGCCGAGCGCCATGCGTTACTTCACAGTCAAGAACCTTCCATGGGAAGCTTTCATGGATGGCTATGTCATCTTCTTCTTCAGGGCGCACCTATCCCTGAGCATAATATGGATGGCAGATCTGGAGAAAGATCTTCCCCAGGCCTTGGACGGTAACGAGTTCGAGGGTTGGACCGGGATCAGCCCGCACAATGGTTCCTCTTATGCCAGCGGTGCCTCAAGACATTTCACCGTTGTATATCCTGGGGTTGGAGGAAAGACGATCCCCATCCCCATCACTGATTATCCGAAAGATGTAATCAACGTGCGGAAGTTCATCAACAACGTGCCCTACAATAACTGGTTGATGCACCTCGAGGGCAAGCTGAGCCTATGGGGTACAACTGGTGAGGGTTATGTGTATATACCATACTGTCCTCAACCGGTCCTCACCGGTGCCGGACCATGGGCATTAGGCTACTGTGCCTTTGATGCCCTGCCGCGCGGTAACTATACGGTATGGGAAGAAGGTGTGGGAGGCTATATCCTACGGGGCATAGGAACTAATCCAGACCTTCACCTATACAACCCAGGTAAGTTGCAGTACTTCGATGCCGCTACAGAGACCTTGCTGGACAATCCCGATGTTAATTTCAAGGTCAGGTTCGATATGGAACGCGGTACGTGGCTCAGCCCCAAGACCGAGATCATCGATTTCTATAATTTAGCTGTCGGCAACATCTCCGGGTACAAGATACACGATGTCAATGGTGACGGCACCGTCGACGCTGGCGAATCGGGATTGGCCGGGTGGACCATCGAGCTGTACGAACTGGGCGGCATTTCCCCCGTCGCTACAACCACCACGAACGATACAGGTTATTTCGAGTTCGCTAACGTTCTCGTTGGTGATTATACAGTGAAGGAGATCATGCAAGAAGGATGGTACAACACCTCCCCGATCTCTGAGAACGTATGCATTGGTTGCGCCTCAGAAATAACCGACATAATGTTCCTCAACACCATGTACTCCTCGATCTGTGGAAACAAGGTGGAGGATATCAACGGTAACGGCGTCCAAGACGCGAACGACACCACGATCGCGAACTGGGAGATATGGTTGTACAAGAACAGCGAGCACGTCAACACCACCCATACTGACGAAACAGGTCACTTCTGTTTCGACATGCTCACCCCTGGAAATTACACCGTCGAGGAGCAGGTTCCCGCTGGGTGGTATTACACCGATGTGCAATCATACACCTTCAACCTGATATCAAACAGCCACGAGAGGGTCACCTTCCTGAACACCGAGAAGGTTTCCATCTGCGGTTACAAGTTCGAGGATATGAACGGTGATGGCGTGTGGAACGAGGGAACGGACCTCGGCCTCCCCGGTTGGACCATATACCTGTTCAACGGGACCATCGAGGCGGGGGAGCAACCCTTCAAGACCACCACCACCGACAGCACCGGGTACTTCTGCTTCTCCGGACTGCCGGTGGGCGAGTACACCGTCAAGGAACAAATGAAGTCCGGATGGTATAACACCTCTAAAGATGAGGTTACAATATCGCTAACGTCCGGAGAATCTAAAAGCATCATGTTCCTCAACACCGAAAAGGTGCATATCTGCGGATTCAAGTACGAAGATATGAATGGAAACGGCACGTGGGACGAGGGGGACCTCGGCCTCCCCGGTTGGACCATATACCTGTTCAACGGGACCATCGAGGCGGGGGAGCAACCCTTCAAGACCACCACTACTGTCAGTGGTGGTGGCTTCTGCTTCCATGGACTGCCGGTGGGCACCTATACCGTTAAAGAAGAAATGCAGTCCGGATGGTACGCCACCTCCGACGAAGAGGTGACAGTGTCGCTAACGTCCGGAGGATCTACGTGCGTTGAGTTCCTCAACACCCACCTCGGCCAAATATGCGTCTTCAAGTACGATGACCTGAATGGAAACGGTACATGGGAGCAAGGCGAACCCGGTGTGGCCGGCGTGCTCATGGAGCTGTTCGAGGGCACCATCGGAATCGATGAATCACCTATAGCCACGGGCACCACCAACAGCACCGGCTATGTATGCTTCACTGGTCTGACTCTCGGCACGTACACCGTGCGCGAGAATCCCCTGCAGGGAACCTATCCCAGCAACGGAACGACCAATGTAGCTGTAATCGACCAGTCCAATGAGACCGTGAGGATAAGCTTCGGTAACATCGAGGTCGGCCGTATATGCGTCTACAAATACGAGGATGAGAACGGCAACGGCGTGCGTGACGCGGGCGAGGACACCCTGGTCGGTGGAGTGCACGTAGAGCTTTGGAAGGGCGGGGTGATGATTGGTTGCGGATCAACAAGCGGATGTCCCTGTCACTGCCTGTGCTTCTATAACCTCGTGTTCGGCACCTACATCGTCAACGAGACCGTGCCCGAAGGCTGGTACAACACCACCTCCGCCGAGGTGGAGGTGGTCATCGACCAGTCGGGTGAACATGTTGGCGTGACCTTCCTGAACACCGAATACTCATCCATAAGCGGATACAAGCTGCAGGACATCGACGGCGACGGCTACGCCGACGCCTCGGATACGCCTATAGAGAACTGGGAGATACAACTGTGGCGCGATGGCCATTTGGTCGATACCAACTTAACTAACGAAACGGGTCACTTCTGTTTCGACATGCTCGTCCCCGGTAATTACACGGTGATCGAGGAAACGCGGACTGGCTGGTACAACACAACTCCTGACGAGATACCGGTGACCATCGTCTCCGGCGACCACGTCAACAGCGTCCTCTTCCTGAACACCGAATACTCCTCCATCTGCGGTTACAAGGTTGAGGACCTGAACGGTGACGGACAACAGACCGGGAACGAAACAGGCCTCTCCAACTGGGAGATCCGGTTGTACAAGCTGAACGAAGAGGTGCCCACATCCATCGTTGTAAGCAGCTATGTGCTTGTGGCCACGAACTTCACCGACGAGAACGGACGCTTCTGCTTCACCAACCTGACGCCGGGCCAATACCTGGTCGAAGAGGTCATGCAGGCGGGATGGTACAACACCAGCCCGATAAACTATACCGTCGAGATATCGTCCGGTAACCACGTGGAAAGGGTCTTCCTAAACACCGAGATGGGCCGCATATGCGGTTACAAGGTCGAGGATCTGAACGGTAACGGATCGTGGGACGAGGACGAGCTCGGCGTCCAAGGCTGGTACATAGAGCTAAGGAAGGATGAGGAGTACTACAACTCCACTCTGACCGGTGCCGACGGGAGCTTCTGCTTCACCAACCTCACACCTGGGGAATATGTGGTCTACGAAGGTTACGACTGCCATTGGTACAACACCTCCGCGACCTATGTGGAGGTGTCCATATCCTCTGGTGTTGTCGTGAACGATGTGGTGTTCCTCAACGTGCGCTATGGCCAGATCTGCGTCTACAAGTACGAGGACGAGAACGGCAATGGCGTGCGTGACGAGGGCGAGAACACCCTGGTCAACGGCGTGTTCATCGAGCTGCTGCTTGATGGACAGGGCATACGCTCCGGATACACCGGCCAGTGCCCCTGCATGGTCCGCCTGGGACAGATATGCGTCTTCAAGTACCAGGACATGAACGGGAACGGCGAAAAGGATGCCAACGAACCAGTGCAAGCTGGAGTGACCATACAGCTGTGGTCTAACGGCTCGATGATCGCCAGCGGCGTCACCGGCGAGGACGGCAAGGTGTGCTTCACCAACCTGACCCTGGGCGACTACATCGTAAATGAGACGGTGCCCACAGGCTGGTATGCAACGAACGGCACCTCCTTCAATGTGACCATCGACGAATCAGGACAATACATAGAGCTGACGTTCCTGAACACTGAGTATGGTCAAATATGCGTCTACAAGTACGAGGACGAGAACGGCAACGGGGTGCGCGACGAAGGCGAGAACACCTTGGTCAACGGGGTGACCGTCGTTCTGATGGACGCCTGCGGCGCGGTGATAGGCACCGGCGTCACGGGTGACAACGGCACCGGCAAGGTCTGTTTCACTAACCTGACACTGGGCACCTACTACGTGGAAGAGACCGCCTGGCCTTCGGGATGGTACTCCACCGATGCGACGATGAAGGAAGTATGTCTGGAGACCTCCGGGGCCTCGAACAGCACATTCTTCCTGAACACGCAGTATGGACATATATGCGTCTACAAGTACGAGGACGAGAACGGCAATGGCGTGCGTGACGAGGGCGAGAACACCCTGGTCAACGGCGTGTTCATCGAGCTGCTGCTTGATGGACAGGGCATACGCTCCGGATACACCGGCCAGTGCCCCTGCATGGCAACTACACGGTTCGTGAGACCGTGCCCACAGGATACTACAACACCACCTCCACCTCGGTGAATGTGACGATCGACCAATCGGGTGAAGAGGTCTGTGCGACCTTCCTGAACACCGCGTATGGAAGCATCTGCGTCTATAAGTACGAAGATAAGAACGGAAACGGTGAGCTGGACGAAGGCGATGCCGTAGTGCCAGGCATAACCATCATTCTTTACGATGCGCAGAAGGTGGAGATAGCCAATGGTACTACTGGCGAGTGCGGAGCGGTCTGCTTCACCGGCCTGATGCTCGGCACCTACTACGTCGAGGAGGTCCTCACCGCAGAATGGCACGCCGAGGGCCCCACGATGAAACAGGTGGTCGTGAACGAGTCCGGCGAACAGGTAATCGAGCACTTCCTGAACATACGCTACGGCAAGATCTGCGTCTTCAAGTTCGAGGACCTTAACGGCGATGGCGTGTGGCAGGAGGGAGAGCCTGGAGTGCCCAACGTAGTCATTGAGCTGGTCCAGAATTGCGAGATAGTGCGCTCCGGAGAGACCAACAGCACCGGTTGGATATGTTTCGACCTGCTGCCCTTCGGAACCTACTGCGTCAGGGAGAACCTGGCCCTTAGCGACATGGACTGCTGCTGGTACAACTCCACGCCGAGCCGGGTAAGGGTGACCATCGACGGGGAGAACCTGCACGAGCTGGTGACCTTCGGCAACGTCAAGTACGGCAAGATATGTGGATTTAAGTACTACGACGCTAACGCGAACGGACAGTTAGACTGCAACGAGAATGGAATATACTATTGGGAGATACAGCTGTGGCTGAACGGCAAGCTTTTAGCCACGACCCACACCGACCACAGCGGACACTTCTGCTTCGCGGGGCTGGAGTTCGGCAACTACACGGTGAAGGAGGTCATGCAGAACGGCTGGTACGCCACTGGTCCTACGCAATGGAACGTGACCATAGACCGCTCCGGCGATAGGGAGGACGTCTACTTCCTGAACGCCCAATGCGGCAAGATCTGCGTCTACAAGTACGAAGACCTTAACGGCGACGGTCAGTGGCAGGTGGGCGAACCACCGCTGTCCAACATATCCATCTACCTTTACAAGGACGATATCCTTGTAGGTAGCGGCGTCACCAATGCAGACGGCCGGATATGCTTCGAGAACCTGACCACGGGCACGTACATCGTCATGGAAGACATCCCCTGCAACTGGTACGCCACCGTGGACATGATTCAGGAAGTGATCATGAACGGACAGGACGCCACCGTGACCTTCCTGAACGCCCAGTACGGATGCCTCGGCGGTTACAAGTTCAACGATGCCAATGGTAACGGCGTCCGGGACATGTTGACCGAAAGGGGCATCGCCGGCTGGGAGATCGAGCTGTACCAGGATGGTGTGCGAATCGCCTGCTTCACCACGGGCGTGGACGGGCATTACGCCTTCTGCGGCCTCAGGATCGGCAGCTACGAAGTGAGGGAGGTCATGCAGTCGGGTTGGCTAAACACCACTCCGGCCGTCATCGTCGTCTCGATCGACCACTCCAACCAAATGGTGTGTCATGTTGACTTCCTCAACATGGAGCTCAATCCCTGCATCTGCGTGACCAAGACGGTGAGCTACGATACCATTACCGAGGAAAACGGTTGTCATTGTTGCTGCTGCGGCGGTGACGAAGAGGTAGAGTACGTCCTGACCTATACCGTCAACGTGACCAACTGCGGGAACGTGGCGCTGTACAACGTCAAGGTCTACGACTCATTGCTCAACCAGACCTTCTACCTAATCACCTTCGGCGACCTCGATGGCATCCTTGGCGTGGGCGAATGGTGGACCATCACCTACACCTATGTGATCCCGGAGAACACCTGCGGAGACGATAATGACGGCTGCGGCGGCTGGGAATGGAACTGGGGCTGCGGCGGCGGTTGCGGCAACTGGGGTCAGTCTTGGAACGGCGGTTGCGGTGGCTTCGAAGGCTGGAGCTGCTCCTGGGGCTGCGGCGACCTGAACGGCAGGAACGACGGCGGTTGCGGCGGCTGGAACTGGGAACTGAACTGCGGCGATGGCTGCGGAGGCTGGGAATGGCACTGGAGCTGCGGTGGAGACCATGAAGGCGGCTGCGGATGCTGCTGCGGCGGCGGAGAAACCACGACCTGCGTCATAACCAACATCGCCACGGCCTACGGCCAGTGGGGTAACGTCGAAGCCGGCACTTGGATCAGCGATTCGGCCCAGGTCGATTTCACCGTGCCACAGAACGAACCTTGCCACGATGGTCACGACGGCGGTTGCGGCGGAGGCTGTGGCGGCTGGAATTGGAACTGGGGCTGCGGTGAACACGACAGCTGGAACCATGGTGGTTGTGGCGGCGGAAGCTGTTCCTGGGGCGGCGATTGGGGCTTCGGTAACGGCGGCCACAGCAGCGGTTGCGGCGGAGGCTGCAGCTGGAACCTTGGCATGAACAGCGGATGCCGCTGGTGGGGCACGTGCAATGACGGTATGATAGGCGCGTGCTACTTCCACAATGCCGGTCCCCGTTCGGACGACGAGAACCCTGAAGAGGACCAGATCGAGAGACAGGAAGCTCCGGAAGACTCCGTACAGTAAGAAAACCCGAAACAGGGGGGCAACCCCCTGTGATCAACCTTTTATTTTGTTTTAATAAAACATCCCGATATTCAAGATGAAATGAATGAAAAGTAAGGAGGCTGACAGCGTTCCAGGCTTCCCGTGGGCTCGCGCACCACAGTACAACGGAGAACGCGGGCGGGCTTAGCTTCTGGGATCGGACGAGACCAGGCGTATCCCCGCCGCGATGGCCGTCAAACCATCCTTAAGCCCAGTGAAAATGACCAAGCTATTTAACTGTTTCTGAGGGAACGGGGCCGAAAAGCTGCTCCGGTTCCTCCAGCACCACCATCTCCCGTTCCAGGAAGGCCATCTCCTGCTTGGTGAAGTCCTCTGGGTCGGCGAACATGAGCACCAGCCCGCGGTTCACGCAGGCCTCCTCGCACAGCCGTTCGACGAAGTTGGTGATGTCGTGGAACTCGTTGCCCTCCCTCAGGGCCTTCAGCCCGAATATCACCACCGCCTTTCCCTCGCCACGCCTCAGATGCCTGGTGAGCTCACGCAACAGGGTTATGAGGCAATCCGTTTTGATGGCCCGGTCCTCCTGTTCCGGCTCTAGAACGGTCATCTCGGTGTCCGAGGGGATGGGGGCGGTTTCCGGAGCCACCAGGACCGGGTCTAACCCCGCCTTGACCAGGCGGTGGATGAACGCCGATGCGGTTCCGGCCTCTCCATGCAGGATAAGATAAGCCCCGAAATCATCCAAGCTCGCCATGTCTCGAACCATTGAAATTTAATCATATAGACCTTCTTAACAGTTTGTTCATAAAAGCACAATAAGCGAAATAATCGCTCCTAAGGCCATGGAGGTGATGTTGTTCCCTAGCTTGCTCACCCATCCCTTGGTCTCCAGAGTGGCCCCGATAAGACTGTCGATGAAGCAACCGGATATGCCCATCACGATTGGTACGAGCACGGCCACCTGGGGAACGGTGCCTATTATCACCATCCACCCTACCAAGGCGGCGAAGGCGCTGGCCACGAGGGCCCAAGCCGTGCCGTACAAAGACACGCCGCCGTCCACACCCGGCGTGACCTTTTTAAATGTGGTGACCATGTAGACGCGGTCGGAAAGTATGCCCAGCTCGCTGGCGGTGGTGTCGGCCGCGGCCACGCAGATGACGCTAAGATAGACCAGTACGGGTATCTGTCCCTCCCAGCCACCGAGATAGCTGACGACAGCCACCAGCGCAGGCACAGCCCCGTTGGCTACGACGTTACGATAGGAGCGTTCGCCCCTTTTCCCTTCCTGCACCCCCTTCTTGACCTTCAGGTCCATCTTGTACCTGGTGACCACGAAACCTGTCAAGGCGAACAGGATCAGGACGAAGAGCCATCCTATGCCGCCGAAGACGCCGATGATCATGCCCATGGCGAAAGAGGCCAGGCTGCCATCATAGGTCAGCAGTCCCAGCTTCCAGGAGAGCAGGCATAGCGTAGCGCAGAGCACGAGGACGATGATCACATCTTCAATCGAGATCATTCTCCCTCACTCACGACCAAGCGATATTAAAGGGAATCCCCGTCCTTGCGCCGGAGGCGGTCCAGGGGATTGGCCCGTTGGAACATGGGCTTTGTTTCCTCTCGTATTCCGCGCACCTTCTCCAGGTTCCCATCCCATTCCTTGAGCACTTCTGAGTAACCGTCCTCTATACTGTCCAGGACCTTCAGCATGCGCTGCGGGGCACTGCCGGCCCGCTTGCCGCTCAGCATCACGGCCAGGAAGAAGTCGTCCTTGCGTTCCACCAGCAATTTTCGCTCCCCGAAGTCCATGCGACTGAGCACGGTGGAGATCTCGTCCTTGAACGAATCGCGCACGAAGTTCTGCAGAGCGATGAGCATGCCGCCCAGTATATCGTCGTCCATCCCCGGCTTAAGGCGCCTGGTCTGATGCGCCAATAAAGTGCCGTCGTGGTACATAACGAAGACCTCGTCGACTATGGGCCGGGACAGGAAGAGGTAGATCAGCAGGATCAGCAGGGCGATCAGCAGCACCGCCGAGGTGAGCACGAACAGGCTGGAATCCTCGTACTCCACGGAGATCGTTAGGATAGCAGTTGTAGATACATGCCCGGCCAGATCCTCGGCGATGATGCGGTACGATATTTCCGCAGTATGGTTCTGGGCCGGGATCTGGCCGATGTAGATGCCGTCGCCCTCCGGGGTCATGAGGACGGTCCTGGTGACGTTATTGATGGTGTATTCTAGTATCACCGAGTCCACGCCCACCGCGTCGGTCACGTTAGCTCGGATGATTATGGTCCGCCCGACCGTGCCCTTCAACACTGGTTCGTTGAGGGAGATGACCGGCGGAAGCAGGTCGACTGTCACGTTCCTGGTCTTGGAAACCGCGCTGTTGTGATCGTCCTTGACCTCCAACTTGACAGAGTAAATACCATCGGAGAAGGTGTGATATGTGGAATTGGAAGTGCTCCAGGAACTCCATGTGCCCTCGAAGTTCCAGCGATACTGCAGGATGGGCTGATCGTTGTCCGTATCCGAGGAAAGGGCCGCGGAGAAGCTCACGTTGCCCGTGGCCTGGTCGATGGTGAACGAGTAATCAGCTGTCGGTGCTGGGTCTGTGATGAGGACCATGATGTACGCTTCAGCGTAACTGTCCCCATCCCACACGCGGACGGTGACCTTGTAAGAGCCCGAGGAGTTATAGCGATGGTAAGTGGAGTTGAGATTGGTCTCCTGGTCCGCTTGGAAGGTGGGGGTCTGGAAGTCCCACTGATACTTGGATATACCATCCCAGCGTTCCGTGGCCATGACCGCGAAGGTAATCTCGTCCCATTCTTGATAGGTGCTTAACCCATCGGAGGTGTAAAGCCGGACGATGGAGGGGGTTGTATCCTTGACTATCAAGGTCCTGGTGACGGACTCGACGTTTCCATCGACATCTGTCACTGTCAGGGTAACATAGTAAGTGCCGTTGTCCACATAGATATGATGGATGGTCACGTTCGATGTCTCGTTCAGCCAAGTACCGTCCCCAAGGTCCCATGTCCATTTGACGATGGGATTGATGACGAAGCTGCTGCCATCGATGAAAGAGACATCCTGCCCCTCTTCGGGGGATTCCACGGAGGTAAGGAATTCGGTCACAGGCGCCGAGTCCTGAACCACCATCTCCTTGCTCACAGAATCCATGCTGCCATCGATGTCCCAGACCGTCAGAACGACCAGGAAAGTCCCGTTGCACGCATAGGTGTGGTGTACGGTTCCATTGGAGGTGGCGTTCACCCAGGTCCCGTCGCCAAGGTTCCAGCTCCAGCGGATGATGGCATCGGCAGTATAGGAGCTGCCATCGATGAATGAGACCTCCTGCCCTTCTAAAGGAGAGTTTATTGACGCATTGAAAGCTGCTGTGGGTGAGGAATCCTGAACCACTATCACCTTAACTGTCAAATCGGTACTACCATCGCTGTCATGGACGGTCAAGGTGACTGTGAAGGTGTCGTTCCATGCGTATGAATAGAAGACCGCTTGGTCCGTCGTCTGGTTCAGCCAGTTGCCGTCACCGAAGTTCCACTCCCAACTGACGATCGGATCGGAGGGGGAAGTGCTCAGGTCAATGAACTGGACCGGCGAACCCTCCACCGGGGCCGGATCCTGCGAGTAAGTGAAGTTAGCCACCGGAGCCCGGTCCCCGATGGAAACGGATATGGTCGTTACGTCCCAGCCACCCCACGGGTCGCTTACGTTCAGGACAACGGTGTAATCACCGTTCTGCTGGAACACATGGCTAGTGCGAACTCCAGTGCCGGTGGACCCGTCGTCGTCAAAATCCCAATTGTAGGCCAGCCGGTCAATGTCGGATAGGGAGTCCATGCTTCCGTTGGCGTTGAACCACACCTGCTCTCCTTCCAAGAAGCCTGTACCTTCGACCTGGCCCATGGCGATGGGCGGGAAGTTGTTCTGGTAATAGTAGGATACCGTACGAGAAGAGATGGAGTAAGCTATCAGGTCGTCCTTTTGATCCCCATTCATATCCCCGGCCATTACGACCGCCGATGAGGCTCCAACGGTTTGCATGGTAACGAGGACCAGGCTGGAAGAGGTAACATCGAAACGATAGGCCATCAGAGTGGAGTTGCCGCTTATCAAGGCCAATTCATTAGAACCGAGATCATCCAGGTTT
The DNA here is from genome assembly GCA_026394395.1 of Methanomassiliicoccales archaeon. NCBI lineage: Archaea > Methanobacteriati > Thermoplasmatota > Thermoplasmata > Methanomassiliicoccales > Methanomassiliicoccales archaeon. The sequence continues at coordinate 118,931 of JAPKYK010000002.1, forward strand.
CCAATGGTCAGGTCATCTATCCCCTGCCCAGGCACCAGCTTCAGGGGGAATTCGGGGGCCCCAGAGAACCCTCCCGCATATTGTAAGAAGACGTAGAGCGTGTCCGACGAGTGCGTGGCCAGGTCCAATCGCCCATCACCATTGAAATCCTCGCTTACCAGACCGCCTATATGAGGCACGATGGTCAATAATGTCCTCGCCGTGCTTAGGAAAACGGGGGAGGACGGCTGTTGATGGTATATCTCAACCCTGTTAGAGGTCGCGTTCACGATGGCGATATCCGCAAGGTCATCCCCATCGCCAGTGAGATTCCCTATCTCCACCGATGAGACCTCGCTATCGGCCAGAGGAAGGACGAATCTGTTACTGGCGCTGAACGGCGTGGCCGTTCCGGTGTTCCAGTACACCTCCAATCCACCCGTGCAGCCAAGGACCAGGTCCCTCCTCCCATCATGGTTGAGGTCACCAAAGCCCAATGACCTGGAAGGCATGGTTACGGTCAACGAAGTACTGCTTACCGATGAGAAAAAGGTGGTCTTTCCCCACCAGATGACGACCGATGTGGCGTTGGACCAAACGAGCTCGTCCTTACCATCTCCATTGAGGTCGTCGGACGATAGGGCCGTCACTCCTCCGGGCGCATTTAGCTGCCCCAGAGGTGTGGAGGAGGTCCTATAGAAGTAAGCCTTTTGGGTCGCCTGGTCATAGAACACCATCTCCTCCAGAAGGTCCCCATTGAAATCCCCCACGGTCGTCAATGCGGAGCTGATCGAATCGATCACCAGGTTGTCATTGGCATTGGATATTGCCGCGGAAGAATGGTAATAAATGGTGAAGCTGCCAGCATTCGCGGTTGAGTTACAGATCACCACCAGGTCGCTCGCTCCATCTCTGTTCATATCCTGGGCCAGCAATGACACAGGACCGTTGGGGGTGGGTGACGAAATTGAGTTGGAATACCTCCAGATGGGACTGCCAGATGGTGTATTGAATATTGTGAGGTTATGGCGGTAATCCGATATCCTAGCGAGGTCAAATGTGCTGTCAGGATTGTTGAGCACCACGGTCATTCCGGTGACATCGGGCTGGTTGGGGATCTCGTCCACGAATTCAGCGAATAGGCTGGAGGCGTTAGTGTAACGCAATACTCGAACGATAGGAGTGTCCGTCACGGGCAGGTTCTGCGCCAGGGCCATGATAAGTTCCTCCCGGTTATCGCCGGCAATTTGTTCGACAAGGAGGGAGGTGGCGATCACATCGTTAATCGGTCCGATAAGGGTCCAGGAAGCTCCAGTAGAAGCGTCATTGCGATATCCAGCGACCTTTTTGGCTGTCCCGTCACCGATGACCAGGTCCTGACGCCCATCTCCATTGAAGTCGCCCATGGTCATCAGGTCGGGGCTGTACATCTCCGATGGGAGCGATTTAATGGTCTGACTGTAGTTGTTGGGGGTCGTCGATCGATATACGGCGAAGCCAGCCTGGTAGCCGGGATCATCCATGGAATAGAGGGCGACCACATCCAACCAGCCATCTCCGTTCAGGTCGTGCACCAACACGTCCTTCTGCTTCAGGGAGTTATAGAAGTATTTGGCCGCAGGGGAGACGGATGAGAAGTTGTTCTTTTGATAACATATAATTATATTTTCACCACTATCGTAATTCAAGCTTACGACGAGGTCGGCCTTACCATCCTTATCCATGTCCCCAGACGCCAGACCGGTAGGTTGCCAATCGAAGGTGATCGTACGGGATGGTGCGGATGAAAAGGCATAGGTCTCGTTTGCCAGGAAGATATCCAAAACGTTCGACCCCTCATAGATGATGGCCAGGTCGACCCGGGTATCGGCGTTCAGGTCCGCTGCGATGTGCTTCAAAGGGTTAGCCCTGACGACCACGGTCTGGGAGAAGGTGTCGAACAAAGCACCATCACCTAGCAAACCGGGGTTAACCTCTGACAATGGGGTTTGGCTCAACTGATCACTGGGGGCTATGATACCCGGAAGGGTCGTGCTGAGAAGGAATAAAACTAACAGCACAGCTACGGCTGAACGATTCATGCCCACCCCTTGTCGTTTGATATTCATATACGTTGATAAATAATTTGCTAGTTCTGGGTACCCCTGTCCAGCAGAAAGTGAAAAAACGGTCACGAGGGCTCTTTGATCAGGAGGGCAAAAAGCCTTCCCGTCAGTTCCTTGGCCTTCGCCTTGTCGTTCAAGGGATGGTAGAGGAAACGCCCGCTAGGATAGATGGTCACGTTCAGCCCATCGACATCCGTCACTATGTATAGCTCGTGCTGCTCAACGGAAAGCCCAGCGGCCTGCAGGTTCTTCACAGAAACGTTCAGGTCGAACCTCTGGCGTTCCATGGGCACGGCCGATATAGAATCGGTGTGGCAGATCCTCTCCACCCTGAACTTCATCCCCGTATCTCCTGTAGCAAGGCGGCCGCCTCCTTGCGGAAAGAGCATAGGTCGGACTCGTTGATCAGAACGATGTCCGCCAAGGCGATGGTCTCTCCCAGGCCCCAGCTCAGCTCCCGACGGTCCCTCTCCTCGAACTCTTTAATGCTTTTAGGGGCGTCCGCCCTGCCCCTTCCGACCAAGCGGAGGTAGCGCGTCGCTGGAGAGCTGTGGATCGAGATGATCTTGACCTCTTGACCGAACGCTTCCCGGAAGACACGCACCTCGGGCATCCCCCGGCACCCGTCAATGATGGTGTCCCCGGTACCGACCAGGGGAACGATGCGCTTGGCCCAGATGTCGTACCCGTACCGCTCCCGCTCCTTATGGGCGAACTTGCCGACGTCCTGTGCGGGAACGTCATGTTTGGCCGCCTCCGCCCGGACCACGTCGCCCATGCGACGGACCTCGAACCCCAGGCCCAAAGCGACGGCGACCAGTTCCTCCTTGCCCGCCCCAGGCATCCCAGTTAGGATGAAAACGCACATCTTCCTCGCCCTGTCGAACGCTCGATCAAATAATGAATGGCGAAAAGGTTTGCCGGCCTACATCAGGTTCTCGGCGATATCGTCCACCAGCCGGTCACAGTAAATGCAGCGCAGCACCGGCGGGTTCTTGGATTCCACCACGAACTCCGGTTCCACTGGTTCGTTCATGTTGGTGATGCAATTGGGGTTACTGCAGCGCGCTTTTCCAACCACGCGCTCCGGCATCTTGACATTGTACTTCTCCGCCACGTTAAAGTCGCGGATGATGTTGATGGTGGCCTTCGGCGAGATCAGCGCTATCTTGTCGACCTCCTTGGGGTCGAGCTCGCGGTCCTCCACCTTCACCACGTCCTTCCAGCCCTCCTTCTTCGAGGGCACGTGCATCAGCACGCTCACCGGGGACTGCACCTTGCCATCGGTCATGCCGATGATGCGCAATACCTTGAGGGCCATGCCGCAGTCGATGTGGTCTATGACCGTTCCGTTGCGGATCGGTGTTACCTTGAACTCCTTCATCACAGCTCACCTCCCAGGACCAGATTGAGCAAGGCCATTCTCACGGGGACCCCATTGAAGGCCTGCTCGAAGTACTTGGCGTGCGGCGTCTCGTCCACCTCCGGGTCGATCTCATCCACCCGGGGCAACGGATGCATCACGATGAGGTCGCTCTTGGCTTCCCGCAGAAGCTTGCGGTCCACCCGATAGGTGCCGGCCACCTTCTGGTACTCGGCCATGTCCGGGAACCTCTCCTTCTGTATGCGCGTGACATAGAGCACGTCCGCGTCGGCGATGGTCTCCTCCAGATGATTGGTCAGCTTCGGTTTGCAGCCCAGCCTCTCCACCTGCTTCACCGTCTCCTTGGGCATCTGCAGGGTGGGCGGGGCCACGAAGGTCAGTTCCACCCCGAAGGAGGCCAACGCCTCCGCCAAAGAGTGCGCCGTGCGCCCATACTTCAGGTCGCCGACCATGACTATCTTGAGCTTTTCGAAGTCCTTCTTGACCCGTTTGATGGTGAAAAGGTCCAGGAGCGTCTGGGTCGGGTGCTGACCGGCTCCGTCCCCGGCGTTAATGACCGGCTTGGACGAAAACCTGGCCGCCAGCCTGGCCGACCCCTCCCGTGGATGCCTAATGACGATGATGTCGGAGTAGACCTCCACCATGCGAATGGTATCGGCCAGGGACTCGCCCTTGGATATGGAGCTCATGGACGGTACCCCCAGATCGGTGATGCTGCCGCCCAGGCGCATCATGGCGCTCTCGAAGGACATGCGGGTCCTGGTAGAGGGCTCGAAGAAAAGCGTAGCCAGGATCTTCCCGTCCAGGGCCTTGGACCGCTTCTCCCCCCGAGCGTAGGGTATCATCTTTTCGGAGTATTCAAGGATCTGCTCGATCTGTTCTCGGTTCAGATCACGGATCGACACGATGTCCATGCCTGTGAAGCTCATGCTCTCGTTGTTGAATCCTCAAGACCGTATTTGACTCTTGGGATAGTGTGGGAAGGTTACCGGGCAGGTCTCAGTAGAAAAAAGAACATCACTTGGGTTCTCCGCTCTCGAAATGCTCGAGGGCGGACCTCATCTTTTCATACCATTTGTCCACGCAGCTCTGCAGCTTGTCCCGCAGCTCGGAACGGCTGATGGCCCGGTACACGTGATAATATCCCCCGCGCGGTATGCTGCGGGTCTCCCTGAACACCATGCCGCAGGTCAGCATCTTCTGCAACGCCCGGTAGACGGTGGAGCGGTCCTTGCCCATGAGGTCAGATAGCTCGTTGGCGTTGACCGGTCCGGTCTCCAGCAGGCGTTCGTACACCTCCACCTCGAAACCGTTGAGGCTGTAGGCGCATTGCACCAGGTCCTGACAGTTGTTGATCTTCCCTATGGATTCCGGCAGCATAGACCCCGCTCCTTTCCTAAGAAAAGCTTATAAACTAACAGTTATATATAATTGTTGCACAACCGTGCAAAACCGTTAAGGTGAGTTCAATGGATAAGAATGATATGCTTGACGCCAAGGGCCTCATGTGTCCTATGCCTATCGTGAAGCTTGCCAAGAAGATGAAGGAAATGAAGGTCGGTTCCGTCCTCGAGTTGATCGCCGACGACGTGGGGGCCAAAGAGGACGTGCCCGCGTGGTGCAGTCGGACCGGCAACGAGCTTGTGGGGCAGAAGGAAGAGGGCGGCAATTTCTACTTCTACATCAAGAAGGTCTAGTAAATAAGATGGATATCGATATAACAGGGTGATGAAAATGGCAGAGAGCAAGAAATTCGCTATAGTGGTGTCCGAAGGCACCTTCGACAAGGCCATGATGTCCATGATGATGGGCAACACCGCGGCCAGCATGGGGATAGACACGCATATCTACTTCACCTTCTTCGGCCTGAACCTGCTGAAGAAGGGAGCAAAACCGAAGATGCCCGGGATGTTCCGGTTCTTCACCGGCATGATGGTCAAGAAGATGAAGGGCATTGGCATAGAGGGATTCCAGGAACAGCTGGCCATGGCCAAGGACCTAGGCATCCACTTATATGCCTGCGGCACCTCCATGGAGATAATGGGGGTCAAGAAGGAGGACCTCATCGAGGGTGTTACCATACTCGGAGCTGCGGCCTTCCTAAACGTCGGCATGGATTCCGACATGCAGCTGTTCATCGGCTGAAGGTGATAGCGTGAAGTCCAAGCTGTTCATGATGCTGAAATCGCCCCACGAGTTCACCGGGATGGACCTAATAAGGTCCATCGGCGCAGGCTCGAGCACCGCCGCCATCCTCTTCGAGGACGCGGTGATTTTCGCGGCCAACGCCAAGAAGGGCCAGGAGCTGCAATCCGCGGTTAAGGATGTGTACGTGATAAAGGACGACTGGGAGGCCAGGGGCCTTCCGTTGGCCATGACCAGTTTCAAGCTGATCGACTACCCCGAAGCGGTCGACCTCATCATGGAGAGGTACGACCAGACCATAACGGTGTGAGGTGACAAGATGAAGACCATGGTGATACAGGTGAGGACAGGTACCATGATGAACATGGACACCAACATCGCCGTCAAGCTGGTCCAGGCCGCTCTCGATAAGGGATACGGGGTGCGCATATTCGGGTACGGCGAGGCCGTGACCCTGGTGAAGGGTAACCAAGCCCCCGTACGGGTTCGAAGAGGCCTTCGCCGGCCTGCGTGCCGGACTAGGCATGCTGGCATCAGGACAGGTCCCGGTCTCCAATGCATTGTTGGTGGGTGAGGGCACGCTGAACGCCGTGGCTGCCCAGAAGCCCGAGGCCATTAAAATGCCTTCTAACATCGAGGCCATCAACGACCTGCTGGACTTCGAGGCCAAGGTCTACGTCGTCCGCGAGGACCTACAGCGCATAGCCGGTGACGTACCCTTGCTGGAGGGCGTGGAGCTCATCGATTGGGAGAAGGCTCGCCAGGTCATCGCCGAGCATGACATGGTCACCACCTTCTAAACCCCTTCAAACCATCCTTTTTTAATAGGCAGAGCAATCACCGTTTTATGTTGGAGCTGCTGGCCAGGTCGGGTACCTCCCGCCGGTGCCGCTGGACCGTGGAAGGCGCCTCGGCGGAAACGCCGGGCGTCTTCACCGTGAACGGCGGTGAGCAGGAACTGAGCGTCACCGCGGACCCCGACGGCCTGAGATTGTACTTGGACGGGAGGTCGGTCCTGCAAGCGGCCGGGAACGGTCTGACGTTCCCCCTGCGCACACGCGGCTCCAAGAACGAAGCGTGCCTGCCCCCGACCCCAACGTCCTCGGACGTGGCCGTGATAGAGGGGTCCTTCGAGCTCCGGCGCGACGCCCGGGCGTTCGTAGAGGCGATCGTCTCCCTGAGAAAGGAGGTCGGTCGCTCTCAGCTCATATACGTCCCGGGTATGGCCGACGTATCCAATGTCGCCCTCCTGATCTATCTGGGTGTGGACCTTGTGGACACCGCCCTGGTGGACCACCGCGCCGCGCTAGGACAGGCCTCGCTCCCGGAAGGCAGCGTCTCCGTGGAAAAGGCCCCCTGGGCCTTGGATGGGGAGGACAGCCTGATGCTGCTGAACCGCCGGGCCTTGCGGAAGGAGCTGGACCTGGTCATGCACATGATAGCCGCCGGCCGGATGCGGGAGTTCGCCGAGCTGCGCTGCCATTCCAACCCCTGGAACGTGGCCGCCCTGCGCATATTCGATGAAGATCATTATGAGCATCAGGAGGAGGACTACCCGCTGGTCGGTCCCCGTTTCTACTGCAACGCCAAGCAGTCCTTGGTCCGACCGGACGTCCGCCGCTTCAGAGAGACGGTGAAGTCCAGGTTCCACCGCCCTGACCATCGCAAGATACTGTTGCTCATCCCCTGTTCGGCCAAGAAGCCGTACTACACCTCCAAGAGCCACCAGCTGTTCCGCCAGTTGCTCTATGAGGTACCTAATTCCCAAGTGGTCCAGGAGATGATCGTGACCTCTCCGTTGGGCGTGGTCCCCCGGGAGCTGGAACTGTTCTATCCCGCGGCGCAGTACGACATCCCGGTCACCGGCCACTGGGACAAAGAGGAGCAGGCCATGGTCCAGCACATGGTGCTGTCCATGGCCAACCAGGGCTACGACCACGTGGTCATGCACCTGGGCGAAGAGGAGAGCATCATCCAGGAAGTGCTGGACGGGACCGTGACCGCGGAAGGGTCACCCACCTCCAACGAGTCCCTGAGCAGGCTGAGGGAGACCCTCAAGGTGCTGTGCTCAGGATACCAGATGGTGGACCCGTCGCTCGACCGCTGGGCGGCCATGTCCTCCGTGGCCGGATACCAGTTCGGGCCAGGGAGCGAGGAGCTCATGCGCGACACCCGCGTGATGGGCAACTATCCGTTTATGAAGATCATGCACCACCAGGAGCAGAGAGGCATGCTGAACCCGGAACGAGGGATGATATCGCTGACCCTGGAAGGGGCCGAATCGATACTGCCGCTGATGCCCAAAGTGGTAATGGGCGACTTCGAACTGAAGGGCAGCCTGTTCGCCGTAGGCGTTCAGGAGGCCGATTCCCGGATCAGGGCCGGAGAAGAGGTGGCCATAATTCACAACGGGCAACTGGCCGGAGTGGGCGTGGCGAACATGAGCGGAAAGGAGATGACGGAGATGCGCCGCGGTGAGGCGGTGAAGGTGCGGCACAAACGCAAATGAGATGGCACTTTCACTTCCTTTTATGATATCCAGTCACATTTTTTCACATTCGGTCTTCAGCCACCTCTCCCCTTCCTGGCTTTAATACTCGTGTAGCGTACCTTGGATTACAGGCAAGAACGCCTATCACGATGAATACCATCCCAAGGTGGAGGGAGGCATAAGGCCCCGCTTCCCCCGCCTTACCATTTCTCCCCTATTTTCTTTAAATAGCGCCCAAATTATTGATCATGAACACACCAAAGGATCCATCTGGGAAGGGCATCTAAGGCGCAGAAGGTCAACAATCTTCGATACGGTCCGGTCCTTTAACATCTTACATACTATCTTCAGAAAGTGTCCAATATGACATATAACACTCTCGATTTACTTAAACCGAGGCGATTGTCATTTCAAATTACTCCATCCAGAATGTCGTAGCATCTGCAAATTTGGGAACGGAGCTCAACCTCACCGAACTCGCACTTAATCTGAACGGGGCCGAATATGAACCCGAAACCTTTCCGGGACTGATCTTTCGGATCAAGGAACCCAAAACGGCGACCCTTCTCTTCCGCAGCGGAAAGCTCGTCTGCACCGGAGCGAAGACCCTGGAACAGGTAAATAGTGCCATAAAAAATGTGATAGCCAGCATCAAGAAGACCGGGGTTAAGATCAATGGACTCCCAACAGTCGAGGTCCAGAACATCGTCGCTTCGGCGGATCTCGGGCAACCGGTCAACCTTTCCTCGGTGGTCATAACCTTAGGCCTGGAAAGGGTGGAGTACGAGCCAGAGGTATTTCCCGGATTGGTATATCGTTTAACCGATCCGAAGGTCGTCATCCTTCTCTTCGGGTCCGGAAGGCTCGTTTGCACAGGGGCGAAAGTACCGGAGGACGTCGAGAAGGCGGTGGAGAAGATCAAGAACGAATTACGTTCGGCGGATCTGCTCTTATAGAAGATACCAATCCCTGAAATGAGAACAATTCGTTCAATGATTTCATTTCAGGCTTGAAAATATCGACAACCCGCCATAGCGGGATTGCTGGTAAATGTTAGGAGTGCAGGTGTCGGGATTCGAACCCGAGTGTTTAGCTTGGAAGGCTAAAATCCTAACCGCTAGATTACACCTGCGCGGTGCGCTCATAATGGAGATTTTATATTTTAACCCTTTCATAAACAATAAAACACTGGCAGTTCCAGATGTAAAAAAATAAAGTTTGAGGCTAGTGGAAAGGTAAGGGGGGACCATGCTTCCCACTAGAGTTCGTTCGTGGAACGCTTAACGGCTCATAACTTTCAGGTCATTGATGAGGTCCCAGACTGGAAAGGTGTCCTCGCCATGTTGATCCATTTGATAGGCCATCAACTTGAGGTCCTTGATGGAGTGGGTCTTCATCCATTCCTCGACATGACCGTCGTATTGTTGTTCCACGTGCGAATCCTCATTTCGCCTCATTTGCATCCCATCCGTCCGACTTTCGTCGGACATATTGGTTATAGTGTCCTATGGTATATATATTTTACTAAAACGCATATCCAGCATCTAAATAATTACCTTATAATGGGTCAAATATTCAAAATAACAACTGTCAGACAAAACTGATATAAACGTATGACATTACGATATTTGGGTCCTCACGACAAAGATATTAATTGTCCGGACCCCATTGAAGTCAGTGCAGGTGGAGAGATGGGATTATTTGGAGGGTTGGTGGACGGCGAGAAAAGGGCGGTCAGCAGGACCATGAAATCGCTCGAACTGGTGGACAAACACCACCAGGCCAACGAAGCTGACCGGGCCAAGGCTGAGCTGGACCGTGCCCGCGCACATCTGGAGAGCATTGACCTCAAGTCCTGCGCTCGTCCGGACGAATATCGCGCTGCGGCCGCCCGCCTTTCCAACGCTTATCTGGAGAGCAGTCTCCCCATTCCGGCCAAAGAGGTGCTGTTGAGACTGACCAGTTCCGTCCCTTCCGACAGGAACAGCGCACTCCTTCTGGTATCCCTATATCGAAGACAGGGCATGCCAGAGGACGCGGTCAAGGTGATGGACGACTTCATCTCCCGCAACCCCAAGGACCGGTTGGGCCACGTGGCCAGGGCCGAGCTCCTTGAATCCCTCGGGCATCTTCCCGAATCTTTCCAGGCTCTGCTCAAGGCCCTCGAGGTCGATCCCCTTGAGGAGAGCACTTACGAGCTCATCTTAGAGAAGGTGGAGAAGACCGAGCTGAAGGCCTCATGGAAAGGGCGCAAGGCTTCGGCGCTATTGCACAAGGAAAAACCAGAGACCGCCCTGGCCGAGATAGAAACAGCTCTATCTCTGGCACCCCAGGATACTGGCCTGATGATGATCAAGGTGGACATCCTGGAAGAACTGCAGCGCCTTGAGGAGGCCCAGGACCTGCTAGAGGAGGTATTGATCCGGGATAGGGACAATCCCCGGGCCAACCTGAAGATGGCCAGGCAGGCGCACCAAGGCGGGGACGACGTCCTGTCGCTAGAACACTACAAACGAATGCTGCGCACCGACCCCGAATCCGATACTGGTTGGAACGAGGTGGCCGCGCTGCTGTTCAGCCTGGAAAGGTACGAGGAGAGCCTGCTCTCCTATGAGCGCCTCAGGGAGGTCAGCCCGGAGGACAGCAAGGCCCTCTACGGGCGGTGCACCGTGCTGGCGGCCATGAACGACCGGGCGGGCTTCGACATCGCGGCCGCTGACCTGTTACAGGCATGCAACGACCCTACCGCTCACATTTTCGTGGCCGACACCCTGATCAAGATGGAGGACGAGGCCGCGGCCTTGGAGGTCCTCGGGAAAGCGCAGAAGGCCTTCCCCAAGCAGCTGGACATCATGGACCGCCGCCGGAGCATCCTGTTGAAACAGAGCAAGTTCCAAGAGGTACTGGCCCTCAGCGAGGAGCAGCTGGCCATCAAACCGGACCACCTGCCGGCGCTACGCGACAAGGGAACGTCCGAACTGTCACTGGGCCGGGTGACCGAGGCCATAAAGACCTTGGAGAAGGCCTTGAAATCCTTCCCTGACGACCCGGAACTGCTCGATACCCTCAAGGAGAGCTACAAGCAGGCTGGCCGGGACAAGGACGTGGCCGACGTCTGCGACCGGTTGCTGAAGCTCGATCCGAACAACACGGAAGCCCTCTTTGACAAGGCCGTGGCCACCGACCGCCTGGGGCGAAAGGAGGAGGCCATTGCCCTCTATGGGCAGGTGCTGACGCTGGACCACAACGATGTTGACGCTTCCAAGGGCATAGCCGTGGTGCTCTTCTCGCTTGAAAAGTACGAGGACGCCCTGGCCCGGGCGGTGCAGGGCAGCCTACACGACCCCGGACAGCTGGTATTGTGGCGCATACAGGCCGATTCGCTGTTCATGCTTAAGCGTTTCGAGGAGGCGGTCCAGGCCTACAACAAAGCCATCGCCCTGGCCCCCCAGGACCGGAAGGCCATCTACCAGAAGGGGCTGTGCCTGGAAAGCCTGCGCCGTTTCGAGGAGGCCATAGTCTGCTATGACCAAGCCCTTTCATTGGACCTCAAGGACAAGAACGTCTGGATCAGCAAGGGGATTGCCCTGGAGTGGCTGGAAAGGTTCGAGGAGGCCTTGGGCTGCTATGACCAGGCCATACTCCTGGAAAAGGAAGGCCGCTTCGTGCACGCCCGCCGGGGACAGGTGCTGGCCAAACTGACGCGCTACGAGGAGGCGGTGCAGTCCTTCGACAAGGCCTTGGAGACCGGGCCCAAGGACCTCGAGGTGCTGGCGGCCAAGAAGAGCAGCCTGAAGTTCCTGGGACGCAACGAGGACATCATCAAGGTCTGTGACCGCATCGTCAAGCTGGACCCCAAGAACAAGGTGGCCTGGATCGACCGGGGGGTGGCCCAGTTCCGCCTGAACAACCACCCGGAGGCGGTCCGTTCTTACGACCGGGCCCTGGAGATCGAGCCAGGGGACATGCAGGTGCTGCAGCTGAAGCGCAACGCCTTGGTGGCCAAGGGCGACGCCGAAGCGATAAAGAAGGTCTGCGAGGACATACTCCGCATAGACCCGCGCAACAAGTCCGCCCTGATCGATAAAGCTGGCGCACTGGAGAAGCTGGGCCGGCTGGAGGAAGCGCTGGCAACCTTCTCCTCGGCCATCATGCTGGACGAGTCCGACCCCCTTCTGTACAAGGGCAAGGGCCGGGTGCTCATGGCCATGGGCAAGTACGGCGAGGCGGCCGAGGCCTATGACATAGCCTTCACCCTGAACCACGACGTGGATTCGCTGGCCAGCAAGGGCCGGGCCATGCTGATGATGCGCAACTACGAGATGGCCTTGAACCTCTTCGAACAGTGCGTGTCGCTCGACAGTTCGGTGGCCAGCTACCACTCGGACCGCGGCCGGGCCCTGGCCTCGTTGAACCGCCTGCAGGAGGCGGTGGAAGCCTTCGACAAAGCGCTGACCATCGACCGCTCCGACGCCCAGACCTGGAAGTACAAGGGCAACGCCCTGTACCGGCTGGGAGAGATGGAGAACGCCCTGCTGTGCTTCAACCGGGCCATGGACCTGGGGGTCGATGAGTTCGGTATCTACAAGTTGCGGGGGAAGGTGCTGGAGGAAATGGGCCGCCACGAGGACGCCATGGACTCCTACGCCAAAGCGCTGGCCCTGGAACCCTCCGAGGCCTCCGTCCTGGAGAGCATGGGCCTGTTGGAGGACAAGATGGGCAACCCCGAGAAGGGCTTCGCCCTGTTGGAGAAATCACTGTCCATCGATCCCCGTAACCGTCACGCCTGGATGGAGCGGGCCGATCTGGCCGAGCGGCTGAAGCGCGACGACGACGTGGTGCGCAGCTACGACAACGCCATCGGCCTGGACCCCAGCGACCCCGCCGCCTGGAACGGGAAGGGCTTCGCCCTGCTGCGCCTGGGTAAGTACGAGCAGGCCCGCCGGGGTTTCGAGAAGGCGCTGGAGCTCAACCCCAATATGACCTCGGCCACCGAGGGCCTGCGCATGGCCGACGGCAAGCATCGCGAAAGCCAGGTGTCGGAGATGGCCGGCAAGGTGCTGGAGTTCCAGTATCGGAACGGAAGGCGCATGGGCAAGGAGGAGGTGTTCCGGGAATGCAACGTCCCCTATCAGATGCTGGACGACGTCTTCGCCTACATCGATCAGCGCGAGTACGTCGACCCGGCGCAGCTCCCCGACGACGAGTGCACCTCGCTGGAGATGCAGTCCCGGACGGTGTTGCGGACCACCGACCGCTCCGCCCGCAGCGGTCAGGGCGGGCTGTCCCTCTCTGACGTCTACTCCTCTCTGCCGGAAAGGGACATCGACCAGGCCAGGCGCGTGCTTGGCTACATCGAGGGGGTGAACGACATCGACTTCACCTACGTCAATCCGGACCAGGGGACGGAAAAATTGTTGCGCACCGCCCTCAACATGCCGGAGGAGAAGCGCAACCTGTTCTCCCTGATGGAAGGGCTGAACATCGGCGTGTACAAGGCGCGTAACATCATCGCCATCATGGGTTCTTTGAAGGCCGGGGAGCGCCCGGCGCCCATGCCCCGTTCCAAAGGTCAGAGGGCCGCCTCCGCCACCCGCAGCACCGACGACCTGTTCGTGGAGCAGCCCAAGCGCAAGAAGCAGACCAAGGCCGACGCGGTCTTCCTGCCGGACGACCGTTCCCAGTCGACCGAACGCGCGGACCGCGACGGCCTGCGCCTCTTCGGTTCGGAGGAAAAGGAGCTCTACGACACCTTCTATCCGCCGAAACCGACGGCCAAGAAGCCGGAGAAGGCCGACGACATGGACGGCCGCCGCTGCCTGTTCCACGGAGCGTTGGCCGTATCGGCCTGCCCCAACTGCAACAGCATGCTCTGCAAGGAGTGCCTGAGCGCCGGCAAATGCCCGCGCTGCGGCCACGTCCTGGGAGAGAGGCCGACGAAGATGAAGGCCGCCGAGGAGCCAGAGAAGAAGGTTCCCGAGGCTCCGGAGCCGGAGGACAGGGACTGGAGCAGGCTCTGATCAATAGTCGCCTATGTCCGATTTCATGAACTCCCGCAGGAGCACCGTGGCGTAGCACCCCTTTCCCAGGAAGAAGGAGGCGGTGAACTCGTCCTGACCTACGTCCAACTTCAGGTCCCGGTATTCGCAGATCAGCTCGCGCCGGGAGCCTTTGGACGAGCAGTGCGGGATGGCCGGCACCAGGAAGTCCTGCGGCGACAGCCCCTCGCGCTCGATGGCCTTCCTCTCCATCTCCCCCATCTCCCCCATCTCCCCCTCCGCCAGCACCGATTCCGAGCCAAAGAGCGTTCCGGAGACGAAGGCCCGGCGGTCGCGCACCTGCCGTTCCACCAGGTCCAGGTTGACGGTGGTTACTGGCACCTGCTTGTCGTGGTCGGGGTTCCCGTCCTTGTCCGCCGGCAGGACCACGTCGCCAACGATCGGGGCGTTCAGAGGTATCCCCCTGCGCATCCTCTCCGAAAGCACCAGGTTGAACAGGTAGGACTGGTAGGCGTGCACGAACATCATCTGCAGGTTCGGCGGCAGCACGCATATGGCCCCGGCGAAATCTCCCGGATTCCGTTCGAGGAAACCGATTACCATGCGCTCGAAGGTCAGCTTCCAGGGGAAGTCGCGCAACGCCGCTGTGTAATCGCGGTCCCTCTGCAGGGCTTCCCGGGCCGCCCTCGATTGCTCGTCCTCCTCCTCGCTGGGATTGCCGATGTACAGCAGCACGGCCTGCTCCAGGTCGCCCTTCACGATGGCCCGGCCGACTAGGTGCGTGACCGGCCGCACGGTACCGAAGCGCTGCACGCCGAAGAAATTGGGAAAGCCGCCCAGGCCGTGCAGGGACGCCTCCGTCCCTTCCAACGACGAGCGCAGCTCGTCACCGTGAAGGTTCGTGTCCCGGACGCGGATGGTGAAGCGGTTGCCCACCAGGTCCCCGATGGTCATGCTGCGCTTGGCCATGTAGCCGTCATTGATGCTGACCTGCGAGAGGCGAAGGGCCATGACGCTCTCCACCGGAGCCTGGAAGGACATCAGCTGGGTGGTCACGGCCCGCTTGTCCTTGGTGCCGGCGAACCCGATGAGGTTCCTGGAGATGCCCAGCGATTTCGACAGGTGCCGGACCAGGCGGTTGGTCTCCCAGTTGGTGGCGGTCACACGAGCTACGCACACCTTGCCGTCGGGCTTGGTCGGGGGATACTTGGAGACCTCGTCGACGACGAAGTCCTCGGCGGCGGCCTTGAGTTTTCCTCCACTGCCAGGAGTTTCAGAAAAAAAGACCTCTAGACCGATGTTGCGTTCCCGGTCGCCACTGGTCTGAACCATGAAAATTACTTCAGGTCCTTCTGTAAAGCTTCCCTGGCCTCCTTGAACTCGTTGGTCAGGGACTTCGCCGTCTTCTTCAGGGCCGATTGGGGCTTTCCGGTCTTGACCCGGATGTAAAGGGTGGGATCTTCCAGTTGGCTGTGGCCTATGGTGTACTTGACCTCGGCCACGTCCTTGTCCTCCAGCAGTGCCTGTACCATGGGGGTGATCAAGGTCATGTCCGCTCCCTTGATGCGGACCCTGATGGAGTCCTTTTCCTTCTCTAAGAGCTCGATCTCCATGAATTGGACCAATATGGGAGGGGGCTATAAACCTTTTGACATCACTCCACCCGTTTGAGCTGGGCCTGGTACATGGTCAACAGCTCCTGGCTGGTGGTAGCCTCCCGCCCCTCCTTGTCGTCCCGGAAGCGCCCGGTGAAACGCGGGAAACGGATGGCCAGCCCGGAATCCTTCCTCACCGAGCCGAAGGAGCAGGTGTGTATCGGCGACAAAGTTATCTCAGCCCCCCTGACCTCCAGAACCAGGCGGGGCTGGAACCAGTAGTCGGCCACCATCTTCGAATCCACTAGATGGTGCTTCTCCGCCAGGCGGTCCCCGGCCAGCATTTCCAATAGCGAAGCCAAGTTGGCGTCGTCGAAGCCGCTGCCCAGCTTGGAGACCGTTTGGAAGGTGTCCGTCTGCGCGTCGTAAGTGGCCATGAGCAGGGCGCCGTAGAACCCCTTGCGTTTCCCCCTTCCGGCGAAGGCGCCGACCACCGCCAGGTCTACGGTGTCGTTCATCTCCGAGCGGTACTCCTTCTTGTACTTGATCCACAGGAACCCGCGGTTGCCGGCGCGGTAGACGGAACTTTCGGCGATGGACTTGGCCATCAGCCCCTCGCAGCCGTCCTTTATAGCTTCCTGAAAGAAGACCTGAACTTCATCAGCGGAAGAGAGTACGCGAATCTCCGATAGCTTCACTGCGTCGTCCGGACTGACCATCGAACTCAGCGCTTCCCTTCTCTGCAGGAACGGCCGGGCGGTGAGGTCCTCCCCGTCCTTCAGGATGCAGTCGAAGAGGCACATCTGGACAGGGTAGTCCTCCACCGCCGCCTCCAGCCCGTACTTGCGACCCCGGCGATGAGATACCTCCTGAAATGGGAGGAACTCCCCGGTGTTGAGGTCCACCGGCACGCACTCCCCCTCTACGATGGTGCTCTCGGCCACCACGGCCTTCTTCAGGGCGGCCACCACGTCCGGGAACTGCGACGTGAGATCGTCCAGCTTGCGCGAGTACAGTCGGACATCGCCCTGGCATATGTGCGCCTGGACCCGGACACCGTCGTACTTGTACTCGAAGGCGCAGGTCCCGCCCATCTTCTCCAGTATCTCCTCCGGCGAGGACATGCGCTCGGCCAGCATGGCCCGCAACGGGCGGTTCACTTGGACATGTATGTCCTTGACCCCGTCCAGCCCGTGCAATGCCATCTCCTCGGCCACCAGCCCCAGGTCGGAGGAGACGTTGAAGGCGCGCTCCACCACGTCCCGGTCCTCCTTGGTAGCGAAGGCGGAAGCAAGGGCGTCAAGGACGGTCATGGAGGAGACGCCCAGGCGCATCCTCCCGGTTATGACCCGGGAAAGGAACTTGGCCTCGGAGGACGAGGAATCGCTCAGCAGCTTGGACATCAGCTTGATCTTCAGGTCCTGCGAGCCTCCGCCCTCCGTCCGGGCGATCGATTCCAGAGTCTCGTAGGTACTCTTGAGCGTCAAAGGCTCGGAGAACAGGGTGGTCTGCTTCTTGCTGGCGAAGACCTGCTGGGCCACCAACCCGGGGTCTCCCTCCTTCAGCATGAGCTCCTGCACCTCGCTCTCCTTGGTCCCGGAGGCGAAGGCGATGGCCTTGAGTATCATCTTGTCGGCCATTCCCAGCTTCAAAGGGTAGAAGTCCGGGTAGAGCTGTCCCTGCGTCAGGTAGGTGGCCATCCTGATCTCGAGGGGATCGAAGCGGCGAAAGGCCTCGGCCAATATCTCCGTCATCTCCAGCCTGGAAGAGGTGGCCTCTAACCTCTCGTAGGTGTCGGCCAGTTCCCGGAAGAGCATGCTTATGCCAACGACTCGCGATTATTTAATTCATGACCAGCTAGAAATCGCCCAAGTTGCGCTGGCCTCCCTTGGAACGTTCCCCGGACAGCTCGTCCTTCATGGTCTCCAGGCGGCGACGCATGGTCTT
Organism: Methanomassiliicoccales archaeon; assembly: GCA_026394395.1. NCBI lineage: Archaea > Methanobacteriati > Thermoplasmatota > Thermoplasmata > Methanomassiliicoccales > Methanomassiliicoccales archaeon. Next base: position 136,576 of record JAPKYK010000002.1, read on the forward strand.
CTCCTTGTTCAGGCTGGAGAAGTAGTACGCTTCGTCCTTCGTTCCTTTGGTGATAAAGATGACCACCTTCCCCGCCCGGGAACGCCCGGTGCGGCCGCGGCGCTGGATGCTGCGGATCTCCGAAGGCACCGGTTCGTAGAAGACGACCAGGTCGGTGCTGGCCACGTCCAGCCCTTCCTCACCGACGGAGGTGGCCACCAGCACGTTGAACTCCCCCTGACGGAATCGTTCCAGCACTCCCACCTGCTCCTTCTGTTTCAACCCCTTCTCTCCCTTGCGGTCCGACTGGCCGACCAATTTGGCCACGCGGGCGCCCTCCACCTTGGAAAGCTTGGAGGCCACCAGCTCGCAGGTGTCGCGGTAATGCGTGAAGACCAGTATCCGAGAGGACGGGCTCTCGCTGATCTGCCTGGCCACCACGTTCATTACCCGTGAGAGCTTGGGGTGCTCGGCCTTCACCGACTGGGCCATGTCCCATATCTCCTGGAAGTGGGACGAGGACACTATGTCGCGCGAGGCCTTGGAGCTGGTGTCGGAAGAGACCTCATCCTTCATCCTCTCCAGATACGCCCTCAGGGCGGTCATCCCTTGCGTCTCCACCAGGTCCAGGGCGTGCTCCACCTTGACTACCTTGGACTGGACGCTGACCGCTTTGAAGAGGGTGCGGCTCTTCTCCCCGGAACGCAGCCGGGCCTGCCAGGTGGCCGCCATCTCCAGCAGGTAGCGCTTGTTCAGCACCCGGTCCTTGTCCACCACGCCCAGCGCGACCAGTTCCTTGGCGTACTCCTCGTACAGCGCCCGTATGGTCCCGGCGATGCGGTTCATCTCCAGAGGCAGCTCCACCTCCACCCAGTCCATGCGCACGGAATGGACGTACTTGGTCACGTCCGGGTCCTTCTCCGTCCGCACCTCGATGTCCTTGATGTTGAGGTTCTGGCAGACCTCCTTGACCTTCCCCTTGTCGCTGCCGGGGGAGGCGGTCATGCCTAGGACCAGTCCATCGTACTCCATGTACTCCTTGGCCACGTCTACGTAGGCGTAGTTGCCCACGGCCCGGTGCGCTTCATCGAATATTATGAGTTTCACGTCCTTGAGGTTTATTCGGCCCTGCCGGAGGTCGTTGGCCACCACCTGAGGCGTGGAGGCCACGACATCGTTCTCCAGAAATATCAATTCCCGTTCCAGGGGGTCGACCTCGCCGGTCATCATGCCGATGCGCTTCCCCTCGATCATGCTCTCGAGGGTACGCTGGTGCTGCTCCACGAGAGGCCGGGTCGGGGCCAGGAAAAGCACCTTTCCCCCCTTCTTCTGTAGCACCTCGGCGATGACCATGACCGCCACCACCGTCTTTCCCAGGCCGGTGGGGAGCACCAACAACGTGGAGGACCGGGAAGCACGGCGGGCCAGCTCCACCTGGTAATCCCGCAGCTGCACGCACTGCTTCCTGATCAGGGGGTGCTCAAAATACACGATGGGTGAATTGATGTTGGATAATAAAAGAAAAGGGGGTTGGAAGGGGGTTTAGTGGCAGCCGCCGCCGCAGGAACCGCAGCCGCCGCTGGCGTTGGGGTTGTTGACCACCAGGCCGGAGCCATAGGGGGTCTCCACGAAATCTAAGGTGCAGGCGTCCAGGACCTCCTTGGTCTCCCCGTCGTAGTATACGGAGAACCCGTCGATCTTCTGCTCGATGTCCCCCTCCTTGGCGTCCTTCTGGAAAGACATGCCGAACTGGGCTCCGGAGCAGCCCATCCCGGCCAAGTAGATCCTGATGCCGAATCCGGGCTTGTTGTTCTTGGCGATCAGATCCACGATGTACTTGCTAGCTTCATCGGTTACAGTGACCATCTTTAACTGCCTCTGAAAGTTTCAAAATAACAGCACATATATAAACAATTGTATGGATGCTCCATACTAGGTAAAAAATCGGGTCTCGAACCGAACGCACAGCCAAGTCGTCGACGGTATGACCGATTGTCCGGGAGCACGCCTCAGGTCATGCAGGATATCGACCTTCCTTAACTTTTTCTATGCGGGCGCGCTTTCCGGTCCGATGCGCTGCCGCCAAATGCTCAGGTCCGATCTTCCCGATCTCGTGGCCATGAGCCGGGAGAACATGGCCGACATTATCCTGTCATCCTGGGGAGAAGAGTGGAACGACGAGAAGCTGATGGAGCTTCTTCTCGACCAGCAGGTGACCACTTCCGTGTTGGAGGGAAACGATGGGATAATGGCCTATTACTGTATGGAGGAGATGGACGAGTACATCTTCATATCATCCTTCCAGGTCAACCGAAGATGGCAGGGCCAGGGGATAGGCACGCGGATGATGGAAATGATAGAGTCCACGGGCAGAAAGGAGGGCAAGGCCGGGGTGGAGCTGTGCGTGCAATCCACCAACGAACACGCCATCGAGTTCTATTATTACAACGGCTACGACCTCATGTACCGCAACGGCAACAACCTGGTCATGCGCAAGCGACTGGTCTGAGCCCCAAGATTTTAAATCGTCTCCGGAACATCCTTCGTCAAGGTAAGTCCATATGACCTTCCGCTGCCTACTGCCTTGCTGCTCACTGCTGGCCATAATCATACTTCTGACCGTCCCCTTGGCGCAGGCCCAGCCCTCGGCTCCGGAAGGGCTGCAGGCCACGGTGGGAAAGGATTACGTGGACCTAAGCTGGCAGGCAGTACCGGGGGCGGACTACTACGTTCTGTACCGCGGGGACCTGGACGAGATGGTACCCATTGCCAATCTCTACCCACCCTTCACCGCATTTCATAACAGCGGGCTGGAGGAAGGTTCCACCTACCTTTACTACGTAACAGCGGTCGATGGCGGGGAAGAGAGCTCCCCCAGCAACACCGTCTCCGTGACCGTCCCGCCGAAAGAGAACGAGAGCGTGATGCTGTCCATAATAGCGCTGATCCTCTCGGCCATCGCCATCCAGGTGTGCGTGGTCTTGCTTCTTTACCACTTCAAGATGAACATGAAGCTGAAGTGACGGACGGCACATCCCGTTCCTAGACCAACGGACTTAGGACACCTTTTCTAGAAGGTCGTCCAGGAAAAGCCCGTTGCTGCCCGTGGGTATCCTGGCCCCGGCGGCCTTGGGATGCCCTCCGCCGTCCACGCCGTTCTCGCTGGTGAACTCCTCCACGAACCTTCCGAGGTCGATGGAACTGGGCGATATTCCTCGCACCGATACGGAGGAGTACTTGCCCCGGGGGTTTATCATGACCGCATAGCCGCATCCTCGGCGGTGGGCCACCTCCACCAGCGCCCTGGTGCCGAAACCGTAAAGGGAGCGGTTGCGGTCCATCTCGTCCATGATGCCCAGCGGCCCGCGTACCTTCATGCAGCCGTCGACCTTGGCCAGGGCTCGCGGCCATCTTTTCTCGTTGATCACCTGGATGTAGCGGCGCTTGATCAGATCGATCTGCGAAGGCCACAGTCCCTGGGACAGCAGCTTCGCCGCGCTGTAGCGGAAACGGTCGTCCTCGATTATCAAGCGCCAGGAGAAGTCCAATACCATGGACTCCTGATCCACGCGCTGCATTCCATGCCTTCTCATCTCCTGGTCCAGCAGAGGGGTGGGCATGTACTCGACCAGGTCGGCCACCGCCACCAGCTTCCTCAGCTCGTCGTGGGGGTGCAGGTAATGGAACAGCACGTTGGCGGCGCTGACACCCTCGGTAACTAAGGTGGAACATTCCACTGACAAAGAGGAGGGGTGGTGATCGACCAGCGTCAGCTTCTGGCTAGAGCGACGGGAGCGCACCGCCTCCACCAGGTCGGGAACCGGGGCCAGATCGACCAGGTACAGCTCGTCGGATGTGATGTCCATCGCCAAGGCCTTGGCCCCGGCCACCGGGGAGGTTACAAAGGTGACCTTCGCATCTGGATATATGCTAAGAAAGATGGCCGCCGAAACGATGCCGTCAACGTTGCCTCTCGTGATAATATGTTTGTCCCGGTGGTCCCGCGATAAGCAGACCATTCCCATCCAGTAAGCATAATGAAACTCCAGGCTACTTAAATCTATTGTTATATATCTAAATTTAAATATGCATCGAAGCAACGCTTCATATCGTTTCGAGTCGTTGTCCAAATGCGCGTTCCAGCGACGCCCCCCCACGGGAATGGGCGTAGTGTGCAACTATGCTCAGCGGTTATATTCCCGCCGCAAGACTTCGCTGGCAGGTGAAATAAGTGACGGACGTTTCCTATAGGAATACCACCGAGGTCTACGACCGGGACAGTCTATTGCAGAAATGCTTCACCAGCGTCGGCGCGGAGCACGGCTTTTCGAACGTGAGCGCCAACTGGGAGAGCTTCAAGGAATTCAAGGCCACCTGGAGGCGGTGCTCGGAGAGCGCGGAACTGCACATAACCGATTACATGATGGACTCGGGCGCGGAGCTCATCACAGATCTGGCCCGCGGCATATTCGGCCGCATGGGGCGCGGAGGTGCCCGTGACATCTATTCCGAAAGGCTCCGGCAGCATTTCCTGAGCCCAGAGTTCATCCAAAGGAACCAGCCCCTCTACCTGAAACGGAGCCGGAACCTGGCCTACTGCCAGGCAGGCAGGGTGCACGACCTCGGTTCATTGTACCAGGACCTGTTGGACACTAGGCTGGTCAGCAAGGTCCCGGGATCCTATCTGACATGGACCAAGGGGGACAACCGGCAGAGGGTGGGCTACTGCAGCGTCATAATGCGCGTGGTGGCCGTAAGCCGGGTCCTGGACCGGAAGGAGATACCATCCTACGTCCCCAGCTACGTGCTGTACCATGAGCTGCTGCACCTGCAGAACGGACTGCGCTTCGGTTCCTACCACGACCGGGAGTTCCGGGAGCGAGAAAGGGTCCATCCGTACCATGAGGAGGCCGAACGCTGGCTGAGGAGGATCGTGGCCAAACCGCAGTTTCGGTGAGGTCACAACAATTCTTTTAAGGGTCTAAGGTCAAACAGAGAGGAGAGAGAGATGCGCAAGACGATCACGATAAGGGAACTGAAGGCCGGCGGGACCGTGGACGACCTATTCGCCGTACGCTTCAAGAAACCGGTGGCTCAATTCAAGAACGGGTTCACCTTCCAACTATGGATATCCGATTCCGGTGGTGACCTGGCACTGAAGTACTGGGGCGACAAGGACGAAAAGAAGGTCAAGGCCTTGTTGGATACTATCGACAAGGGATCCGTTATCCACGTCAAGGGCAAGGTCAGCGAGTTCAAGGACGCCTTGGAGATACACGTGAACCCCACTTCCGGAGACTCTGTGGCGGTGCTGAAGGAGGGCGAGTTCGAACTGGCGGATTTCGTGGCCTCGACGACCGAGGACGTGGAGGCCATGCGCTCCCAGCTGTTCTCCATCATAAGAAAGGTGGAGAACAAATGGCTGAAGGATCTGTTGGCCTCCTTTTTCACCGATGAGGATTTTGTCAAAAGGTTCTGCTCCTGTCCCGCCTCCATAACCCATCATGCCAATTGGCTGGGCGGTCTACTGGAGCATACCCTCAGGGTCACCAAGCTCTGCGAGTTCTACGCCCAGCAATATCCCGATCTGGACCGGGACCTCCTATTGACCGGAGCGATACTGCACGACATCGGCAAATTGCACGAATATACGGTCACCAGCATAATAGGCTCCACGGACGAAGGGCGCCTGGTCGGTCATATTGTTGTGGGCGCGGGAATGGTCAACGACGCTTGCCGGCTTATAGAGAGCTTCCCCGCGGAACTATCCTACAAGGTGCAGCATCTGGTGCTTTCTAGCCACGGCACCACTGATTTCGGGTCACCAAAGGAACCGTTGTTCCCGGAGGCGCAAGCCTTGGCCATGGCCGATCTGACGGATACCCGGATCGAGGACATCATCACAGTGAAGAAGACCGCCAACACCGAGGACGATTGGGTGCAGGATAAGAGCATAGGTAGTGTCTATCTAAAATGATGTGAAGAAGACGAGGTGTGCCCCCCGCCCTAACAGATTGGTTCACGGCCGCGGCGGACCGCGCTCCCCACACTGACCCGGGCGGGTGGTTCGTTGTCGTGCCCCGGGGTTGTCCTCCAGTCATGACGCGATGTCACATCGCAGTTCCTGCAGGGACCTATCGGTGCACTGTGCACCGCCAGGCTATCGTAGGGATCACGGTCACCCTCATTTTTACTGGCGGCGTTGATGTACACCGCGGCCGGCCATATTAACCTTGTGCCGAAAAGGATATGACTGCCCCCCAGCAATTATGCTTCCAGATGCGTGAGCTTTTTGAACCGGCCAGCGTGGCGGTCATCGGGGCCTCCCAGGAGAAGAACAAGGTAGGGCACATAATCCTGGCCAATATCATCGAATCAGGTTTCCAGGGCGGACTGTACCCTATAAATCCGCGCTATCAGGAGGTCCTCGGACTGAGATGCTATCCGGTCATAACCGACGTTCCTGACGGTGTAGAGATGGCCGTGATCGTCGTGCCGGCCAAGGCCGTCCTGCAGGTCATGGAGGACTGCGGAAAGAAAGGAGTGAAGGCGGTCATCGTCATCAGTGCCGGCTTCAAGGAGGTGGGCCGGGAAGGGGCGGAGCTGGAACATCGGCTGGGGGAAGTGGCCAAGAAGTACGGCATGAGGGTCCTGGGCCCCAACTGCCTGGGCCTGGTGAACACTCATCATCATATGAACGCCACCTTCGCCACGGAGCCCCCGAGGCAGGGGAACATCGCCATATCGTCGCAGTCTGGGGCCATCTGTGTGGTCATGCTGGACTGGGCGGCCAACATCAACATCGGTTTCTCTAAGTTCGTCAGCGTGGGCAACAAATTGGACGTGGACGAGGGGCATCTGTTGGAGTACCTAAGGGACGATTCCCTGACCAAGGTCATCGGCATGTACATCGAAGGGACCGACCGAGGGAGGGAGTTCCTGCGGCAGGCGGAGATGACCACACGGGTGAAACCGGTCATCGCCCTCAAGGCCGGCCGCACCAGCAGCGGGGCCAAGGCGGCCTCCTCCCACACCGGGGCCATGTCCGGCAGCGACAAGGTGTACGACGCGGCCATGAAGCAGTCTGGCGTCGTCCGGGTCAAGAACATCGAGGAGATGTTCGACCTGCTGCAGGCCTTCTCCACCATGCCATTGCCGCAGGGCGAGGGGGTGGCCATTGTCACCAACGCCGGAGGCCTGGGCGTGATGGCCGCGGACGCCTGCTCGGACAACGGCCTCACGTTGGCATCATTCGAGGCGACCACGGTGCAGAAGCTGAAGGAGAAGCTGCCTCCGGCCGCCAGCCTGTACAACCCCATCGACGTAGTGGGGGACGCCGACGACGTGAGGTACGATTACGCCATCCGCACGGTCATGGATGATCCGAACGTGGCCTGCGTCCTGGCGCTCCTGGCGCCCACGGACCTGGTGGACATCTCATCGGTGGCCAGGACGCTGACGGCCTTCGCCGGCTCCTCGCCCAAGCCCATCGTCACGGCCTTCGTCGGCGGCAAAGAGATGGCTGGCCCCATCGAGATGCTCAAGGCCGCCGGAATTCCCAATTACCCCTCTCCGGACCGGGGCATTCGGGCGCTCGCGGCCATGGTGGAGCACAAACGCAGCATGGAGAGGAAAGAGGTGCAGGTCATCAAACGCATGGAGGCGGACCGCGAGGCGGTGCAGGACGTGCTGAGGTCGGTCCGTTCCGAAGGACGCTTGGCGCTTAGCGAATCTGAAGGGAAGCGGATTCTGAAGGCCTACGGCATTTCCACGCCGCAAGAGGGCCTGGCCCACGACCTGCCTTCGGCGATCGAGCTGGCCAACAGCATCGGCTACCCGGTGGTAATAAAGGTCGAGTCGCCGGACATCGCGCACAAGACGGACGTGGGCGGAGTGGTACTTAACATCGACACGGACGAGGAGCTGACCCGCTCCTACGAGGTCATGCTCAGCAAGGTGCGGGAGAAGGTGCCGCGGGCCAAGGTCGACGGCGTATCCATCCAGAAGATGATGAGCGGACGCGAGGTCATCGTGGGCATGGTGCGCGACGATCAGTTCGGACCGGTGATAACCTTCGGGCTGGGCGGCATATTCGTGGAGATCATGAAGGACGTCACCCAGGGCATCGCTCCGCTGGACCGCGACGACGTGGAGCACATGATCCGTTCCATTAAAGCGTATCCGATACTCACCGGGGCCAGGGGCCGCCGTCCCGGGGACGTGCCCGCCCTGGTGGACGTCATCCTGAAGATATCCCAGATCTCCATGGAGTTCCCGGAGATAGAGGAGCTGGAGATCAACCCGGTCATGGTGGGGGACGAGGGCACTGGCGTCGTGGCGGTCGACGCTTTGGTCACGATAAAGGGGGAGCAGCAATGAAATCGATATACCTAGGTTCAGTGGTGGAGAAGTCGGGCAAGTCCATGGTCACTCTTGGTCTCGCCAAGAACCACCCAGGCAAAGTAGGCTTCTTCAAGCCATTCAAGGAACGCCTGACCAGGCACGGCGACCGGGTCATCGACCAGGACGCCTACCTCATGCGGCAGGTGTTGAAGCTGGAACGCCCGGAGGAAGTGCTATGCCCGTTCACCTACGATATCTTCCGCCCGACGCACATGGATGATATACTGGCCGCATACAACAAAGCCTCATGTGACTGCGACCTGCTGCTCATCGAGGGCACCAGGGAGGTCACCACCGGCTACCTCAACGACACCTCAGGCATGGCAATCGCCCAGGCCACTGGCTCTGATCTGGTGCTCATCTCCACGTCCGACCCAGCCGCCCTAGACAAGATATCCATGCTGTACAAGCTCATAACCAATTACAACGTCCACCTGAAAGGGGTCATACTCAACCAGACCGACGACCTGGCGGTGGCGAACTTCCTGGAGGGGAAGGGGATCAAGGTGCTCGGCTGCATTCCCCACATCCCGGAGATGACCTACTTCACCGTCAAAGAGGTGGTGGAGGCCATCTCCGCCGATGTGGTGGTGGGCGAGGACCATCTGGACCGTATCGTGGAGGGCGTGTTCATCGGGGCCATGACCATGGAGACGGCGCTGAAGTACATGCGCCGCCATCGCCGCAAGGCCATCATCACCGGCGGAGACCGTTCCGATATACAGTTGGCGGCACTGTCCACCGACACCTCCTGCCTGATCCTGACCGGAGGGCTATACCCGGCCAACCAGGTGGTGTCGAAGGCGTACGAGAAAGGGGTTCCCATACTGGTGACCAGGTACGACACGCTGTCCGCCTCCGACATGGTGGAGCACCTCATCGCCCGGATCGAGCCGGAAGACACGGAGAAGGTGCGCCTGGTGGAGAAGGCCATATTGGACAACGTGGACCTGGAAGAGGTGTACCGTTAGTCGGAGCGATAAGGTTTTTATCGCCGTCCTCCATGCGCCGTCCATGGTCAAAGAAGTCAGGGCAGCGCACATACTGGTCGAGAAGGAGGCCAAGGCGAAGGAGCTGTTGGAGAAGATCAAGGTGGGCGCCAAGTTCGAGGACCTGGCCAAGCAGTTCTCCATGTGTCCCTCCGGACGCAAGGGCGGGGACCTGGGCTGGTTCAAGAAGGGCATGATGGTCAAGGAGTTCGAGGACGCTGCCTTCAACCACGCCAAGGGAGAGATCGTCGGACCGGTCAAGACCGAGTTCGGCTATCACCTCATCCAGGTGCTGGACCAGAAGTAAAACTCAATCCTCCAGCACCACGGTGCTGGAGCCATCCTCTTTTTCCGTGACGCGCAGCACGGCGCTCACGTTGTCCTTGACGTCGTCGATATGGGTTATCAGCAGTATCTGGCGGAACTGTTTCTGCAGCTGCCCCAGCGTCTCCAAGATGTTGCGCTTGCGGTTCTGGTCCTGGGAACCGAAAATCTCGTCCAGCACTAGGAAGTTCATCTGGCTTCCCGACCGTTCCATGATCATGCGCGAGATCGCCAATCGCAGGCACAGGTTGGCCAGATCCGTTTCTCCTCCGGAGAAACGTTCCAATTTATACTCCTCCCCTTGGTCGTAAAGGAACATATGATATTCCTCGTCCAAGCGCATCCCGCCGTACTTACCTTCCGTCAGCTGCGAGAGCAGGTCGGAAGAGACCTCGGACAGCGTGGGCACGATGCGGGATATGACGTTCTCCTTGAATCCCTTCATCACCTGGCCCAGGCGGTTGAGCATCTCCTGCTCGGACATGAGCGCCTTGTGCTTCTCCCGGACCTCCTTGAGTTCCGCCTCCCTTTTCCGGAGGGATTCCATTTCCGAACTCAGACGCTTCTGCTCGCCCTCCGCGCGAATGATGTCCTGCACCAGCCCCTCCTCTACAGTACGGGCTTCCTCGTGCTGTTTCCGGTGGTCCTGAAGTAATCTGGGGTCGAAGTTCAGCTCCTTCCGGTCCCGGGAGACCAGGCGTGTCTCCTCTTCCTCCTTGACCAAGGCGGCGGACGTCTCTTCCCTTTCCTTATAGGCCAGTGGCAGGCGCTCCATCTTGGCCTGGGCCTTGCTCAACGCCAAGTGTGATGGCTCCAGCTCGACCACTTGACCACGCGTCCTCTCGTGCGCCGCTTGGTCGTACTCCACCGGTCCCGATGCTTTCAGTTCCTTTTCCAGCGCAGTTACCTTTTCCGATCCGGACTGTAGGGAGTTCAACGCTTTCCGGAGTCGCTCTTCCAGGGAGGCCTTCAGCTTGGACTGGGCGAGCAGCTCCCGGCGCCGGTCCTCCAGCACCTTCTTGCGCCTCTCGTTTCGTTCCCTTTGGTCCAGAAGCTCCCGTCCCACCTCCTCCTGCTGGGAAACGCCATCGGTCAAGGTCCTCTGCTCTTTCTCATACCTCTGGAGCAGTTCTGTGTACGCCTCTCCTAAGCGCCTGAGGCAGGTAGGGCAGTTGCTGTCCTCTCCCAGGGTCCTTATCTCCTCGGCCTTCTTCTTCGATTCCTCCAGAGACTGCCATAGCCGTTCCTTCTCCGCCACTGCCAGTCCCAGCTGGGAGGCAATGGAGGAGGCCAGGTCCCGGGTGCTTTCCAGGCTGGCCTCCACGGTGGCCAGGCTGCGCTCGACGTCCGGCATCTTGGCCAGTTCCTGCGCTGCCTGCTCCCTTTCCTTATCCAAGGCCTCCAGGTCCCGGCGCCGTACGTCCAGTTCCTCCTCCGTGCGCTTCTTCTTAAGATATTTCTCCCGCAGTGCGCCCAGCCTCTCCGCCTCCGCCCGGGCCCGCTGGAACTCCTCTTCCTCCCTTTCCAACTGAGGCAAGGAGGAATGCAGGCTTTCCAGCTCCCTCACTTCCTTATCCAATCGGGCCAGGGACTCCTGGCGACCCTGCAGGGAGACCTTGAGGCCGGTCAGCCGGCGTTCCAAGACCACGTCCTGGCGATACCTTTCCTCCTCCGTTTCCCAGGCGACCTTTGAGCTCCGCGTGACCTCGGCCGCCTGCGTCCGTTCAGCCGTCAGGCGTGACGCACCTTCTACGATCTTCCGGAGGGTTTCGATGCTCTGCCGTTCCTCTTCCTTCAATAGTGCTTCTTTGTCCCGCCCATCCTTGTCCTTCAACAGCCCCGACAGGTGGACGGCCTCGTTCTTGGCCGTCCTGGCATCACGGTCCACGTTCACGATGACCTTGTCCAGGTAGTCTACGCCCAGCATGCGTAGAACCAGGGTCTTGCGCTCCGCCGCCCCTATGTTCGCCAAGGCGTTCAGGTCCTTCTGCTTGGCGAAAACGGAGACGAAGAAGGCCTTGTGGTCCATTCCCAGGCGCGAAGTGACCAATTTCGTCACGTCGGTGTCACCGGTGGCGACGACATGACCGTTGACCTCGAGGGAGGCTTCTGCCTTCAGGCTCTTCCCGGTCATGCTGCGGACAAGTCTATAACCGTCCTCCCCCAGCTCGAACTCCAGGACCACGGAGCAATCATCTCCCGGGGGTGCCCCGGCGCTCTTGACCCCTTCTTTCCCGTCCCGAACCACCGACGATTCGTTCCCGAACAAGGCCCAGGTGACCGCCTCCAGCAGCGTGGTCTTCCCGGTCCCGTTTTGGCCCACGATGGCCACCACCCCGTCCGGGAACTCCACCTTGGCGTCACGGAACTTGCGGTAGTTGAGCAGCTCCATGTAACGCAGCCTCATTCGCCCTTCCCCCGGCGTATGTAGTCCAGACCTCTCGTTCTCAGCTGCTCTTTGTCCATTCTCTCGACCGATACCTGCATCAGGTAGGACTCGAACTCTTTGTCCATGGAGTCCAGGGAGGTCGAGCGCCACTGCACTGAATTGCTCTCCTGAACTATCTCGGTCTTTATCTCTAAGTGAATGGCCTTCTCGCCGATCTTCCGCAATGCGTTCAGATCTAGGCTACGGTAGGTCGAGGAGGGAATGTCCTGCACCACCAAGCGTACCAGGGCGCCCTCCTGCTCCACCGACTCCAAGGCCGCGGTCAGCTCCTTCTGCAGCTCTGTCGCGTCCTTGCCCTTGGCGCTCACCGGTGCCAGAGAGTACATGGGGCGGGTCTTCAGGTCCACGAACTCTTTCCTTTTCCGCTCCAAGTCCACCATTATATACCCCTTCTTCTGTCCGGCCTCGGCGAAGGACATCCTTTCCAGCGATCCGCTATACCAGGCGTTCTTGGTAATCTCCTCCTGGTCATGGAAGTGCCCTAGCGCGATGTAATCGGCGTCCAGGTTGAGCAGGGACGAGGGCAGATTCAGCTCGTTAGCCTCCCCCATGCTGTAGCGGGACAGCCCCTGGATGCCGGCGTGCAGCATGCCCACCTCGAAGCGGTGCTTGCCCCTATTCCAGTCCTGGAGGGCGGCCATCATCGATTCCTTGTCCTGGTGGGGGAAAGCGGTCACCTGCAGGTCCCCGAACTCCAGGCGGTGCATGCCTTGGGTGTACACCGGATGCACGCCCTCGATGTGCTCGAAAAGGCGGAAAACGCTCCCCGTCTCCCTCAGTCTGGGCGTGGAATGGTTACCGGCGATGAGCACCACCGGGATCTTCTCCTTCGAAAGCCGCAAGAGCTGTTCCAGCACCACGGACAGGGCCCGGTTGGACGGTCTCACTGAATCGAAGAGGTCGCCGGCGTGCAGCACGATGTCCGGACGCTTCTCGATGATCGAATCGACCATGCGCACGAACGCCTGGTACACGTCCACCTCCCGCTGGTTGATGCCCGTCTCCGGGTCGGAGCGACGGTAGGCGTAGAAGCCCACGTGGGTGTCGGCGATGTGCGCTATCCTCATGCGGAGAGGGTTAGGGTCCGACGCTTAAATAAAAGTTCGATTGGGCGCGTTGAAAATGACCTACTCCTCGTGCAGCTTGTCCGATAATATATGGCACATGCGGTCGTAGGCGCTCTTGTTGGCGTCCCACAGCAGGTAGGCGATGACCAGGCCGACCACCACTCCGAATATCAACAGTAAGGGGAAGCCCTCCACCTGGGGGGCGATGGGGATGAACAGGAAGAAGAGGATGACCCCTATTCCGGAGACAATGAGTTCGACGAAGACCTTGAACAGGCGGCCCTCGGCTCCTTTTTCGAAGTGCCCACCCTCCATGACGCCGCGGATCAGCATCAGTCCGATCAGGCGCACCCGGCTCAATATGTTAAGCAGCGGGGGCAGCATGAGGGCGATGAGAATGGTTATGGCGACCATGTAGGTGATGGCGCCGCTGCCCTCCGGGTCCACGCCCAACAGCCCTACGAAATCGTAGAACATCACCACGAAGACCTGTAGCAGGAAGATAATGGCCAGGTCGACGATTATCCAAAATATCTGGCGCTGCACCTCTTGGCGTCGGTCGAGGTGCGCGTTCATCCATACGGACATGTCGATCCGCAGCCGGTCCACCCGGTGCATGGTCTCCTTGACCGAGCCCGGCAGCACCTTACTGGCAGTGCTGATGATCTTCGGGGCCCGGCGGAAGGATATGGGAAGATACAGCATGGTGATGAGCGCCGCCCCTATGACCGATGAATAGAACACCTGGTCCACCGCGCCCAGGTCGAAGGCCGTTTTAGCGATGACGAAGGAGAACTCCCCCATGGCCACCATTCCCAGGCCGGTCATCATGGAGGTGCGGGTGTCCTTGTTGCTGAGGTAGGTGCCGATGGTCACGCTGAAGACCTTGCCCACGATGAACACCACGGTGATGATCACGACGACGAACAGGTTGTCCATGATCATCCAGGGGTCGATGAGCACCCCGATGGAGACGAAGAAGAGGGCCATGAACATCTCCTTGATGGGGGCGATTCTATCAGACAGCCGCTCCTGGGCCTTCGACTGGGAGATGATTATACCCATGAGGAATGCCCCGATGGCCACGGAGAGGCTGAACAACTTGGCCAGGATGGCCATGCCAAAGCACAGGCCCAGAGCCACCACCATCAAGGTCTCGGCCGAATACTTGGTGTACAGTAGGTCCATGGCCTTGGGGACGATGGCTAGGCCCAACAGGAGCATGATGCCCATGAATATGCCGATGTAAAGCACCTGGAGCAGTATGCTTCCGAGCGTGATGTTGTCCCCGGAGGCCAGCGGTGACGCCAGCGTCAGTATGATCACCGCGGCGATGTCCTCGATGATGAGTATGCCTACGATGGCCTCGGCGAACTCCTTCTTGAGCATGTCTGCGTCGGACATCACCTTGATGATGACGGCGGTGGAGCTGATGCTCATGACCGCGCCCAGGAACACCGACTGCACCGGGGACCAGCCCAGCATCCTTCCGAGACCAAAGCCGAGCGAGATCATCAGGGCGATCTCCACGCCGCCGGCCAGGGCGGCGAACAGCCCCACCTTCTTCAGGCGCTTGAGGTTGAACTCCAGGCCCAGGGTGAACATGAGCAGGACGATGCCGGCGTTGGCCAGGTCGTTGATGATCTCCATGTCGCTGATAAAGGAAGGCTCAAAGAGGTTAGGGCCCAATATCATGCCCGCAGCCAGGTAACCGATCACCACCGGCAGGCGGAGACGAGAGAACAGCACGGCGATGGCCCCGGCGGTCACCAGGATTATGGCCATCTCCAGGATAAAGGTCGTTTCCGTGTCCATTAATCAACCTCAAAAGAATTTCTGGTCGACATCCTTCTTTACCTTATTCGACCTTTCGGCCTTGCCGTTCATCTCCTCGACGTACTCCTCGTACAAGTGCACCCGGCAGGGGATGGCGAAGGGCGTGAAGGGGGAGGCTATTAGCGCTTCCCCGGGCATCAGCATCTGTATCTCGTTGTCCAGCATGGAAATGTCCTGCTTGGCCGAGTTCCTCAGAATGTCCCGGTCGCGCTTGTCCGCCAGCCCCAATATGAACAAGGTGTTGAACTGGCTGATGATCTCCTCGTTGATCAGCTTGGGCTGCTGGGAGACGGCGCACAGTCCCACCTTGAACTTGCGCCCCTCGCGGGCGATCTGGGCGAACACCGTGCCCTTGGATTCGGAAAGCACCCGCTGCGCCTCCTCCAGGGCGATGAGGACCGGGGGCGATTTTTCGAAGTGCTCCTTGTCCGAGTACATGGACTTGTTGTTCTCGAAGACCGCGCGCGCCAGCACGGTGGACACCAGCAGCTCCTCGGCCTCGAACATGTTGGAGGTGTCCACCAGAACGGTCTTCCCGGCCTGCAGGGCGGAGATGACCGCCTTGGTCATGCTCAGGTTCCGGTCGGTGGTCACCAGATCGAACTGGAATATGGAGTCTAGGCGGCGCTTGATCACGTTCACGCTGCCCTCGTGGAACTTCCCCCCCAGGTCCTTGACGATCGTCGCCACATCCTTGTCCCGCAGCTCCTCCAACCACCTCTCCCCGTAGCGCCACTGGGAGGCTTGCAGGCATTCCAACTGAGCCCCGGAGAACTCGTATAGGTTGGCCAGATCAGGTATGTCTATCTCTGCGCTGGAGATGTGTATGGAGCTGTGCGGCCCGTCCAGGCGCCGGGACGAATAAACGTCAAGGGATTCCGCGGCCAGCTTGGAATGCGACAACCCCTTCTTGCCCCGTTCCCCGCCGTCGAAATATTCCCCGTGGGGGTCCAGTATCAGGAACCCGCAGCGTCGGGAGGCCATGCAGGAGAGCGCTAGCGACTTCATCAGATTGCTCTTCCCCATTCCAGTGGTGGCGAAGATGCCCACGTGGTGGGGAAAGGCATGAGATTCGATCCCCACCCGGAAGTCCATCACCCTATCGCCTGAACGGAGCTTGCCGACCTCCACATCGCCCATCATCGGTTTGAGGAAATCGTAGTCCCGCTGGTCGGTGCGGCGGACGCTGGAGAAGTGCCGTGGTATGGACTTGGCCTTCTTGTAGGAACCGTCCTTCAGACAGCCCAGGGGCGTGCAAACGCCTACCTTGTACAGATTGTCCTTCACCCCGTCGTAGTCGAAGCCCTGACCGCTTTCCTGCCGGAGCGCCACTCCGGCCTCCATCTCCATCCAATCGTCCTCCTCGGCATCGGCGCCGAAGAGCACGTCCATGGTGCGGACCAGGAACTTCACGTCCGCTTCCTCGACCACCAGCATCTCCCCCACCTGGATGTCCTCCGCCTCAGCGGTGCGGAATCTCAATTCCATGACCCGGTTGCCGAAGACCCTGCCTATCTCTGTCATAACGAGCGGCCATGGTCGCCATAGGTATAGAAATTTCTGCCGGGTCGGTGAAAATGCCATATCTGAGAAAGTCATTAGAGCAATCGTGCGACCAGAGGTCGTGGAGCTGACCAGCCGATCCACCCTTCCCCGTCCAGAGGTATTGGTCGTCGGCGTGGGAGGGGCCGGAAGGCACATGGCCTCGCAGATGCCCGGCACCAAGCTGGCGGTATGCCAGGAGGGGGACGTCAGCGTCCCAGGCATAAAACAGGTCATCCTGCGCCGGAGCGAGATCGCCGTGGCCCGCACCAGCTCGTCCATCGCTCTGCACACCTCCGACCTTCCCTGGAAGACCCGGCTGGCCGAGGCCATCGGTCGACCGGACCTGATGTTCATCTTCAGCGGCCTGGGCGGGGAGACCGGTAGCTCCATAACGCCCCTGATAGCGGAGATGGCGCACTTTGGGACCACGACGTTCGTCAGCGTCTGCCTGCCCTTCTCCGTGGAAGGATCGGGAAGGCGCTCCCTGGCCAAGGACGGACTGTCGCGATTGCGGCAGGCCTCTCACATGGTGGCAGTCTACGCCAACGACCCCCTGATCAAACTGGCCCCCAACCTGCCGCTCGGCAAGGCCTTCGGGGTCATGGACCAGATCATGCTCTCCCTGCCGGTGGAGATGTGCCAGTGCCTTACGGCCGAGGCCATCTCCCAGCTGAAGCAGGGATTGGGTGGCAGGGAGCTGAGGGCCGGCATCGGTTACGGCATGGGCTTTGAAAAGGAACGCCTAGCCGTGGAGGACGCCGTGTCGTCGCCCTGGTTCCCCTCGGGGGACTTCGCCCCGGAAAGCGCCTTCCTCCTGGTCACCCAGAGTGAGGAGGACGCGGACAGCGTGAAGAGCTGCCTGGAGTTCGCCAGAGAGGTCCTGCCGGTGAAGCGTTTGCTGTATACGGCCCGTGTCGATCCCTCGCTGGGAAGAAAGCTCAAGGCCTCCCTGCTCCTGGCCTACAAGTTCTGATCGTCCGAGATCTCTTCAGGGGCTTCGGCCAGCTTCACCAGGGCGTAGGCCTCCACGAAATGCAGTTTTCCGGGGACGACCACGACGTGCAGTGGAGGGCCCATGTCCTCCTTCAGCATCTTGTCGGGATATCCCGCGGCCACCTTCTCCGTGCGTGACCCGACCCGGGCGGCGGCGCAGATGATCTGCTTCTCGGTGACCATTCCCTTGCCCTGGGCTTTCTCCGCCGCCAGCAGCCACTCCACCGCCTGGTTGGTGGTCATGTAGCGGCCCTCCTCCTCCCGGATGTCCAGCAGGACCAGGGTATGCAGTCCCCGGGACCAGTTCTCGTAGATGTTGTCGTACGGGGAGAGGGGCGTGTACCCCGGCTCGGAGAAGGGGATGGTGACGGTTCGTCCGAACTTGTACGGCTGCAGCCCTAGCGCCGAGGAGCAGGCGGTAAATATGGACATGCCGTACAGAATTTTAGTGGGCACGCCATCCTCCATCGCCCGTATCCTAAGGTCCACGTGCGTGGTGGCGGCCATGGTGTCGCCGGCAGTGACAAAGGCGACCTTGGCCTTCTTGGCCGCCTCCACCACGATCTCTTCTTCCTCCACCTCGCGGCGGGACAGGCGGACGATCTTCTTGCCGATGGCCTTCTCCAGGTCGTCCGGCGTGGAATCTATCAGCTTGGAAGTGTAGAACTCCCCGAACACCTGGTCGCACTCCTTCAGGACGCGCAAGGCCCTGGCGCTGAGATCCTCTACTCCGCCGAGCCCTAAACCAACAAATATCAATTCTCCCATGGCAACACCGTGCGTTCCCTTTGCGTCAGGGTCCGGAAGAGGGAAGGAGAGTCCGTCCGTAAAAAGCTTTTAGAGGACGGTCTCCTGGACCAATCCCTGTACGTGGAGAAGGACAGCGAGCACCTTTACCTTCCCGTGGGGTCCGCACCAGATGGCATGGACGTGGAGGAGCGCGAGTTCCGGGAAAGGGAGAGGGAGGAAAGGGACTATAAGGCCCTGGCTAACGTCCCGGTGGAGCTAAGGCCCCTGCTCCCCACCGCCTTCGACACCCTCGGGGACATCGCCATAATCCGACTGCCGGACGAGCTCCTGCCGTACTCCGGCGAGATCGGCAAGGCCCTCATGTCCGCCTTCCCCCGCCTGCGCTCGGTCTTCATGGACCACGGCGTGGCCGGGGAGCTGCGCGTGCGCGACCTGGAGGTCATCGCTGGCGAGGACCGCAGCGACACGGTGCACGTGGAGTACGGGCTGCGTTTCAAGGTCGATCCGAGGAAGGCCTACTTCAACTCCAGGTTGGCCAACGAAAGGAGGCGCGTCGCCTCCCTGGTGACGGACGGGGAGGTGGTCGTGGACATGTTCTCCGGCGTAGGCCCGTTCGCCATCATGATTGCCCGCAACGCCAAGCCAGGATTGGTGTACGCCATCGACCTCAACCCGGAGGCGGTGGAGCTGATGCGGGAGAACGTGGAGCTCAACAAAGCTGACCGGGTCGTCCCGTTGGAGGGCGACGCCCGGCAATGGGTGTTCGACATCCCCTGCGCCGACCGGGTGATCATGAACCTGCCGCATTCGGCCATCGACTTCTTCGCCGACGCCCTGACCAGGATGAACCTCGGGGGGACCATGCACCTGTACCATATATGTGAGCGGGGCGAGTTCCCGACGGTGCTGGAAGATCTGGTAGCGAAGGCCAGGGGCATGGGCGTGGAGCTCAAGGTGCTGCGCAGCGAGGAGCTTAAGACCTACTCGCCGAGCGCCTCGGTGTTCTCCGCCGACCTACTTCTTGCCGGCTGGTGCTAACGTTATCCCTTTCTGTCCCTGGTAGTGCCCGCTGCGCTTGGCGTAGGTGCGCTCCACCGGCGAATGCATGCGCTCGAGCACCATCTGCACCATGCGGCTGCCTATGGGCAGCTCGACGTTCACGGAGGAGGCGTTGAACCCGCTGAAGGTCAACGTGCCATGGAAGCCGGCGTCGATCTTGCCCAGGCCCATGAGCAACCCTTTCCGCAACCAGGAGGTCCTGGTCCACAGCTGCGCGGCCAGGTCGTCCGGGAGCTCCACCCTCTCCATGGTGGAGACGAAGAACAATCGGCCCGGAGGTATGCTGACCGTACCGGAAGTGATGCTCTTCCCCCCTTCTAGGCGCACCTCGGCCACCCGCAGGTCGTAGCCGTTGGGGGTGAGCCCCTCCGGATCGAAGTCGCTGATGACCAGGGAGCCGTCGCGCAACATCGCCTCTATCTCGTGGTCCGGGACCAAGCACATGAACGGTAGAACGCATCCCACCATCATTATTTTTTGTGAAAAAGGTTCGAGCAATGTTTTAACTATCGCAACATATAATTTTCCAATGAGCGGTCTGAGAGGGGACAAAGAAGCACCTCTATCCGAGACGAGGCTACGCCCTCTCTCCTCCCTGCATGCGGGCGAGAAGGTCGCCCTGTTCTACCACCGCCCACGGGAGATGTACGAGGTCACGGCCGACCTGTTCCAATTGGCCATAGGTCGAAAGGAGCTATGTGTCTTCGAGAGCCGCGCCCCGGCTGCGCAGGTCGAGAAGGAGCTCAAGGCCCTGGGCCTAGACCTTAGCAAGCATCCCGAGATCATCGTACTCCCACAGACCAAGGAGCGCATCAGGGGTCTCTCGCAAGCCACCATCATCGAGCTTCTAAGGCAGTTCTCCTCCCAGGCCCGCGACCAGGGCTTCTCCGGGGCCTTGCTAATAATGGACGTGGGGAAGAGCTGGCCGCTCAGGTCCCCTTGATGGATACCTGGCGAAGCCTGGACCAGGAAAGGGAGAGGCTGGACATCACGATCGCCGTCTTCTATGAAATCACGTCTCTCCCACCAGAACTGCTGGTGAGCTCGCTCACCTCCTATCGCACGGTCATCCTGCAAGGCACGCTTTGTTACAACTTTTACTACCTTCCACGGTCAGAGAACGGAGCCGCCGATCCTTCCAAAGCGTAGCACCAGCATCTGAACCAGATCCGCCTGGAGAATGCGCAGAGGATGATGGCCGAGGAGGAACGCTCGCGCCTCCTGGACACCAACGAGCAGATGCAAGAGGAAATGGTCCGTCACCGGATGACCGAGTTCGCCCTGTTGCAGGCGGAGAACAACCAGCGGACCATGCTGGACGCCATGGCGGACATGGTCTTCAAGTGGACCGGGACCTGAGGGTGACCCAGGGAAATCGGGCCTTCATCTCCTCCTTGGAAAAGAGGGACATGGGCCCGGCCTTCGAGGGGAAGACCATATTCGAGCTGTTCCTTGGGCTGCCCCCCGAGATCAGGAGCTTGTATGAGGAGATATTCTGCTTCGGTCACACCACCATCGCCGATGAATCGTTCGATCTGGATGATGGTCGGTTCGAGGCCGAGGTACGCCGAGTTCCAGTGTTCCGAGGGGACATCGTGGACCGCATCGTGGTCATACTGCGGCAGAAGTCGATGACGGAAATAATGATGCCTGGCATGTGGGAGTTCGCCGAGCTACTGAAGGCCGAGGTCCGGGAACCGAACGGCCCGCTCCGGGGGACAACAGAGAGGTGCGCTCACATGGTGCTGGTGAACGAGATGGGCGGCCGACTTTACAATTTCAACCAAGCCGCCTGCGATGGGCTAGGATACACCATGGAAGAATTAGCCAACCTGGGCAGCACCATGCCCATATTCGAGCCCATGAACCGCATGATCAAGTTCCACCGTCGCTTCAACTACAACGGTCGCATCTCCATGCCTGCCACCGTGCAGCGCAAGGACGGGAGCCGCATGGAGGTCATGTGCTACTTCAGTTACCTTGGCCAGGAGAAGGGCCACAAGGTCATAACCATCCTCATGCCTTACCGATGAGGCAGGCCAACGACATCTAACATGACGATGCATGACGATACGAGGGTTGAAATAACATCGACCGGATTTTATGGCATGGACATACTATCGGCCATCAGCGTCTTCATGGGGGCCATGAGCGCTTTGCTGCTAATGTCCATGAGAGCCCTTCCCCAAAGATGGGCCAGGATGTATGCGGACGCCAGCCGGGAGAAGGGCCGCCCGAAATGGGCCTGGCTGACCATTGTCGGTTCCCTGATCGGAATTATAATCGTTTGGTTCCTGCACTTCACCGCTGGAGGCGGCTATTCGCTGGCCATAGCGGTCCTCTGCACCTTCCTCCTGGGTCGCACGGCCCAGGCGCTGTTCTCCAAACCGGGGTTGCGCCAGGGGGTCCAGGTATTCCTGCAGGACAAAGTGGCGGCGACCTTCCTGCCCTACACCATCGCCGGCATCGTCCTCATCGTGCTCGGGCTGCTGTGAACGGGGCTCAGAAGACGTCCAGCGACCCGCTCTTCAGGGCCAGCTTCTCGAAGTAGTTGAAGAGGAAGTAAGCTACGACGTAGAAGGCCGCTCCCAGGACCAGCATCACCAGCAGCAGCCCGGAAACGTCCATCATGCCGCTCCCGGCCGTCACCTCCCGCACCGCCTCCACGCCGTAGGTCAGAGGGAAGATGTACGACGCCGGCTGCAGCCAGGAAGGCAGGTATGATATGGGAAAATTCACCCCGCAAAGCAAAAGTCCCAGGTACAGGATCACCGAACCCAGCACCATGGAGGAGCGTAGGTGCACGCCCACACTGCCGATCACCATGCCAAAACCGACCATGGCGAAGCAGGTGACCAGCAGCACCACAACCAGAGTCAGGGGGTCGGCCACGGAGAGGTCCACGCCGAAAAGGAGGGAGGCGAACAGCAGGGACACTGCGACCGTGAAAAGACCGATCAGCGACTGGTACGCTCCTTTTCCCAGGAAGACGTAATACATGCGCGTCGGCGTGGACATGATGGCGGACATGGTACCGATGTGCTTTTCCGAACCGGCTGACATCGTGACCCCGTAGACGGCAGCATAGGTGAGCGAGGAGATGGCGTTCCCCAAGGCCACGTACGAGGGGGTGGCGGTGGGGTCATTGGCGAAGTCGCTCACCAGCACGAAGAACCACATCTGGAAAATGGTGGTGGCAAGGATCTGCATGAGCCATAGGACCGGGCCCACCACGGCGAACTGCGAGCGCATGGCCACCAGCGCCGAAGCCTTGACGCCTAGGAAGTTGCGCAGCATGTCAGTACCTCACCAGGCTCCCGTTGACCTTGGCCTTGTTCTCCAGATAGGAGAATAGCACCAAGGAGAGCAGTAGATAGGCGACGGTCGTAAGAACGGTAAGGGCCAAGGCGCCGGACAGTCCCAATCCCAGTGAATCGTACCCCTCGACCGAGGAGATCTTCAGAGCCTCGGCGCCCCAGGTGGCCGGAACAGCGTAGGAGAACGGGCGAATCCAATCCGGGAGGACCATCAGAGGGAAGACCGCCCCCGACAGCACGTATATGGGGTACTCCAGCATCTGGAAGACGGCGCTGGAGGCTCGGGTGACCACGTAGAAGGCTCCGAAGACCATGCCCAGTACGGATAGCGATATCAAGGTAAGGACCAAGGCCACGGCGAATCCCAGAGGGTTCTGCACCGTGACCTCTATGCCGAAGGCGAACTGGGCCACCACGAACACGGCCAGGGCGTTCAGCAGGCCCAGAAAGGAATTCCACAGGCAGCGACCAAAGACCACCGAGGACAGCGGGGCGGGGGTTACCATTATGGCCTCCAGGGTCCCGTTCATCCGGTCGTAGCCGATGGACCAGCTGCTGCTGCTTATGGTGTTCCCCCACATGCCCAGGACGCCTCCGCCCAGGACGGCGTACAGCAACAGGTCGCCTCCGGCGTGGCGGAAGAGGAACAGGGTCACCGTCGTGAAGATGAAGGGGGCGATGATGCTGGGGATGATCCACTGCGGGTCTACGAAGAAGTGGATGGACTGCTGCTTCAGAGCGGCCTTCATGGCCCGTAGGTCGATCATCTTCCGTTCACCGTCTTGATGTAGGCGTCCTCCAGCGTCGGCTGGTCCACCCGTATGCTGATCACTTTTCTGCTCTCCAGGAGCGCGGCCACGGTCGGTATCAGGGAGGGAGCGTCCTCCACAACCATACGGGCCAGCTGCCTGCCCTCCAGGAACTCGATGGAGACTGCGGAGACGCCGGGTAGCCCTAAAAGTTCCTTCCTCTGCGCCTCCCCCATCTCTCTGGCCTCTATTTCGATGACCGTATCGTTGCGCACTGCCTGCTTCATGGAATAGGGTGAGCCTAAGGCCTTGATCCGGCCGTCGGAGATGATGGCCAGGCGATTGCACAGTTCGTCGGCCTCGAACATGTAGTGCGTGGTAAGCATGATGGTCATGCCTTCATGGGACAGCGCGCGGATCAGTGCCCTGGTCTCCCTGGATATCTCGGGGTCCAGGCCCAGGGTCGGTTCGTACAGGAAAAGGACCTCGGGGTCGTTGACCAGCCCCCTGGCCAAATGCAAACGCTGCTTCATCCCCCGGGAGTAGTTCTCCACGCGCGTGTCCGCTGCCTCCGTGAGGCCGACCTGTTCCAGGAGCGCCTTGATCTTCCGCTTCTTCTCCTCCCTGGGCACTCGATACATGTCCGAGAAGAACTCCAGGTTCTGTCTTCCCGTGAGCCGGAAGTACAGGCCGCGCTCGCCTCCGGAGACCAAGTTGATCATAGGCCGCAGACGCACCGCGTCCTTGACCACGTCCATCCCTAGTACGGTGGCGCTCCCGGATGTGGGTATCAGCAAGGTGGAGAGCATCTTGATGGTGGTGGTCTTGCCCGCTCCGTTGGGCCCCAGCAATCCGAATATCTCCCCGCGCCCAACCTCGAAGGTGACGCTATCGACCGCCAGTTTCTCCTTTCCCCTGTCGCCGAAAAGGCGGACCGCCGCAGGGTAGACCTTGGTCAGGTCCTGGACCGATATGGCCGCCCCGTTGTCCTCGCTCACAGCAGGATGGATGAAATGGCCGATATAATGAGCTTATGCCGGGCCGCTCAGCTTCCGCAGGACGGTCTGCAGGATGCCGCCGTTGCGGTAGTACTCGACCTCCACCGGAGTGTCCAGACGGGCCACCGCCTGGAACTGGAACATGTGCTCCCCCTTCTTCACCGTGACCGTGACCGCGGCCCGGGGCTTGAGCTCGACGATGTCCACGTCGTACTCCTCCGTACCGTCCAGCCCGAGCACTGCGGCGTTCTGTCCCGAGGCGAACTGCAGGGGCAGCACGCCCATGCCCACCAGGTTGCTGCGGTGGATGCGCTCGAAGGACTCGGCGATTACCGCCCGGACGCCCAGGAGATGCGGGCCCTTGGCCGCCCAGTCCCGGGAACTGCCCGTGCCGTATTCCTTGCCCGCGAGGACGATGAGCGGAAGGCCTCGGCGCCTGTACTCTTCGGAGGCGGAGTAGATGTCGGTTACCGCGCCATCGGGCATCACGGTTGTAAAGCCGCCTTCCTGGCCCTTTGCCAGAGCGTTCTTCAGGCGCAGGTTGGCGAACGTGCCCCGCATCATGACCTCGTGATTGCCACGGCGGGAGCCGTAGGAATTGAAGTCCTTCTCCGGCACGCCCAGCGAAATAAGATGACGGCCGGACACGCTTACCGCCGAGAACTCCCCGGCCGGGGAGATGTGGTCGGTGGTGATGCTGTCCCCCAGCACCGCTAGGGCTCGAGCGCCCCGAATGGGCTTCGGTTGAATGACCTCTCGGCCCATACCCTCGAAGAAAGGCACCTTACGGATATAGGTGGAGGAAGGGTCCCAGCGGAACGTCTCGCCTTTCAAGGCTGGTACGTTATCCCAAAGGTCGCTTCCCTGGAAGACGGTGGAATAGGCCTTCTTGTACATGGCCGGGGTGACCTTCTTCAAAGCCGCCCTGAGCTCCTTGGGCGTGGGCCAGATGTCCTTCAGGAACACCGGCTGCCCGTTGGGGTCGACGCCCAACGGTTCCTCTTCCAGGTCCAGGTCCACGCGGCCGGCTATGGCGAACGCCACTACCAAGGGCGGAGAGGCCAGGTAGTTGGCCTTGACGTACGGTGAGATTCTCCCCTCGAAGTTGCGGTTGCCCGAGAGCACCGCCGCCACGGTGAGATCGTTATCCACGATGTCCTTGGCCAGGTCCTCGCGGGTCGGTCCGCTGTTGCCGATGCAGGTTAAACATCCGTAGCCCACTACGTGGAAGCCCAAAGCATCCAGATAGGGCAGGAGGCCGGCCTTCTGAAGATAAGCGGTCACGGCCCGGCTGCCCGGGGCCAGCGACGTCTTGACGTTGGAGCTGGAATGCAGCCCATGCTCCACGGCCTTCTTGGCCAGAAGCCCGGCGGCCATCATGACCGAGGGGTTGGAGGTGTTGGTACAGGAGGTGATGGAGGCGATCAGGACGTCCCCGTCCTTCATGAGCTTCCCGGCCTTCCGGCCGCCCCGCTTTACCATCATCTCCTCGAAACTGACCTTCATCTGGGACAGATCGATGCGGTCCTGAGGCCGTTTAGGACCGGCCAGGGACGGTCGGACCTTGGAGAGGTCCAGCTCCAGGTGTTCGCTGTAGTTCGGGACCTGGTCCTCGTAGAAAAGCCCCTGTTCGCGGCTATACCTCTCCACCAGCTCGCACAGGTGCTGGCGTCCGGTCTGCTTCAGATAGGATATGGTCACTTCGTCCACCGGGAAGAAGCCCATGGTGGCCCCGTACTCCGGGGCCATATTGGTCAGGGTAGCGCGGTCCGGCAACGATAGATGCTTGACACCGGGGCCGTAGAACTCCACGAACTTGCCCACCACGCCCTTCTGGCGCAGCATCTCCACCGCGGTGAGCACCATGTCGGTGGCGGTGACGCCGGCCTTCAGCTTACCCTTGAGTTCGAAACCCACGACCTGCGGCAACGGCATGTAGTAGGGCTGGCCGAGCATGACCGCCTCCGCCTCTATGCCGCCCACGCCCCATCCGAGGACGCCCAGACCGTTCACCTGCGTGGTGTGCGAGTCCGTGCCGAAGACGGAATCGGGGAAGGCCAGGCCGTCCCGCACCGCAACGACCGTGGCTAGGCACTCCAGGTTGACCTGATGGATGATGCCGTTCCCTGGGGGGACCACTCGGAAATTGGTGAAGGAGCCCTGTGCCCACTTCAGCAGCGAGTATCGTTCCAGGTTGCGTTCCATCTCCCTCTTCTCGTTGTTCTCTTGAGCATAGCATGTGCCGTGATAGTCGGTCTGCACCGAATGGTCGATGGTGAGGTCCACAGGGACCAAAGGATTGATCTTGGCCGGATCGCCGCCCATATCCTTCACCGCGTCGCGCATGGCCGCCAGGTCCACGACGCAGGGAACACCGGTGAAGTCCTGAAGAATGACCCTTGCTGGTATGAAGGGAATATCGACGTTGTCGTCCCCTGCTGGCGTCCAGGCCAGAAGCTTACGGACGTCATCTGCGGTCACCAGGACACCATCTTCCTGACGCAGCAATGACTCCAGCAGGACTTTGATAGAGAAGGGGAACCATTCCGTTCCCGGCCCCAGCTTCTTCAAGGAATGAAAGCTCAGGGTCCCGTCCTTCAGTTCAAGTATGCTTCGGGTGTGGAAAGAGTCGGCCGATGTAACCATTTTACTCGGATGGCAGTAGGCAATCCTACCTTTAAAATGTTGCAAGGGACGGGGAAAGGATATTATGGCGTCAGGAGGTTGCACTAATTGGATGATTAATCCAACTGAACCGGTGCAGGACGATTCCGAAGGGAACTATACAATCCACATCGACGCACTGCGTTCACAGATGGCCAAAGGACTGATCGAAGGCGATCGACAGTGCCCCAACTTTCCCTGCCATCATCCTGACCAGAACTGTACATTCTGCTTCTGCCCGCTCTATCCTTGCGAGGACCCTGCGTTGGGAGAGTTCGTCACCTCCAGGCGTACCGGTGGAAAGGTCTGGTCCTGTCAGCGCTGCCTGTGGATTCATCGTGACGATGTCGCCAGTTCGCTCTTCCAGATCATGCCCGACATCGGACCAGGAGGTCTGGACCTGCCTACAAGAAGAAAATTGAAGGCGCAACTGGAGAGAAAGCACGCGAAGAGGGCCAAGGCCATCATGGTCCTAGGTGCGACCTCCGGCGCCGGTAAGTCCCTTCTGGTGACAGCCCTCTGTCGGGCCTTCCGTAATCGCGGCCTGACCGTAGCCCCGTTCAAATCGCAGAACATGTCACTGAACTCCATGGTGACGGACAGGGGCGAGGAGATAGCTCGGATCCAGGAGCTGCAAGCTCGGGCCGCCGGCACCCGCCCGCGCGGAGAGCTGAACCCCATACTGCTCAAGCCCAAGGGCGGCGTCACCTCCCAGATAATCGTCGAAGGCCGTCCATACCGCGACACCACCGTGCAGGAGTACTACTCGAAGTTCGTTCCCGACGAGGCTCCGGCTATCATCGCCCGCAACCTGGAACACCTGATGGGGTCCAATGACGTGGTGGTGATAGAAGGCGCGGGCTCCCCCGCGGAGATCAACCTGCGAGGGAGGGATGTAGCCAACATGTACGTGGCCAAGCTGGTCCATGCCGACTGCCTGCTGGTGGTGAACATAGATTGGGGCGGGGCGTTCGCCTATGCCGTGGGTACCCTTTCCTTGCTCGATGACGAGGAACGCCAGCTGTTCAAGGGCGTGATCATCAACAACATGTGCCCGGGCGGCGGCTCGCTAGGACCGGCCGTGGACATCATCGAGAAGATCACCGGCGTACCGGTGCTGGCAGTTATGCCTCACATGCCTTCGCTGTACCTTCCGGTGGAGGACTCCATGGACCTCTCCCTGCGCGAGGAAGGGAACGGTCATACGGTGGTCGCGGTAGTGCGCTTGCCCATGATATCCAACTTCACCGACTTTGACGCATTGGGGCTGGAAGAAGGCGTGTGCGTCGTCTACGCGCAGGAGCCTTCCGAGCTGGATGGAGCTAGCGCGATCATCATCCCTGGCACAAAGAACACGGTCCACGACCTGGAATGGCTGAGGGAGAGCGGAATGGCCAAGGCCATACTGGTCCGGGCGGGAGACCTTCCCATATTGGGCATTTGCGGCGGCTACCAGATGCTCGGGCGAATGATAGTGGACGACCACGGCCTGGAGGGGGACGTGTCCGCGAAGATCGACGGGCTCGGGCTTCTGAGGGCGGTGACCCACTTCGATTCCTACGACAAGAGGACGATGCAGGTCATCGGGAAACTGGCCGCAGCGGGCGGTGCCGTAAGAGGTTACGAGATCCACATGGGACGGACGGAGGGCAGCGATGCGCCACCGCTGTTCATCATGGACCCCGATGGCCGCCCGGAGGGGATGTACGACAAGGACCGCATGGTCATGGGGACCTACCTGCACGGGGCCTTCGACCTGCCAGCGTTCCGGCGCTTCTTCCTGTCGCTAGTAAAGAATCCCGTCGCCGGTGACGCCGTGGTCATGGACCACGATTCCGCAGTTGACGGCTCCTTACGGCGCCTGGCGGAAGAGATCGAGAAGCATCTGGACCTAGACGCCCTGTTGGGAGGCGACCAAGATGGCGCGTAGGCTCATGATACAGGGCGTGACCTCCGGCGCTGGAAAGACCACGCTGACCGCCGCCCTGTGCCGGTATTTCTTTTTGAAGGGAGTGGACGTCGCGCCCTTCAAGGCCCAGAACGTCTCCCTAAACTCTTTCGTCACCGCTGACGGGAAGGAAGTGGCGATGTCTCAAGCGTATCAGGCCTGGGCCAGCGGCCTGGAGCCATCATCGGACATGAACCCGATGCTGGTAAAACCGAAAGGCAATGGGCGCTGCCAGATGATGCTCGGGGGGATCCCCTGGCGGGACCTGAGCCGGGGGGAGACCACTCCCGAGATGATCGAGGAGATCAGGTCACGGATACTCGGGTCCTTCAACAACCTCTCCTCGACAAGGGACACGTTGGTCATCGAGGGCATGGGCTCTCCGGTGGAGATGAACCTGAAGGACCGGGACGTGGCCAACATGTGGCTGGCCAAGGCGACCCGTTCACCTGTCGTGCTGGTCGGAGACATCGAGAAGGGCGGGGTCTTCGCCGGATTGTACGGGACCTACCTTCTATTGGACGAGGAGGAGCAGGACCTGCTGAAAGGTTTCATCATAAACCGCTTCCGCGGGGACGCCTCCATATTGAAGGCTGGCATCAATGAGCTGGAGTCCCGAATGGGCGTGCCCTGCCTGGGCGTTCTGCCATATGTCCGTTTCAACGCTCCCCAAGAGGACTCCATGGATCTGATACGGAACCCCAGCGCAGGCCGGGGGGAGGGTGATGTGCGTCAACTATGGACGGCGGAACTAGATGGGCTGCTAAATAAATGGGATAAGGCCTGGGACCTTTCCAGGATCGAAAGCCTGTTCAGTAGGGTTTGATCGGCCGGGCCTAGCTGTTGCGGTTGCCGCACTTCGGGCAGAACTGCGCACCAGGCTCCATGAACGCACCACATTTCTGACAGTAGTTGCCGCTCGGTTGGTTTGGTTGGGCAGGAGCACCGTAGGAAGGTGCGCCGAAGGTCGGCTGCTCCTCATATTTAATCACAAAATAGACCAAGGCAGCAGGCCAGCATAAGATCAGAAGGATGATGAATATCACCCAGCTTCCAGTGAATTTCTTTGCCACGATGAAACACCTGTTTGAATACCATGACCTTCCATAATATTTATCCATTGCTCATTATTTTCATTTTTCTAGACGGACGGGTCCCGTAACGCATTTTGGAAAAGAACTATAGTTCGGACAGTCACGGCAACGGGCCAGCACCCTCATCCCTTTAAGGTACTCGAAACTCAATATGACCGCGGCAATGAACGGATAGAGGTATATCCTCAGTTCCGCCGGGCAAACGATGGCCGAATAGATTATGGAAGCCAGACTACTCCCGAGCATCAGATTGAAAACGATGGACGCTCCCTGCCCTTTGGAGAGGAAGCGCAACAGCTGCACGCCATAAAGGGCGAGGGCGATAATCAGTGCCGACCAGAAATCCGGTCGAACAAGGTAAAGGACCAGCGCCAGAAGAAGGGCGATCGGATATACGGTGAGGCAGCCCCGGCAAACGCGCCGGCCTCGGATATTGAGGAGATGATCTTCGAACTTACCGCAGAGCGGATGATGAGCCAATAGTATCGGTTCGCTCCTCAGCTCGTCCAAGAACTTCACGGCCTCGCCTCCTCCGATGGTGCATAAGGGCTTCCCAAATAAAAAAGCCCGCCAGGTGAATTCTGGAACTCCCGCTAAATCATATATACTTGGATGATATATCCAATTCAAGTTGGATTATACATCCAACTGAAGTGGTCAGAGTGTGTTCGAATGGATCGAAAAATGATTATCGCCGTACTACTGGCAGTTATTATTATAACTGCCGGTGCCTTTGTTTTGCTCAGCAATGGGAATAAAGAGGAGGCCGGGCCGGTCACCCTGGTAGACGCTGAAGGGCGCAACGTTACAACGTCTGTCGCTCCATTGCGCATCGTCTCCTGCTCTCCATCCTTGACCGAGATCGTCTATGCCCTCGGGCTGGGGGACCGTCTGGTGGCGGTGACCGACTACTGCGACTGGCCTGAGGACGTCACCGCCAGGAAGAGCAACGGCTCCCTGGCATCCATAGGTGGGTACTTCACGCCCAGCATCGAGGCCATAGCTCAGGCGAACCCTGACATCGTCCTGGTGGACCAGGGAGTACAGGCACAGCTGGACATGATGCCCCAGATGAAGGACCTACAGCTGAACTTCATAGTGTTGCACAAAGGTCTCACCTTCGAGGAAGTGTATCAGAACATTGCCATGGTCGGCGAGATCTGCTGGGAGGAAAAGGCGGCCAAGGATCTCACTGACTCCATGAAGGACCGCATCGCGGACATCCAGGAGACCGTGGGTGATACCGAGGAACTGCCCACGGTGGTCTTCGCCGTCTGGCTGGAACCGATATACGTTGCTGGAAATGGTACCTTCTCGCACGAGATGATGACCACCGCATTGGGAGAGAACGTTTATTCCAACACGACCTCCTGGCCCGCGGTGAACATCGAATCCCTTCTGGAGGAAGACCCCGACTACATCCTGGTGTCCATGATGTCCCTGCCCAACCCGGCCGAGGACATCCTTGCCGACATGAAGAACGACACCCTATGGTCAACGCTTACGGCGGTCCAGAACGACCACGTGTACATATTCACCGGGCAATGTGACAACGTGTTCTCCCGCCCTGGTCCGCGCATAGTGGACGGAGTGGAGCTGATGGCCGAGATAATGCATAGCGCGGCCTTCAACGTCACCATTCCCAACGTGATCGCTGACGATTACGTAGACTGGGTTTCCTCTGATGACGCTTCGGTCGGGTCATCAGCCCTCGAGGTTATCTCTTATGTATCGAGCGTATCGAGCATATTAGTACAAACTGTGGAACGGAGGGCTTGATGCGAAGATGATCTATCGGCGGTCAAATCCAGGGGTTAATTTATTAGCCGCCCTGACATACCCCGAGGCGTTCGGAATCGAGCCGTAGACCACGGTCATCGGCGACGATCGCTAAACGTGTTAGTGAGGTAGAAAAATGGAGGGCACCAAGGCTGACCGGGCGAAATACAAGCTGGCCGGGATACTCGGCTTGGGCATGGTCAGCCTGGTCCTCCTTTTTTTCCTATCACTTACCACCGGGACCATGGACATATCGTTCTCCAAGGCCATGGAGTCCACCTGGAACATCATCGTTAACTGGGGCGAGACCCAGAACGTCCAGGAGCTGGTGATCTTCAACCTAAGATTGCCCCGAACCATAGCGGTCATCGCCGTGGGCATCGGCCTATCCGTGGCCGGAGCGGTCATGCAGGCTCTCATACGCAATCCTCTGGTCGATCCTTACATCACTGGGGTTTCGACCGGGGCCGCTTTAGGCGCGACCTTGGCCGTGCTTGCCGGCGTGACCGTCATGGGCATAACCAATTACGCCCTGCCGGTCATGGCCTTCATCGGTGCCGCTGGAGCCTTCATGGTCACCATGACCCTGGCCGAGGCGGCCGGCGGGCGCCCCATCAGCTACGTCCTGGGCGGTACGATAATCGGCATCGCCCTCTCCTCCGGGACCACCTTGCTGATGTACATGAACGCCGACCGCCTGCATGGCGTGCTCTTCTGGCTCTTCGGTTCTTTCGCCTACATGACCTGGGATTCGACCCTGATAGTCCTGTTCGTGGTCCTGGCCCTCACCGTTATCATGCTGCTCTACGCCAAGGAGTTCAACGTCATATTGCTGGGCGACGAGCAAGCAAAGCAGCTGGGCATGAACGTGAAGAGGTTCAAGACCACCATGTTCCTGCTGGTGTCCGCCCTGGCCTCCGTGTGCGTGGCCTTCACCGGCGTTATCGGCTTCGTCGGTCTCATCGTCCCGCACCTGGCCCGCATGTTGATCGGCGGCGACCACCGCCTGCTGCTCCCGGCCTCCATGATGTTAGGGGCAAACATTCTATTGGTGGCGGACATTGTATGTAAGACCGTGGTGGCCCCTTCCGAGCTACCTATTGGGGCCATAATATCGATCATCGGGGCGCCCTTCTTCGGCTACCTCATGATCAGGATGGGCAAGGAATATGTCATGTGATGACGAGCTGACGGTGAAGTTGGACAACGTCTCCTTCAGCTATGGCACCAAACGGAACCCTTGCGCCAAGACGTTGAAAGGAATAACGATCAACGCCCAGAAGGGGCAGCTCATCGGGATAATGGGACCGAACGGTTGCGGGAAGACCACCTTCCTTCGCTGCATCAACAAGGTCCTCAAGCCCCAGGAGGGCGCCATCTACATCGACGGAAAGGACGTGGACCGCCTGAAGATGATGGAGGTGGCCAAGCTGTGCGCCAACATTCCTGCGGACGTTCCAGACGATTTTCATCTCTCGGTGGAGGAGTTCGTGGCCTTGGGGCGGTACCCCTTTGTCACCGGCATCTGGTGGGAGGGAGAGAAGGACGAGCGGTTGGTCCGCGAGGCCATGGCCGCCTATCACGTGACGCACCTCCGGGACCGCAAGTTGGGGGAGCTCAGCAGCGGGGAGAAGGCGCGCGTGCTCTTGGCCAAGGGCGCCGTCCAGCAACCGAAGATACTGCTGGCCGACGAGCCGAGCGCCCATCTGGACCTAAAGTTCAAGCTGCAGGTCATGCAGGCCCTGAAGGACCTGTCCCGACAGGGGGTGACGGTGATCACCGCCTCCCATGATATCAACCTTATCGCCAAATACGCTGATCTGGTCATAATCATCAGCGAGGGCGGCATACTCAGCTACGGCCCCCCGGCCGAGATCATCAACGAGGAGGTCATCCGCGCCGTCTACGGTGTGGAGGTGGCCATCGTCCGCGAGAAGGGCGAGATATTCGTGGTCCCATTAAGACCGGTGGACCCGGAGAAGGGTGACAATGAAGATCCAAGAACTTGTGAAAAAGGAATTGTTGCCGATTAAGCGCCCGGTCCACGGCGGCCAGGGCTGGCGGCTCTCCGGCGTGGAGGACTTTAGTCACAACCTTAACCCCTACGGGCCTCCGGCCGAGCTGCCGCAGCTGGTGGCGGAGGCCGCCAAGCAGCTGGACCACTACCCGGACGACGTGTCCGCCGATTTCCGCGAGGCGGTGGCGACGCTGCACGGCGTCTCCCCGGAGAACGTCATCGCCGGGGCCGGGTCCGCCGAGCTGATAAAACTGTATCCAGAGGTATTCCTTTCGCACAAGGCCAGGGTCATCATCCCCCGGCCCACCTTCTCGGAGTATTCGCACGCCTGCCGCATGCAGGGGGCGAACGTCCTCGATGTTCCCCTGTTGGAGGGGGACGGGTTCTGCCTGGACCTGAACACCACCTTGGAGAAATTGCCGCTGGCCAAGGCGGTGTACGTTTGCAACCCCAACAACCCCACCGGGACGCTGGAGTCCCGGCGCAAGATAATGGAGCTGGTGGACGCCTGCGAGAGGACCGGGAAGCTGGTCTTCCTGGACGAGACCCTGCTGGAGCTGGTCGAAGGGCACGAGGGCATCTCCTGCATGAAGGATGTGCAGAACCACAGCAACCTGTTCATCGTCTCCTCCCTGACCAAGTCCTTCGCCATCCCTGGCCTGAGGGTCGGTTACGGCGTGGGCAGCGAAGAGATAATCAACATGATGGACCGCGCCCGCCTGTCCTGGAACATCGGCGTGATCGAGCAGTACGTCGGCGCCCGTCTTCTGCGGGAGCACATGGACCACGTGAGAAAGGCGGCGGAGATGATGGGACGGGAACGCGGCCGTATAAAGAAGGCGGTGGACGGCACCAACCTGTTCTCGCCTCTGACCGAGCAATCCTTCTTCTTCTTCGCCCGGGTCAGCAGTCCCCGTCTGAGCGGGGAGGACATCGTGGAGTATCTTCTGCCGCGCAAGGTGCTGGTGCGGGACTGCTCGACGTTCGGGCGGCCGTTCGACAAGTTCGTCCGCTTCAGTGTCAAGACCCCGGAGAAGAACGACCATTTGATACAGGCCATGGAAGAGACGGCGCAGGAGATCCGCAGCACGGCCTTCGGGGCGAGGATGCATGTTTGAGATGGTCCTCTACGCCCTCCTAGCATTGCTTATAGCGCTCCTCATCGACAGCTTCATCGGCGAGCCGCCTAACGCCCTTCATCCTGTGGTATGGATGGGCAAGGTCATCTCCTTTCTGGACCGCCGCGTGACCCGCGGCCATCCGCGAAAGGAGCGGGCGGCGGGCGTGGCCCTGGCCCTGACCACTATACTCCTGTTCGCTTTCCTGGTCTTGCTGCTGATGACCGCCGTGCGCCACACGCTCGGGCTGCTGGCCTGGGCCATCGTCGGCGGGGTGCTCCTCAAGACCATGTTCGCCATTGGGGCCATGCGCAAGCACACCGAACCGGTGCGGCTGGCGCTGCTGTCCGGTGACCTGAAGCTGGGTAGGCAGAAGGCCTCCTTGATGGTCAGCCGGGACGTGAGCCAGCTGGACGCGCCGCACGTTATATCCTGCGCCGCGGAGAGCGCGGCGGAGAACACCGTGGACAGCATCTTCTCGCCTTTGTTCTATTTCGGCCTGTTAGGTTTACCGGCGACCGTGGCGTACCGTGCCTCCAACACCCTGGACGCCATGGTGGGCTACCCGAACGACAAGTACCGTTACGTCGGGTGGTTCTCGGCCAAGCTGGACGACTGCACCAACTGGCTGATGGCCCGCGCCTCCCTGCCGTTCATACTGCTGTCCCTGGCGCTTCTGGGAAAGGACTGGCGGGCGGGATGGGCGGCCGCGAAGAAATATCACGACCAGACGCTCTCCCCGAACAAAGGCTGGCACATGTCGGCCTTCGCCGGCGGCCTGGGCATACGCTTCGAGAAGATAGGTTGGTACATCATGGGGGACGGACCGCTCCCCACCGACCCCGAGGTCCTGCGGGACACCATAAAGGTCATGACCCTGGCCTCTTATCTCTTCATATTCACCGTGGCGATACCGTTGTACCTTCTGATGGGGGTGCACCTGCAGGTGCTCGCCGAGGACCTGCTCTGGAACATCATAGGTGGTTGAACAAATGCAGATCAGCGACTTGCGGATCGAGAAGGGCGAAGTGAAAGGGCACAAGTACGTGGCGATCAAGATGCCCCGACGCATGAGGGTGCTGGCCTCCACCATCCTGAACGGCGGACTGGGCGAGGCGGACTCCGTGCTGATGCTGCAGGTCCCCCTGCACTACGACCACGCCGATCCCATGGCCCACATGCGCGAGCTAGTAGCGGAATTGAGAATGCCCAAGAGTACCGTCACCTTCATGACCGCGGCCGAACTGGACAAGGCCTTCTACGTCAAGGAGGCCGAGCACAACGGTTCCCAGGCCATCGCCCTAGTGAGCGCCGGTATATCCAACTCCATCCGGGCTGGGGAATCCTCCCGCGAGGGAACGGTCCCGCACCGCCAGGTAGGTACGATCAACGTCATGGTCATCACCGACAAGTCCCTGGACGACTGCGGGCTGGTGAACGCGGTCATGACCGTCACCGAGGCCAAGGCGGCGGCGCTGCAGGACCATCACATTCCGGGAACGGGCACCACCAGCGATGCGGTGATGATAGCTTGCCCCAAGGAAGGGGAAAGGTGCCTGTGGGCGGGGAGCAGCTCCGACCACGGACTGGCCATGTCCGTGGCGGTGCGGAGCGCCCTGGGGGAGTCCATCACCAGATGGAAGGGCGCCAACGGCGACTCCGTGCATTTCCTGCGTTCCCTGGCCATCCGCGGCATCACCTACGACGACATGTGGAAGGCGGTGCAGGAGATGAACGCCCTGGACCCGGCCTGGGACGAGAACCTGGTGCGCCAGATGTTCGAGGCCAAGCTGGAGATGCTGGCCAAGGACGTGAACGTCAACGCCCTGCTCACCGCGGCCATGACCCTGGAGGAGAAGGGCCGGTACGGGCAGCTGTACGGTCTGAGCGAGAGCAAGTACCAGGAGGACCCCGTGCACCTACTGGCCGACGAGCTGCTGGGGATAGCGCTCGCGGAGTACATCGGCGGCAGCAAGTGTATCTTCGAGTATATCCGCTACGACAAGAAGAAGCCTGGGATATTGTCCGTGCTGGGCCCGTTCATGGACGACATCGTGGCCTCGTTGATAGGCGCCACCATGTCCACCATCTACTCTGATCTGCTGGAGGGAGAAGGACGACTGTCGTAGGCGCGCTGAAGTCGGCGTTGACGCTGTTCACCATCATCCCCGCCAAGAACGACGGCAAGGACGTGGAGGACCTCTCCCACCACTTCTATCTCATACTGTTCGTAGGCGTCCTGTACGGCCTGCTGGTCGGCGGGATCATGTACCTCACCACCGACTGGATATCGAGGATATTGGCTGCCGCCATAGCTTTCGCCTCGTTGCACCTGCTGAACCGCTTCCTGCACATAGACGGGCTGAGCGACTTCGGTGACGGGATGGTCTGCGGCGGGGACGCCGAACGGAAGCTGGCGGCCATGAAGGACTCCAAGACCGGCGCCGGCGGCGTCGGATACGTAATCGTCTTCAGCCTGCTCAGCTTCGCCGCCCTGAGCTCGACCTGGGGAGGCCTGGGCCTGCTCCTGCTGCCATTGGTCGCCGAGATCATGAACAAGAACGCGGTGGTCATGTGCGCCTACGGCGGCAAGGCCCGCGAGGGCCTGGGGAACCTGTTCGTCACCAACACCACCGAGAAGAGCGCCATCATCTCGCTGCTGCTTTCCATGCTGCTTTCCTTGGGCCTTATGCTCTCCTTCAACCTTTTTGTGGATAGCTGGGAAATAGGAAGGATGATCGCGGTGACCGTGATCGCGGTCCTGGTCAGCTCATTGGTGGGATATGGCATGAGCAGCCTGGCGGAGAAGAACTTCGGGGCGGTGAACGGGGACGTACTGGGGGCGACCAACGAGATATGCCGCCCGCTGGTCCTCATCGCCATGCTGGTGGTGCTGGCATGAGCGTGGCCGCCCTTATCACCGCCGGAGGGAAGGGCACCCGCATCAAGGAGCTGGGCGTGGAGAAGCCCATCGTCAAGGTGGTGGGGAGGCCGATGGTGGACATCGTTCTCGAGCAGCTGCTGGCGGTGGACGAGATAGCCTCGGTGTACGTCTCGGTCAGCGACAACGTGCCCCGCACCCGCGAGCACCTAAAGAAGATGGGCGTGAAGGTCCTGGAGACGTCCGGAACGGAGTACTGCCACGACCTCATCCAGGCGGCGGAGAGCATAGCGGAGGACCACATCTTCATCTGCCCCGCCGACCTGCCATTAATGCAGGCCGATCTGGTTAAAGAGATCGTTACCGATTACCTGTCAAAGAAGGAGGCGTCCCTGACCGTGGGCATACCGCTGGAATGGGCCATCGAGTTCGGGGTGGACGTCACGTTCTACGAGCATTGCGATGGAAAACCGGTCATGCCCTGCGGGGTCAGCGTGGTGGACCGGGAGAAGATGCTCACCCGGGAGTTCCTTCCCGGCGGATACTTTTTAACGCAGACGCCGGACGTGGTCATCAACGTCAACACGGTCAAGGACCTGAAGCAGGCGGAAAAGGTGCTCCGCCACCGCCTCACTTGCCCATGATCTTCATCAGCCGGACGTAGTTCTCCTCGACGGCCGCCAGCATCTGCTTGGCGCCTATCTTTCCCTGGGAGCTCAGGAAGGCCGCCACGGATATGCCTCCCGCGCCCACTCCCTCCTTCACCAGTCCCTTCTCGAAGATGTTCAGCCCCTCATGCTTGGAAGGGCCGAAGTCCAGGTCGGCCGCCAGGATGGGCAGGTTCCCGATCTGCTTGACGATCGCACGTACGTCCGAGCTCTTGTCGTTCACGATCCACTTGGTGGTCCCGAGGGCGACGTTGCTCAGCGAACCGGGGGAGAGCCCCTTCACGATGGCCATTACCGCGGCCATCTGCGTTCCTCCGGCCATGATGACCGGCACGCTCTCCGCCGCCCCGGCGATGACCCCGGCCGCGGCGGGCATCATGGGGTCGCCCACGGCCTGCACGGCCTTCAGCGGGTCGGTCTTCATTTCTTTCTTGGAGAAAGGTGATCTGGAAATGCCTTCCAGAGCTATCTGGGTCTTGAGGTCATGAGGGTTGTCGATCATGCTGCTGGAGACCTTCGCCTCGTATCCCATGGCCATGAGGACGGCCAAGGCGGTGGTGGTCCCCCCGGCGATGCTCTCGCCGATGACCAGATAATCGATGTTCTTGGCCATCTCCTTGCCCAGCATGAACGCGTTCTCGTACACCCGGCGGGGATCCTTCAGCGCCTTTCCGGTGCGTATGTCCTCTCCCGGGGTCCCATCCAGTTCGAAGTAGGGGGTGTGAGGCCTGACCCGCACGCCGCCGTTTATAGCGAAGATGGGCATCGGCGCTAGCTGCAGGGCGCTCATGGTGATTATGCCCGGGGTGGGAACACCAGTGGGCGTCACCGGCACGCCGTCAATGCACTTGCACCGCCCATAATGAAGAAGCTCCACGTCCGCCGCCGGGGTGAAATCGGTTATCGCCGGTACGGCGCCTGCAGCGGAAACGCCAGGTATCTTGGCCGTCTCGGTGTTACCGATGACCACGGCGAAGGTCGGGCGCTTGCCCCAGACCCTTTCTACGAACTTCCTTCCCGCCTGCTCCTCGAACGCGTAGATGATGTCCGCCTTGTACATGGGTTATGCCTCAGGAATCATTGGTTGTATCATCCAACTCAATGGCAAGAACATATTTAACACATTTGCCACATCGCAAAACATCAATCTTCGAGGATGTTGTCCAGCAGCGTCCCTAACGGGAAATGCTCACCGCCGTTCTCGTGGAAAGAGGCCTTCCCCGCCCCCTTCCATCTCCCGCCGCGGACGGCGAAGGGCACCTGCATACACATGTGCTCGCCGGTGACCGAGGAGGCACCATGGTCTATGAGCAGCGCCACCTGGCAATCGCTGAAGTATTTTTTATAATGGACCAGTTCCCGGTCGATCTCCTCGATCAGCCGCAGCTTGTTCTTGGGGTTGCACTTGTGGCTGATGTCGTCCGTCTCCTCTATGTGTAGGAAGACGTCCTGTCCTTCGACCGTATGGCTGGCGACCTTGATCCCTTCCTTGAAGCCCGGCACGCGCACCGTCTCCATACCCAGGAACTTGCCGACGCCGAGCGCAGAGGGGCTCTTGGAGATGACGATGAGGTCCGGGACCTTGGTGATCTCCCGGCGGACGTCCACGGCCACGCGGCCATGCCCCCCGCCCCACGGGAGCAGCGCGATGCCGCCGGTGCTCTCCTTCACGCCATCGGCGAACTCCTGGAACGGACCGAGCTGCTCGGCGGTCAGCATGGCTGGGCCGGGGGGCTTGGGCAGGTTCAAAATATCGTTCCCCCTGACCGTGAGGACGCCCTTCCCGCCGTGGTAGGCCAGGATCTTGGGGTCCATGGAAGAGAGCTTGGAGCGGTTCTTGATGATGGCCCGCTGCAGGAACATCTCCTCGTCGCAGGTGATGTTATAATACCATTCCACGTGCCCGTCGAGCACCTTGGCCGGGGTCATGCGGTAGGCCACCCGGTCCTCGCCTATGGGCAGCTCTAGACCGTACGCTTCGATCACCCCGCGGGGTATCTCGTACGGCTTTCCGGTCAGAAGCTCCAGGAGGAAGGTGTGGGTGTAGTCCTTCCCGTCGGTGATGCCCACCTTGCCTTCCCGGGCAACCCCGTCCATGAACTCTTTGTGGGCCGCCTCTAGGGGGGTGCGGTTGTTGAAGATGGATATGCGCTCGTCGGCCGCGCCGTCCAGTAGGATTATAAGCTTCCTCATTTAACAGGCCTTAACGCTCCCGAATGGCGTTGGCCATATAATATCTGTTGGTCGTATCGTCCAACTTGAGCATCCTATAAGCCTTAGGAAAGCATCTGGACCTTCATGACAGGTCCCCAACGCTTAGGTAAGATGGAGCATCGGACCGGACTGCCCCCGGTGATAGGGAAGGGGCCGAAGGTCCTGGTCCTCGGCACCATCCCCAGCGTGCTTTCCGACCGGAAGCAGGAATACTACGGCAATCCCCAGAACCGCTTCTGGAAGGTCGTCTACGGCATCTTTGACGAGGACGCCGATCCCGATTACGAAAGACGGCTGGAATTTCTCAAGGGGAAGGGCATCGCCCTATGGGACGTCCTGCGGGAATGTGACATCAACGGCAGCAAGGACTACAGCATCGAGAACCCCGTGGCTAACGACATCGTGGCGCTGCTCCGGCAGCACGAGGGCATAGCTCACGTCTTCATCAACGGAAAGAAGGCCCAGAAGCTCTACGAGGGCCTGATACAAGGAGAATTTCACGATGATATGAAGCGGCCAATGATGATTGTGCTCCCCTCGACCTCCACGGCGAACCCCGTTCCGTTCTTAGAAAAGGTAAGGGCCTGGAAGATCATACGCCAGGCGCTCAGCAATTAGTTACCGGTCTTCGAAAGGGCCACCGCGCACTGCCCCGTCGAGATGCACCCGTCCCCGTTGGGCGTCCGGTCGTGGCACACGAACTTGAGCCCCCGGTCCTCCACCAATTCCTTCGTCCAGGTTGATATGGGACGATTGTAGCTGACCCCGCCGCTAAGTCCGATATGCTCCACGCCCTCGTCCTCCGCCACCTCCGCAGCGATGTCCACCAGGCCGCGCACCATGGCGTATACCATGCTTCCAGCTCTATCCGCCTTGGTTCCGGAGGCCTCTATCATGCGGCGGAACATCTCCGGGGTGTCGATGACGTTACCGGAGCGGAGCGTCGGCACCAGGTCCAAACGTTTGGCGTTTCCCAGCCATCTCTCCAACTTCATGGCCGGTTCCCCGTCGTAGCTGCGATATTGGCACACGCCCAGGTAGCACGATATCGCATCCAGCACCCGTCCGAAGGAAGTGCTGGTGCCGGAGCGGGACATCATTTTGCGGAATACTTCCGCTTCCGCTTCCGGGAAATAATCCAGGCCTCCGCCGGTCATCTCGGCCATGGCGAAGGCCAGCCGGCGCACGTCGTACACCGTCTTCTCCCCTCCAAGAAGAGGTATCTCCTTTAAATGTCCAATCCGCCGGTAGTCCTCCAGGTTGGATAAAAGGACCTCTCCGCCCCAGGCCACCCCGTCGTCCCCGTAACCTGTTCCGTCTATGGTGATGGCCGAGATCTCCTGGAGCCCCGATTCTACCAGCAGGGCGGCGGCGTGAGCGTGGTGGTGCTGCACCTCCACCGCCTCGATGCCGTTCTCCTCGGCCCAGGCCTTGGCCAGACGCCTCGTCGTGTGACCGGGATGCATATCCATGCCCACGGCGTCCAGATGGTCCGCTCCAAGCAGACGGCGCAGATATCTCAGGCTCTCCTCCAGGAACTCCAGAACGCCTGGCGAGGTGGCATCGCCGATGTACTGCGTGGCGTACAGCCTTCCGTCGAACGTCAGGGCGCCGGCCAGCCCCTCCTGCGCTCCGACACCCACGGCCACGCCCTTCAGGGGGAAATCGATGTAGGAGGGGATGTGCCCCCTCGACTTCCGCAAATAGTAGGTCCGGTCGCCAAAAGAGCGCACTACCGAGTCGTCGCAGCGGTTGACGATCTCCCGATCGTGCATCAGATACAGGTCCGCCCCGAGCGTCAGGGCGTCCTTCTCCCTCAATACCATTGGTTCGCCGGGAACGTTGGCCGAGGTCATGACCAGGGCGTCCTGCTTAAGGTGATGGAAGAGCAGGTGCTGCATCGAGGTGTAGGGAAGGAAGACCCCGATGTTGCCGAGGCCGGGGGCTATCAGCTCCGTGAACGCGTTCTCCACCTTGTCCACCAGGACGATGGGGCGGTGACTGGAGGTGAGCAGCTCCAGATCGTGCGCCGTCGGCCTGCCGAAGCGCTTAAGCGCTTCCAGGTCCCGCACCATGATGGCGAACGGTTTCTCCTTCCTCCGGTACCATTCGCGCATGTGCGGCAGACGGTCCAAGGTGCAGCACAGGTGCATCCCGCCCCAGCTCTTGGTCACGCCGATATTGCCCTGCTGCAAGCCCAGGGCGAACTTGGCTATGGGGTTCTCTCCGTCCCGTCCTCCGTCCGGTCCTAGCAGGTAATAGCGCGGGCCGCACACCGGGCAGGTGATGGTCTGATGATGGAAACGGCGGTCCGCTGGGTCCCCGTACTCTTTCTGGCATTCCAGGCAGAGCGGGAACGGCCGCATGGACGTCCTGTCCCGGTCGTAGGGCAGGTCCTCGATTACCGTAAATCGCGCCCCGCAGTCGGTGCAGTTGGTGAAAGGGTAAAGGTAACGTCGGTTGGACGGATCGAACATCTCCTTGAGGCAGGAGGGGCACACCGCGGTGTCGTTGGGTATCCCCACGCCCTTGTTCCCGGCCTGGCTGGGGACGATGACGAAGCCTATCTCCCTCAATTTGGCGTCCGGAAGGCCTTTGGAGATGACCACCTCGTCCAGTCGGGCCAGGGGCGGAAGGGCGGCCTTCAGCCGGGAAACGAACTCTTGAGCATCGCCGTCGATCTCGATGACGACGTTAGAACCGTTGTTCTGCACGTATCCGTGAAGGCCCATGGAACTGGCCAGGCGATGGACCGTCGGGCGGAAGCCGACGCCCTGGACCACTCCCCACACGGTGACGCGCATGCCTCTTTCCATCATGCCTTGGATATTTATCCCTTGTTGATGGCGGGGCGCACGAGGCATAAATATTGGTAAACCGTTCCCACCGGGGATAGCATGAGCGAGGTACCAGAGGGACTCCGTTACACCAAGGACCATGAATGGACCAAGGTCGAGGGCGACGTGGCCACCGTGGGCATCACCGACCACGCCCAGGAGGAACTGACCGAGTTCGTTTACATCCAATTGCCCAAGAAGGGCGCCAAGGTCAAAAAAGGCGAGGTGCTAGCTATAGTGGAGAGCGTCAAGAACACCGCCGACGTCTACGCTCCGGTGTCCGGCGAGGTCATCGAAGCGAACGCCCCTCTCGACGACGACCCCTCCCTCATCAACAAGTCGCCCTACGCCAAGGGCTGGATGGCCAAGATAAAGATGGCCGACAAGGCGGAGCTTGGTAAGTTAATGGACCCCGCCGCCTACCGCAAGCACATCGGCGAGTGATCAGTACTCGAGATAGATGTTGGCGGCGATGCAGGCCTCCCGCAAGTGCTGCACGAAGGCCTCCTCGTCCTTTAACATGACCTTTAAGGCCTTCGTCACCTTGGTGCAGTCCTTGTAGTTCACCCCGGCCATCTCGTGAATGATGATGTCGACCCTCTTTCGATTGTCCACATCGATAACCAAACCGGCCTTTAGGAACACCTGCTCGAGATGCCGGAAGTAGCAGGTCATGAAAATAGTATGCAGTTGCATAGAATAAAAATGTTTCACTGACCGT
The DNA here is from genome assembly GCA_026394395.1 of Methanomassiliicoccales archaeon. Lineage (NCBI taxonomy): Archaea > Methanobacteriati > Thermoplasmatota > Thermoplasmata > Methanomassiliicoccales > Methanomassiliicoccales archaeon. Next base: position 180,975 of record JAPKYK010000002.1, read on the forward strand.
GAATTTTATTATCCAGTTATATGTGAAATGAACGCTGGCCCGCGGCCCGGGCCAAATGTTCCCGTGGTCCGGCCTCAGGCCCCGGCCGATTCCAGGACCTTGGCGCAATCGCACTTCTTCCTTTCGGCCGGTATCTTGGGCAGGGTGCTCGTCAGCAGGGTCCGGAGCTTGTCCATGTTCTCCGACATTATCCTGAGGATGGTCGCCGTGTCCACTGGGTGTTCTGCCCACACGTCGTAGTCGGTGATCATGGCCAGGCTGGTGTAGCACATCTCCATCTCCCGGGCCAGGGCGCACTCCGGGGCTAGGGTCATCCCGATGACGTCGGCGAAAGCACGGTACATCTTGCTTTCCGCCCGGGTGGAGAAGCGCGGGCCTTCGATGCACACGTACGTTCCGCCCAGATGCACCAGTATGTTGGCCTTCTTGGCTTCCTTGGCGAACAGGGCGTTGACCTCCGGGCAGAAGGGGTCGGCGGCGCCGATGTGCACCGTCTTCGGTCCGTCGAAGAAAGTATACTGACGGCTCTTGGTGAAGTCGATGAACTGGTCGACAAGGACGATCTCTCCGGGCTTGAACTCCTCCTGCAGAGATCCGACGGCGCAGGGCGAGATTATGCGCTCCACGCCCAGCTGTTTCAAGGCGTAGATGTTGGCGCGGTAGTTGATCATGTGCGGCGGTATGGTGTGCCCGCGCCCGTGGCGGGGCAGGAAGGCCACCGGCACTCCCTTCAGCTCGCCTATCTGTATCTCGTCGGAGGCCGTGCCGTAAGGGGTGTGCGGCCTGACCGTCTCCTTCAGCTCGAACATCTTGGGGTCATAGACCCCGGTACCGCCGATGATCCCGATCCTCGCCTTCATCGTCATCCTTCCGGATACGGAAATGAACGTAATTAAATTGCACGCCTCCCGGCTGGCCATTAGCATGAAGTTCGCGCTTGTCATCCTTCCTATTTCATGAACGAGGTACCCAATCCTATTTTTACAACCTGTAAAATCTCTTGGCGATGGCAGTAGGGGAAAAGGTCGAGGTCAATCCCATTTGGGCCTGTCGGGCCTTTCCGGCGTTCCCGGTGGCGCTGGCCGCGGTAGGGGATGAGAAGGGGAACAAGAACATCATCACCATAGTCCTTGTTCACATGTTCTCGTTCGATCCGCCGGTATTGGGCATAGGTGTTTCCCCGGCCAGGCATAGCTATCAGATGCTGGAGGCCGCGGACGATTTCTCCATCAACATCCCGGGAAAGGAGCTGGTGGAGGAGGTCGTCTATTGCGGCAGGACGTCCGGGCGGGAAGTGGACAAGTTCGAGGACTGCGGCTTCATCGACGCCCCGGGCAAGAAGATCAAGGCGCCGGTGATCGCCGAGTGCATGGTCAACCTGGAGTGCGTCAAGCGCCAGAGGATCGACGCCGGGGACCACGTCTGGTTCCTCGGCGAGGTGGTGCACGCCGAGATGATCAAGGACCTGAACCGGGAGAACACGCTGATGTACTGGTCGGGCGAGTTCCGCGTTCTCGGCGACGTCATCCGCCGCCGCTGAAGTATTTTGTACCGGATCAAGGCTGGCTGGCCTTCAGGAAGGAGCCGAAGACCCGGACGCAGGAAGCGCTCTCCTGGAGCTGTTCCAACGCCATCCGCACCTTCTCGTCCTTGACATCGCCGTCCAGGTCCAGATAGAAAACGTACTCCCAAGTGCGTCCGCGCCAGGGGCGGGACTCCAGCTTGGTTATGTTGACGTCGTTGGTGGCGAAAGTCTTCAGGCAATCGAAGAGCGCCCCTGGCTGGTTCTTGGTGGTGAAGGCCAGGGCGGTCTTGTTGCCCTTGGCGCCAGCCTTCTCCTTGGACAGCACGAAGAAGCGGGTGATGTTGTCCTGCACGCTCTGCACATCCGCCAGAAGCACCTTCATGCCGTAGGTGGACGCGGCCCGGCGGCTGGCTATGGCCGCCTCGTCCTTCGATCCCCTTTCCTTCACCATGCGCACCGAACCGGCCGTGTCGAACGCCGGCACCTTCTGCCACTCCGGATGCGAGGTCAACAGGTCCCGGCACTGCGCTAAAGCTTGTGGGTGGCTGTAGACCCGGCGCACGTCCTTCAACGAACCGTCCGGATGACCGATGAGGCAGTGCCGGATGCGCACCATGACCTCCCCCACGACCTTCAGGTCGCTCTGGAACAGCAGATCGTTCGCGGCGGTCACGCTGCCCTCGATGGAGTTCTCCACCGGCAACATGCCCAGGTCCGCCTTGCCGCTCTTCACGGCCTCGAACAGGTCCACGAACTCGGCGCACTCGAGGGTGCTGGCGCTATCGTCGAAAGAGAACACCGCGTCCTCGCTGTAAGCGCCTTTCACTCCCTGGAACGCCACTATCATGTCAGCACCCGAACAGCTCCTCGTGAACGGCCTTGGTGGCCTTCTCCAGGTCGGCCTCGTCCACCGTGAAATGGAAGGCCACGAGCGATGCGCCTGCGGATATCAGCCCGACGTTCACACTTTCCTTCGCCACCGCCTTGAACACCCGGGACGCCAGCCCCGTGTGGTGGCCCAGTCCCTCGCCCACGATGCACATCAGGGCGAAGTCGGTGTGCGTCTCTATCCTGGTGGCGCCGCCCTCCGTCAGTACCTTCTGGGCCTTGGCCACGTCCTTCTTGTCCACCAGCAGCGCGATGCAGGTCAGCGACGTCACCACGCTGTAGATGTTGATCTCCGCCTGGCGCAGCGACGACGCCACATCGGCCAGCACTCCCAGCTTGTAGCCGGTGTTCTCCCCGAACACCTTCACCAGGGAGAGGTTCTTCATGCAGGAGATGGACTTGATGCTCTTCTCCACGTTCTCCACCCCCTTGATGGCCGTCCCCGAGGCCTCCGGGCGAAAGACGTTCTTTACCCGGATCTCGATATTGCCGGAACGCGCCGGTTCCATGGTCATGGGATGGACGATTTTAGCTCCGAAGTACGCCAGCTCGGCCGCCTCGTCGTAGGTCAGCTGTGGGATCGGCCTGGCGGACGGAACGATCTTGGGGTCCACGCTCATGAACCCGTCCACGTCCTTCCATATCTCGAGGACCGAGGCGCCCATGGCGTTGGCCACGGCGGCCGCACTGTAATCGCTGCCGTTGCGCCCGAATACGGTGACGCTGCCCTCCGGCGCTCGTCCGAAGAACCCGGTGACCACCGGGGTGACGCCATCGTGCATGATCTTCATCAATTTGGGGCGGATAGTGGAGCGGGTGGCCTCCAGGTTCACCGTGGCCGTCCCGTACTCGCCGTCGGTGATTATGCCCAGCTCGTCAGCGTCCATTGCCCGCGCCTTCATGCCCATCTCGTTGAGCAGGGCGGAGACGACGATCACGGAGAGGCGCTCCCCGAAGCACTGCACGTAGTCCCGGATGCGGGGATTGACCTCTTCGATGTAACTGGAACCGTAGAGCATGCGCTCCAGTTTGACCAGTTTCGCCACCAGCTCCTCCATGGCCTGGGCCTGGCACTTTTCCGAGGATAAGGCCTCCTTGACCAGGTCGGTGTGCAATTTGGTGATGGCCTTCATGAAGTCGTCCACATCCTCCTCGGTCCGGGTGCGGGAGATGAACTGGACCAGCATCTCGGTAACGCCGGAGACGGCGCTGAGGACCACGACCTTCTTCTCCTTCTCGACCATAATGATGCCAGCCACCTGGCGCATGGACTCCCCGGTCTTCAGCGAGGAACCGCCGAACTTCAGTACCTTCAGGTGCGGCACCTCCTCTTGACTATCATCTGGGGCGTCTCCACCAGCGCGCGGTCGGCCTCTTCCCTGGTAAGACCGGCGGCCAGCGCGATCTGCGTGGCCGTGACCAGGTCTATCAGGTCCCCCGGGCTGTGCGCGTCGGTGTTGACCACCATGTGGGCCCCGGCCTGCTGGGCCATGCGGGCCACGTGCCCGTTGGTCTTGCAGTGCGAGCCGCGGGAGGTTATCTCCAGCACCACGCCGTTGTCCCGGGCATGCTGTGCTTCCTCCAGGGTGATGAACCCAGGGTGCGCCAGGATGTCCACCTCGGGGTTCATGACCGCCGCCAGGTTGGTCCCCTTCTCCACCGGCTCGCTTATCGTTTCACCGTGAATCACCACGATCTCCGCCCCCAGCTTGCGTGCTTTGGAAACGACCTCGTCGATGCGGCGCACGGGAACGTGCGTTATCTCCACTCCGACCAGCACTTTCATGCCCCATTCGGTGGCCAGGTCGGCGTCCCTCCTTCCTTCGGAAATGATCCGTTCCAGGTTGCTCAGCGAGGCGTGATCGGTGAACGCCAAGGTCTTCGTTCCCTTTACCAGGGCGCGGCGCGCCAGCTCGATCGGGAGCAGCTCGCCGTCGCTCATCAGAGTGTGGGTGTGCAGTTCGGCCCTCATTTTCTTCTCTCCGCCAGTTTACGATAGACGTCCTCCCACTTTATCTCCATGCCTTCCATCGCCACCAACAGGTGGTAGACCAGGTCGGCGACCTCCCAGGCCTCCTCCTTCTCTTGGTGGTTCTTGGCGGCTAGCAGCACTTCCGCCGCTTCCTCCACCACCTTCTTCAGGCGCTTGTCCTCGTCCGCCAGGAGCTTGCAGGTATAGCTGCCCTCCACCGGGTGGGCCTTGCGGTCGCGGATGATCCGTATGAGCTCGGGGACCACGGCCATGGTGCCCTCGAGATCGCCGTACACCACCTCGTCGAAGCAGGACATGCGCTCCAGGTGGCAGGCCACCCCGGTCTGCTTGACCCGCACGAGCAAGGTATCATTGTCGCAGTCCAGCTGGATGGAGACGATGTCCTGCACGTGGCCGGACGTTTCGCCTTTCATCCACTGGGCCTGCCGGGACCGGGAGTAGAAATGGGTTCGCCCGGTCTTCAGCATCTGGCGGTACGCTTCATCGTTGGCGTAGGCCATCATCAGCACCTCGTTGGTCTCGTGGTCTTGGACGATGACCGGTATCAGTCCGTTGGCATCGAACTTCGGGCTGCTCATCTAACCTCAACTCCATTCTCTCGGAGATATTGCTTCACGTTCCCCACCGTGCACTGGCCGTAGTGGAATATGGAGGCTGCCAGCGCCGCCGCCGCCTTCGTCTCTTTCAAAACCTCCAGGATATGCTGCGGCGAGCCGCAGCCCCCGGAGGCGATGACCGGTATGTCGACCGCGTCCGCCACCGCCCTTGTCATAGCAATATCGTAACCGTCCTTAGTGCCGTCGGCGTCCATGCTGGTCAACAGGATCTCCCCGGCCCCCAGCTCCTCCACCCGGCGGGCCCATTCCACCATGTCCAGGTTGGCGTTCTTGCGCCCCCCGTGCGTGTACACGGTCCAGGAGCCCCCCTGGCGCTTGGCGTCTATGGCCACGACGACGCATTGCGAGCCGAAGTCCTTGGCGCACTCGGAAACGAGGTCGGGGTGCTGCACGGCGACGGTGTTCACGGACACCTTGTCCGCGCCGGCGTTGAGGGCCTTGCGCATGTCGTCCTTCTCCCGGATCCCACCGCCCACGGTAAGCGGGACGAAGAGGCGCTTGGCCGTCTCCTCGACGATGCCCAGCAAGGTCCGTCGCCCCTCGGCGCTGGCGGAGATGTCCAGGAAGACGATCTCGTCCGCCCCCTGCTTCTCGTACGCTTCGGCAAGCTCCGGCGGGTACCCCACGTCCTTCAGGTCCAGGAACTTGATCCCTTTGACCACCGCCCCGTCCTTCACGTCCAGGCAGGGGATTATCCGTTTGGTCAGGCTCATCTCTTGCTCACCTTGGGGCGGTCCTTGGTGCTGAGCTCCTTGGACCGCGGCCTCACCGCGGCCTGGAGGGCCTTTCCTAAGGCTTTGAAGGTGGCCTCGATGAGGTGGTGCTCGTCGTACCCCCGCAATATCAGCACGTGCAGGGTGATGTCCGAGGACATGGCGAAGCTGCGGAGGAAGTGGGTGTACAGCGGGTCGGGGCAGTCCAGGTCGGCGTACGGCCTTTCGATTATGTCCACCACCACCTGCACTAGGGCGTCGTCCATGGGCATGAGGGAGGAGGCGGTGCGCTCGATGGGCGTCTCGCCCAGGCTCTGCCTCAACGTCTTGCCTAGGACTATAGCAACATCCTCCACCAGGTGGTGCACGTCGTCGCCCGTGGCCTGCACGGTCAGGTTGAAATTGGCGTAGCGGCCCAGGGTCTCGACCATATGGCGCAGGAACTGGTCGTCGCACTCCACCCTGGTCTCTCCCACCCCGTCCAGTTCCAGCACGATGCGCACCTCGGTCTCCCGGGTCTTGCGCACCAACTCCGCTTTCCTTACCATGCCATCAGCTCCGAAATACTTTATGATTCAATTTTCCAGTATAAAGCGCTAATCCCACCACCGCCTCCAGGACGCCCATTCGCCGCAGGGCCTCGACGTCCCTCTGGTCGGTGACGCCGCCGGAGACGATGGTCAGGTGCGGGCATCTGGACACGAAGGAGCGCACCGCCCCTTCGTCTATGCCTTGGGCTTGCCCCTCCACGTCCACGTTGGTGAACAGGACGCCGGCCAAGGGAACGCTCTCGATCTCCTTGAACACGGTCTCCATGTCCAGTCCGGCATCGGCCTTCCAGCCGTGCGTCTGGATCTTCCCGCCCTTCATGTCCATGGCCAGGACCACCCTCTTGGGGTACTTACCAGCCATGGTCCTCAGCCACTCAGGGTCCTGCAGTCCCTTGGTGCCCACGATGACCCGGTCCGCGCCGCAGTCCAGGTAATACTCCGCCACCTCTGTCGAACGGATGCCGCCGCCGACCTGCACCGGCATCTTCACCGAAGCGATCACCCTCCGGATGGTCTGGGCGTTGTGCCCCTTCCCCAGGGCGGAGTCCAGGTCTATTATGTGCAACCGCTGGGCGCCTTGGGCCTCCCAGTCCTTGGCCGTGGTCAAAGGGTCGGGCAGCACCACCTGCTCCGTGCCCGGGACGCCGCCCACCAGCTGCACCACACGGTGGTCCAGTATGTCCACCGCGGGCATGACCATCATCTGCACTCCTCCGCGAAGCGCACGAAGCCGTTCAGGAACTCCAGTCCGGCCGCGGAGCTCTTCTCCGGGTGGAACTGCGTCCCGTAGGTGTTCCCCTTGTGGAACAAGGTGGGGAACTCCCCGTAATAATCGGTATGGCCAACGTCGGAGTAGTCCTCCGGGCGGCCGTGGTAGGAGTGGGCGAAATAGAAGTACGGCTCGCTGATGTTGCGCATGATGTGGTCCTCCGACTCCACACGGTTCCAGCCCATGTGCGGGACCCGGGGTGCCTTCAGCCGCACAACCCTGCCTTTCAAATAACCGAGCCCAGGGCTCGTTCCTTCCTCGCTCCCCTCGAACAGTATCTGCATGCCGATGCACACCCCCAGGCAGGGCACGCCGTCCTCCAGGCGGTCCACTATCACGTCCCGGTGGGGCAGCAGCCGCTCCAAGGTCTTGTCGAAGGCCCCCACGCCGGGAAGCACGATGCACTCGGCCTCCGGCAGCTTGGACATGTCATCGATGACGGTCACCTGCGCCCCGCAGAGCTCCAGGGCCTTGCGTATGCTGTGCAGGTTGCCGACCCCGTAGTCGGCCATGGTGACCTTCAGCATTACCCTAGGACCTCCCCGATCTTGCGCAATAAGGTGGAGTTCATCTCCCTGGTGCCTATGGTCGTCCGTACGCAATTCTCCAGGCGGCGCTCCTTGCCGAAGTCCCGCACCAGCACGCCCTTGTCCGCCAGTTTACTGGTCAGCGCGTCCGAGGGCACCGTGGAACGGAACAGCATGTAGTTAGCCTCGGAGGGGAACACATCGAATCCCAGGTACCTCAGCCCCCTCTCCAGGTACGGCCTCTCCTCCTTCACGACGCGCACGCTCCTCTCCAGGAACTCCCGGTCCTTCAAGGCGGCCATGGCCACCCTCTCCCCTATCATGTTGAGCGAGTAGGGGATCTTGACCTTCTGCAGGGCTTCGGCCATCTCCTCGCCCGCGACCAGGTAGCCCACGCGCATACCCGCCAGTCCGTACGCTTTCGAGAACGTCCGGGTGACGATTAGGTTGTCATACTTCTTGACCAGGGGGATGAAGGACATACCGGCGTACTCCCCGTAGGCCTCGTCCACCACCACCGGACGGTCGTTCCCTTCGATGACTGCCTTGACGTCGTCCAGGCGAAAAGTGTTGGAGGTGGGGTTGTTAGGCGTGCAGATAAGCGCCAGCTTTCCTTTGGCGTCGTTCATCTTCTCTACGACCAGCTGGAACTCGTCGTCCAGGTCTACGGTGACGGTCCGCCCGCCGTTAATCTTCACGAAGAAGGAGTGCAATACGTACGCAGGGTGGGCGGTGATGACCATCTCGCCCGGCTCCACGAAGGTCTTGATGATGATGTCCAACGCTTCGTCGGAACCGTTGCCCACCACGAAGTTCTCCGGACGCAGCTTGTACAGCTCCGCGAGAGCGCCCCTCAGCCCGTCTCCGTAGGTGCTCGGGTACTGTCCAACGTCCAGCGAGGCGCATTCCTTGAGCGCACGTTGCCCGGCGGGGTTGGCCCCCAGGGCGTTGGTGCTGGTGTCCATGCGCAGCTTGTCCCCCACCTGGGGGTTGTAGTAGAGCTGCAGGTCCCGGCAGCTGCTGCGTATCCAGTTCTTGTCCATGCAGGCACCTCAGGGGACCATGCGGTCGATGGGCGTGAGCAGTATTCCTGTCGCTCCCATGCGCTTGAGCTTGATGATGGCGTCGTAAGCGTCCGTCTTGTCGATGACCACGTGCACGGCCACGACGTCGTCCCGGCCGATGATGTTCATGATGGTCGGGCCGGCGATACCGGGGAAGGATTTGCGGACCTCGTCCAGCGAGGTCTTCGGCACGTCGGCCATGAGATACTGTTTGTTCTCCGCCTCGGTGACGCTCAGCATGGCGGAGATTATCTCCTGCACCTGCTGCTCGTGGCTCTCGTACGCTTTACGGTTGGCGATCACGACCGCTTGTGATTCGGCGACGACCGCCAGCTCGCGCAGGTGGTTCATCTTTAACGTTGAACCGCTGGAGACCAGATCGACGATTATATCGGCGACGCCCAGGTGCGGGGCGATCTCCGCCGCCCCGGCGATGGAGGCAATCTCCACCTTCTTGCCCAGCTTCTCGAAGTACTTGCGGGTCATGTTGGGGAACGACGTCGCCACCACCAGCCCGTCGGGCAGGTCCTCTGGGCGCTTGACGTCCATGGCCTCCGGGACGGCCACGGATAGACGGCAGCGCCCGAAGTTGAGCTCGTAGGGCACGACGACGTCCAGGCCGGACTCCAGCACCAGGTCGTAGCCGGTGATGCCCACGTCCACCGCTCCCTTGTGCACGAACTTGACGATGTCCTGGGCCCGGAGGAACATTACCGCCAGGTCCTGGCGCTTGACGTTGGCGTACAGCCTGCGCTCGTCCCCGTTCTCTATCTCCAGTCCAGCCTGCTTGAGGATCTCGATGGACCTCTCGCTCAGCCTTCCTTTGTTGGGTATGGCCAGCCTGAGTGTCATATGATAACCCTTGGCAATACCCCATCAATGGACAAATGCTACTTATAATTACTGACACTCTGGTCGCGAACGCGCGTTTGTCCAGGAAGAATGACAAAAAAGAGACGTCCCGTCAGCGCTCGTAGCGCACCTTGGTGATACGGTCTTCGGGAATGTCGCAGCGGACCAATCGTGGAACGTCCCCGCCCATGCCCATCTTGCCGTTGATCATGACCAGCGCTCCCAACACGCCGTCGATGGCCAGCACCCCACGGAGCGCCTTGTCCATGGTGGTGACGTCGTCATCGGAGATCATGTTCCCCAACTTCGTGGCGCAGGCGTCGGCCAGGGCCACATCGTTCGAGATGACCGTGGCCAAGTCCGCCCGTCCCAGGGAGATGGAAGGGCCGATGGTGCCGGAGGACGTGCATATCCCGTACAGCTTCCTGGTCGGCGGCACCTCTAATGCCATGTATATGGGCGAGGCCTCTCCGGCGTAGAGCCCCACGGTCACCGTCTTGGAGGTGCGCATGGCGATGTCACCACCGTTATCCACCATGCAGTGCTTGCAGCCGGCCTTGGTCATGGTCATCACCGCCTGCTCGCTGATAGCCCCGGCCACCGCGGCCATGGGCCCCACACCGGCCTTCTGGGCCGCCAGGCACATGCGCTTGACCACTTCGTCCATGTCCGGAGCGACGGGGTAGGGATCGAAGGTGGTCTTGAAGTACTCGTCCTTGGCGATGTAGGCCTCGACCTGCTGGCGGGCGTCCATAATCGCCGTCTCGGCCATGGATAGGTACTCTTCCGCCGCTTCGATGGTCACGGCGGTCTCGCGGATCTCGAAGTGCTTTCTCATATTCGGAAGTTCATCGCTCCTGGCGGGCAGGCGTCGATGCACATCCCGCAGGCGATGCACTTCTCGGCGTCATAGCGCACCTTCCATACCGAACGGTCCATGGTCAGGGCCTCCACTGGACAAATGGAGATGCACATGCCGCAATGGGTGCAGCGCCCCTCGTCCTTGTCCACGTAGTTGGTCAGCTCCTGCACGTCGACCCTGGCCTCGTTCAAGAATCGAACCGCGTCCCTGATGCTGGCGGCCTTGCCCTCGACCTCCATGAGCAATCGTCCGCCCATCTCCCGGACCTCCGCCCGCAGGATGTTGATCCGCAGGTCGTAGTCCTTGACCAGGTGGTATACGACCGGCTCGTTGACCAGGTCGGGGGTGAATCCGAGCATGAACTTCTTCTTGACCATCAGACCGCCTCCTCCCGGGAACGAACCTCGAGCGTGCCCACGCTGCGGTCCTCGGGCAGCTGGGCCACCGGCTCGGTCAGAAGGAACTCCCCGTCCTCAATGCGTTCCGATAGAAGCTCGGCGATCTGCCTGGCCTTCAAGTAGCTAGATAGCGACGAGGTTCGCACTTCCTTACCGAAAAGCTCGACCTTGCCCGAGCGTAGCTCGGCGTAGGAGACGTGCTTTATGGGCCGGCGGTTCCTGGACTGCACGGAGTAGTCTATGATGGGAGCGAAGAGCTGCTCGTCGCTGACGGTCGTGGCCTTCAGCACCTCCTCGTCCAGTATCGGGATCGGCACGCCCACGCCCAGGGCCAGGGAAACGCCGTATCCGGGCAGGTTCAACGCCCTGACGAAATCGGGGGACATGCCCCGCAGGTCGCCGATGGTGGCCAGGTTGCGCGCGGCTCCCATCGGCACCCCGTTCTTGGTCTCCACGTTGGTACGGAACTGCGTGCCCTCCCAGGCCACGTAACCAGTGCCGCCGCCCAGGAATATCCTGGTGCCGATGCCGATGGTGCGCAGGGTGGGGTCGTTCATCAGCGGGGAGAGCTGCCCGGCGCTGGAGTAGGTGATGTTGCCGTATCCGGCCAGCAGCTTACCCATGTAGGTGTAGAGCGTCCGTTCGGAGGAGTTCGTTCCCGCCGCATAGTTCTGATAGGCGTTGCGCGGGTTGAAAAGATAGGCCTGGTTCATGCTGTTCAGGGAGACGAAGGTGTCGATGTCCTTGCGCGGGTAGCAGTCGCTGCCGCTGGAGGACGCCTTCAGTCTAACAGGTTTTCCGGACACCAGGTCCTCGATGACATGCGCCCCGCCGTAACCGGAGCTGTCGTTCTGCTTGAGCTCCGTGGCCCCGATGAAAGCGTCCACGGCGGCGAGGCCGGCGTAGGCCGGCACGTCGTTCAAGGTGACCTTCTGCATGCGGATCGGTGGCTCGGAATGACCAAAGTTGAGGAAGGCCCCGGAGGAGCACATGGCGCCGAAGGTTCCCGTCGTTACGACGTCAACCTCCTTGGCGGCGCGCTCCAGGCCCTCGCTCTGGACGTAGGGTATGACCTCCTCGGCGGTCATGACCACCACGTCCCCGTTCTTGATCTTCGCGTTTATCTCGGCGACCGTCCGCTTCATCCGGTACCCCCTCAGAGGAGCTTCCTAGCCACGGCCAGTTCCGCGTTGAGCACGGAACCGCCAGCCCCGCCCCTCAGGGTGTTATGGGAAAGCAACCAGAACTTGATATATCCTTTGCTCTCGCGCACCCGACCGACGGAAACGGCCATGCCCCTGGCCCTCTCCGGCTCGCCGGCCAAAGCGTCGGCGGCCGGCTGCGGGCGGTTCTCCTCCTTCCGTACAATGATGGGATGAACAGGCGCGGTGGGCAGCTTGAGCTTCTGCGGCTCCGGTCTGAAGGCCTCCAGGACCTTGACCACGTCCTCGGCCGACCCATTCTTACCCAGCTTGATCACCACGGACTCCAGATGACCGTCGACCACCGGCACGCGGGCGCAGCTGGCCACCATGTCGAAGTCGGCGTACTTGACCTTCTTTCCGTCCAGCTTGCCCAGCATCTTGTAGATCTCGGCCTCCATCTTCTCCTCTTCGTTCTTGATGAAGGGGACCACGTTGCCGAGAATATCCAGGGACGGCACGCCGGGGTAACCAGCGCCGGAGACCGCTTGGTAAGTGGATACGTAGCAGGCCTTCAGCCCGAACTTCTGGTAGATGGCCTGCAGCGGGACGGCCAGGCCGGTGGTGGAGCAGTTGGCGTTGGTCACGATGTAACCGCCGTTGGCGAACGTGGACTGCGTGCGCACCAGTTCCAGATGGTCCGGGTTGACCTCTGGTATGAGCAACGGAACGTCGTCGCGCATGCGGTGGGAGGCGGCGTTGGAGAACACGGCTACACCTACATCCGCCAAAGCGGACTCGGTGTCCTTGGCCACCTCGGTGGGCAGGCCGGAGAAGGCCGCCCGGCAACGCTTGGATATGGCCTTGGGCTCCAGCTGTTCGATCTTCAGGTCCAGGGTGTCCGGCTTGAAGCGCACGTCCTTGACCTTCAGCACCTCGCTGAGCGACTTCCCCTCCGACCGTTCGGAAGCGTAGAGGCCGCCTATCTCGAAGTAGGGATGGTCCTCCAACAGCTGCACGAACCTTTGTCCGATCATTCCTGTGGCGCCTAGTACGGCCACATTTATCTTCTTCATTGCTTCACCTCGAAATACTTCCTTCCTTCCTGCATGATCCTGATCAAGTGGGACCGGTCCTCGTCCGTGCCGGCCTCCTGCACTTCCCTCAGGGCGGAGATGAACGCATCCAGCACATCCTGGTTGTATGGGTTCAGATGCTGGATCTCGTAGTAAAGGTTGGGGCTCTCCCGGGCCACGCTGCTGCTGGTGTTCATCTGCCTCTCGAACGTGGTGGAGGACACTCTCTTGAGCTCCTCGAAACCGAAGTCGCTGTGGCGTAGGGCCTCGAAGAACGCCAAGTTCAGGGCATGGCTCATCCCCAGCACCACGGCTATGTACTTGTCGTGGTCCTCCAACGGCATCTGGATGACGTTGGCACCGGTGCCGTTCAGCAAGGGCATGAACTTGTTGACGGCGGCGTCCGAGCCGCAATCGCACACTATCAGGTTCCGGGCAAATATGAAGGAGGCGCTGGGGCCGAACATCGGATGGATGGAGCACACCAGCAAGCCTTGGTCCGCCCCTTCCTTGAGGACCTCGATCAGCGGCGACTTCACCGAGGCGATGTCGAAGACCAGCCCCTTGGGCTTCAGCTTGAATATCTGGCGCAGCATGTCCGCGGTGGCGGAGATGTGCGAGGACACGGCGATCACGTCCGCTTCCTTGACCCCCTTCTCCAGCGACGTAACGTTGGGGAACGACTTGCCGGGAAGGGTATCGAACACCTTGACCTCATGGCCGCGGGAGGAGAAGAAGCGGCACAGCCACTGTCCCATGGCGCCACCGCCGCCCACCACCAGCACCTTGCGCGGCTTCATTTGTCTGGGTAAACGGGCCTGGGCCTCTACCGATTCACGCACTATCAGCGAGGAAAGCTCGATGGCCGCCGCATCGCTGATGCCCACATCTTTGGCCCTGGCGAGATATCTGTCGCGGACCTGCTCCTCGACGCGGATGTCCCTAACGGGCATTTCCTTCTCCACCTTGTGATGCCCCATGGCCAGGGCTATGCTCATACGCTTCTTGATCAGGTCCAGTATCTCGTTGTCGATCTCCTCGATCTTCCACCGGATGCCTTCCACACTATCAGTCAACTACACCACCTCTCATGCTCAGGTCGGCCAGGACCAGGGCGGCCGCGGCCTCCACCACGGGCACGGCCCGCGGCGCTATGCAAGGGTCATGTCGTCCCTCTATTTTTAGCTCCGTCTGCTTCCCGCTCTTAACGTTCAGCGACCGCTGCCCCTTGGCTATGGAGGCGGTCGGCTTGATGGCCACGCGGAAGACCACCGGCATGCCGTTGGTTATCCCGCCGAGAATGCCGCCGGCGTCGTTCTTGGACGTTCTTACCTTCCCGTCCACCAGCACGAAGGGGTCGTTGTGCTGCGAGCCCCTCATCCCTGCGGCGGCGAACCCTGACCCGAACTCGATGCCCTTGACCCCGGGCACGGCGAAAACGAGCTTAGCCAGCTCTCCCTCCACGGTGTCGAAGAACGGTTCTCCTAATCCCATGGGCAGGCCGTCTACGATGCATTCCACCACCCCGCCCACGCTGTCCCCATCCTCCTTGGCCCGGAGGATCTCCTCCTTCATCCGGTCGGCGACGTCGGCGGAAGCTGCCCGCACCTCGTTGGAACGGGAGAGCATCGCTTCGGTGACGCTCCTTTCCTCCTGGTCCCGTACGGTTCCCACCTGTTTCAGGTAGGCGGCCACGCGCACCCCGCGCTCCTCCAGCAGCATCTTGGCTATGGCCCCGGCGGCCACCAGCGCCACGGTCATGCGGCCGGAGAACTGCCCCCCGCCCCGCAGGTCCGCGCACTCCGAGTACTTGGAGCGGGCGGTGAGGTCGGCATGCCCCGGACGGGGGACCTGCTTGAACTTCTCGTACTTGCTGGAATCGATGTCCCGGTTCACCACCATCAGGGTGATGGGGGCGCCGGTGCTCTTGCCCTCCAATATTCCGGAGACCACCTCTACCTTGTCCTCCTCGGCCCTTGGCGTGCCGATGCCCGCCGACGGCTTCCGTAGGTCGACCTCGTTCTGTATGCGGATGGGATCGATCGACATGCCCGGTGGGACCCCGTCCAGCACCGCGCCGACGCACGGTCCGTGGCTGGCGCCGAACAGGGTCAAGCGCAATTCGCTGCCAATGGTGTTCACGGTATCATCTCCAGCTTGGCCCCCAGCGACCTCATGTCTTGCACAAAGTCCGGGTAGGATATGCGGTGGCAGTCGCCATCGTTTATGATCGTCTCGCCGTCCGCCACCAGGGCGGCCACCGCCGCGGCCATCAGTATGCGGTGGTCGTTGAACGAGTTGACGCGCGCGCCCCGGAGCTTGGTCCCGCCCCGGACCACACAGCCGTCCTCCGTCTCCTTCACCTCCGCGCCCATGTCCCTCAGGAAGGCGGTGGTGGCGGCGATGCGGTCGCTCTCCTTCAGGCGCACGTGGGCCGCGTTGGTAATATGGCTCTCTCCTTTGGCCTGGGTGCAGAGCACGGTCACGATGGGGAAGAGGTCTGGGGCGTCGCCCAGGTCTATCTCCATCCCCCTCAATTCTCCGCGAGCGCAGCGCAGGTCGTTACCCTCCCAGCGGACCTCCGCCCCCAATCCTTTAAGGATGTCCAGAAAGGAACGATCGCCCTGCCTGTCTTTAGGATCTAAGTTCTTCACGGTGACCTGGCCGGTGAGCGCGGCCGCCGCCAACGGGAACGCCGCCGAGGAGAAGTCCCCGGGGACGGTGTAGTCCTGGGGTCGGTACCTCTGGCCTCCGGGGACGATGAATCCGTCGGCGGTGCTCTGGCATTTAACGCCGAAACGCGTCATCATCTCCATGGTTATGTCCACATAAGGCCGGGACTTGAGCGGGGTGGTCAGGTGAATGGTAGTATCCACATCCTTGACCGCCGAGGATATCAGTAACGAGGAGATGAACTGGGAACTGACGTCCCCGCGTATGCTGGTCTCCTTTCCCTTGTTGGGTCCTTGGACCATCAGGGGGGCCAGCCCGTTGCCGCGGGTGGACTCGCATCGCACGCCCAGGCCGATCAGCGCCTCGATCAGGGGCTGCATCGGTCGCCGTCTAACGCTCTCGTCGCCGGTGAGCACGGTGGTGCATGATAGCAGCGAAGCCACCCCGGCCATCAGCCGTATGGTGGTCCCGGAGTTCTTGGCGTCGACGATGCCGTCAGGGCATCTCAGCCGCCCGCCGGTTATCTCCAGGTCCGTACGCTCCTCGACCAACCCTCCGAAGGCCTTCACCGCCTCCAGCGTGGCCAGCGTGTCCTCGCCTCGCAGCGGGCGATGCAGGACGCTCCGGCCCTCCGCCAGCAGGGACAGGGTCATGGCCCGGTGGGTGTAGCTCTTGGACGGCGAGGAGACGACCTCCCCTTCCGTCCTGGACCTAATGACCTTCAGCATCATATCGGCTCCCCCTGGAACACGTCCACGGCCAGGGCCCCGGGGCCCATGGCCTCGATGACCTTCTTCTCCCTGGTCGCGCCCACGAAGGCGGCCACCGCCGGCCCGGTGCCGGATATGCCCGCCCCGATGGCCCCGGCCTTCATAGCCTGTATAGTCAGGTCCTGGTCCAGACCTAGCGCCGCTCCATAGCACAGGCCGTTTAGGAACATGGCATCGAGGTAATGCCGGTTCCAGGCCATCTCGAAGGCCTTCTCCACCATGGGCTTGTAGACGGCGATGCGGTCCCGGGGCAGGTCCGCCTTGCGGATCATGCGCTCCGGCACGCCGATGACCACCCTCGGGCTGAGGGTCCACTTCTCCCTCCTCAGCAGCTTGCGGCGGAGGTTGTCGGTGCACACCACCCCACCCAACAAAGAAGCGGCGGCGTCGTCCATGGACCCGGTGACCGAGACCCCGGCGGCCACGGAGATGTCGGCGTTCATGCGCAGCACCTCCAGGTAGCCCATCTTCTCCCCCAGGGCGTCCAGGGTGGCCAGTATCACCGCGTTGGCCGCGGCGCTGCTGCTCTTGAGCCCCCGGGAGACCGGGATCTGAGAGCCAGAGCGGACCTTGGCCTTCATCCTCCGCGAGAAATGGTCCATGACCGCGTTGGCGCAGGAACTGACCAGCTTGGTCGGTTCGTTGGGCAGCCCTTCCATGACCACCTCTACCCCTTCACCGGGTGAAAGCTCCACCTCGGCCCAGGTGCGCAGATCTACGCCGACCGCGCAGCCCTTGCCGGCGGCGATGGCGTTTATTATGGTGACGGCGCCGTGCGCCTCTCCCCTTCCGATCAAGGCAGCGCCTCCCGGAAGGCCTGCTCCATGACTTCGTACTCGGCGGCCTTTCCGGTCCAGAGCTCGAAGGAGGCCAGGGCCTGATAGATGAGCATGTCCTTGCCGCTTACCGCCACCGCTCCCTTGCGCGAGGCCTCGGCCAGCAGCGGCGTCACCGCTGGATTGTATACGATATCCATGACGAACTGCCCCTCTCGCAGCGAGTGCGGGGAGATGGGCATCTCCATGGGGAACCCCTTCATTCCGAGGGGGGTGCAGTTCACGATGATGTCGTACTGCTTCTCCTCGGCGATGGGACGGCCGACGGCCGAAACGCCGTCGAAGGCCTTGGACAGGGACTCGGCCTTGCCCATGGTGCGGTTGGTGATGTCCACCTCCGCTCCCTTGGACGTGAGGTAGGCCAGGACGGAGCGGGACGCGCCTCCGGCGCCCAGCACCAAGGCCATCTTGTCCTTGGGGTCCACGCCGTTCCTCTCGAAGGTCCTCTCCACCCCGATCACGTCGGTGTTGCGCCCCACCAGGTTCCCGTCCTCGTTGACCACGGTGTTCACCGCCCCGATCCTCTCGGCCAACGGGTCGACCCGGTCCAGGAAGGGAATGATGGTCTCCTTGTGCGGGATGGTGACGTTGAAACCTTTTATGCCGAGGGCGTCCGCCACGCCCAGCAGGTCCTCCAGCTCATCGTTCAAAGTGACCCACTTGAGATAGATGCCCTTGATCCCCAAGGAGCGGAAGGCGGCGTTGTGCAGCTGCGGCGACACGGAGTGGTCCAGGGGATATCCGATTATCCCGGTGACCAGCGGCTCCTTTCCCAGCCACTTCATGGTCTCCAGGTCGAGCTGGCCCGGGGCGGTCTCCTTACCTGCGGACACGGAAGCATAGGTGAGAACACTGTCCAGCCGGTACGCCAGCACCCGGGTGACCGTGCCCAGCTCGCCCATGCCGATGACCGTGAAGCGCTCCCGGCTCAGGTCGAACCACATGGCCGCCTCCACCAGCTGTGCCATGTCGTGCATCGTCCGTACATTGAAGGCCGCCTTGGCCATGTCCGCCCGCGCCGAGCACTCCACCAGGGTCTCGATGATCTTTCCTATGGAGGGCGTCATCTTCAGGTCGTGATAGGAGATGATGACCTTGGACGGTTTCAGCAGGTGCGCTCGCATCACGAGGGGATGACCGAATTCGAGGTCCACGTCGAAACCGGCGTGCGCTGCCCGCCACAGGAATTCCCACTTCTTCTCCAACGGCCCTTCCCAGGCCCCGCCCTGGTCCTTCTCCCGTAGGGTGGCGATGCGACGAACGTCGAGCTCTTGGAACGGTGCCAGGTCGTCCGGCAGCACGGGCATGGCATCGAAACGGAACTCCAGGCACTCAGCTCCTCTGGACACGGCATCCTTCGCCACCGCCAATGCCGAGGTCGCGTCGGCCTCCGATATAGCCACGCATATCCTGGTCATCTTTCCACTACGCTCTCCTTCACCGCATGCCCGAAATGCCTTCCGCCCTTTTCCAGGCGTACCAGCACCTTGTCGCCCTCTTTAATTTCAGCGACGGATATCGAACCATCCTTGCTGCACAACCGAATGGTCTCGGCGTTCTGCAGTATGGTGGTGAAACGCGAACCATCAGCTTCCGCTTCCAGCAGGAGCAGCGGGCGCACTTCTACCTTAGCGCGTCCGACCACCACCGGCCTAGTGCGACCGGACGAATCCACAGCCAGAAGTTCGGTGCCGCTACCAACCTCCGAAAGGTATTTGGTACGTCCGTCCGAACCGAGGACGTAGGCGTGCACCGCCCCGGCGTTGACCCGGAACGGACGGGAGGAAACGTAATGTGAGTCCATGGCCTCGCTCTGGACCAGGAAAAGGCAGGCGGACTGCGATCCCACCAGCATGCCCTCTCCCACGTTCAGCGTAGAGCAGGTGTCCACGCAGACCCGGTCCCCGATATTTACTGGACGAACAGATCTCACCGTGGCCTCGGTCAGCTCTACGTCGGTCACGCCGGAACGTCCGAGGGGGGCGAACAGCCTCAGCTGTGTGGGGTCCTTGACCGTGATAGCTAGACCGTCCACCCCGCTCTCGAGGGTGGTGGCGAACAGGTTCGCTTCATCTAACGTCGCGCAGGAGGCGATGACCTTGGTGTTGGTCCCCTGGAACTCGGCGATGAGGTTCTCCAGTGGAATCACTTTCCAGTCATGCGACTCCACCAGCACGTATCCCTGCTTTCCTTTCAGGGTGGCGGCCTTCTCCGCGTCCTTGTGACTGCGTATGGTCAGTACCACGCCCACCGGCTTTCCGTCGGCGAACAGCTCGTCCCCCCGCCGCACGATAGCGTTGTACCGCCCCACCTTCTGCAGGGCGGCGTCCTCCTCCCGGAGCACGATGCTGACGTACCCTGATTCCAGGGCGGAGGTCACCATGCGCTTCCTTTCGGCAGCGGAAGGAAGATGGTCGGTCCGCACCCAGACGATCTTGCCCTTCCCGGACATGTTATCACTTCAGTAGTTGCAAGGCCTCTTCGACTTCCATGTCCTCCAGCACGATGCCGCTGACGGCCTTGGTTATGCCGATCACGTTCTTATGCTGGAAGATGTTCCTTCCGATGGAGACGCCCTTTCCGCCGGCGTCAATGGAGTCGCGCACCATCTGCAGCAATTTCTCGTCAGAGTCCATCTTGGGCCCGCCAGCGATGACCACCGGCGCCTGTGCTCCCCGCACAACCTCGCGGAAGGAGTCGATATCGCCAGTGTAGCTGGTCTTGATTATGTCCGCCCCCAGCTCCGCCCCTACGCGGGCGCAGACCTTGATGGCCTCAGCGTCGTAGCCGTCCTTCATGTCCTTGCCCCGGGGATAGATCATGACCATCAGGGGCATGCCCCATTCGTTGCAGCGCCTGGAGATGTCCCCGAAGTCGGCTAGCATCTCGTTCTCGTAATCGTTGCCGATGTTGACGTGGATGGAAACGGCGTCCGCCCCTATCTTGATGGCCTCCTCCACGGTGGTCACCAATATCTTCTGGTCGGTGCGCCGGCTGTACTTGGTGCTGGCCGAGAGGTGCACAATCAAGCCAATGTCGCGCCCAAAGGACCGGTGGCTGTAGGGGATGATGCCCTTGTGCAGGACCACCGCGGTGGCCCCTCCCTGGGCCACCTTGTCTATGGTCGACCTCATGTCCACTAGTCCTTCGATGGGGCCCTGGGTAATGCCGTGGTCCATGGGGACGATGACCGCCCTCCCGGTGCCCCGGTCCATGATCCGCTCCATCCTAACGCTCTTGCCTAGCACTTTTTCACCTTCTTGCCGTGTCAATTCTTAGCACGCATATAAGAGTTGCGTCATCTACGCATATGTCAGGCATGAGATATAAATCACTGGTCGAAGTCCTCGTCCTCTTTCATCATTTCACCTACCCCCGACTTGAAATTTCCGGTGGACGATTTCCATAGTTCGACCGTGATTCGCCGTTCATTGTTGTTTAACAATACGATACATCGTTGAATGAATTAGGGCATCAATGAGTTTTTATATCCGTCATTCTGGTGAGGAGAATCATGTGGCGCTCTCTCTCCAAGCATTTCGGCAAGTACCCTTCCCAAGCCAAGGTGGCCAAGCTTCTCCTGCAGTACGGTCTCAAGGTGCAGGAGGCCCGGGTGTATTGCGGGGACATCGAGATAGCCGACATGGCCATCGGGCGGGCGGCGGGCGTCGACCGGCGCATCGTGCGCTCGGCCATCGAGACCATCGAGGGGAGCAACGAGCTGCGGACCTTGTTCTGCCGTTTGGAACCGACCGCCCTGCTCTGCAACGTGGCCCCGGTCATGGGCTGGACCGCCCTCGAGATATTTCCCACCGACGCCAAGACCTGCGGCATCATCGCCGAGGTGGCCGGGGTCATCGCCCGGGCCGGGATATCGTTGCGGCAGGTGGTGGTCAGCGATCCCGACCTATCCCCAGAGCCCAGTCTTTACATCATCACCGAGGGTGTGGTGCCTCCGGAACTGATACCCCAGATCCGTGCCTGCAAGGGCGTGCGCTCCGTCGTCCTGCATTGATACCATGAGCCAGGAGCGATGGGCCTACCCGGCACTGTTCGTGGCCATATTGGCCGTGTCCTTCGCCTCCATATTCATCCGCTGGAGCGACGCCGACCCTCTGATCATCGCCGGCTACCGCATGCTCTTCGCCTCGCTCATACTGGCGCCCTTCGCCTTCCGTGAACGACGAAACGCGGAGAGGATGCCGCGCAAGACCTCACTGCTGGTGCTCATCACCGGGGTTGTTTTGGCCGTCCACTTCTTCACCTTCATCTCCTCGCTTAACTACACTTCCGTCGCCGCCAGCACCCTGCTGGTAAATTGCCACCCGCTTATAGTCGGTGCCGTTTCGGTGCTGCTGCTCAAAGAATCCTCGAAAAGGACCGTGCTGGGCGTGATCATCGGTTTCGCCGGGGTGGCCTTCATCGCCCTGTCCGGCCTCGGTTCCGAAGGGGCCTACGGCAACACGCTGGCCCTGGTCGGTGGGGTCATGGCCGCGATATACATTCTTGCCGGCAGGGTGCTCCGGCGCTCCCTGGGCATATTCACCTACGCCTTCCTGGTGTACCTGACGGCCAGCGTGGTGCTGCTTTCCTCCGCCTTGATCACGGGCGTCCCTCTGTGGCCATACTCCGGCGAGGAGCTGCTCATCTTCATGGCCCTGGCCGTGGTCTGCACCATCTTCGGCCACACCGTCTACAACTGGTCGCTGAAGTACCTGTCCGCCCCGGTCATCAGCACCTCCTTGCTGGGAGAGCCGATACTGGCCAGCCTGATGGCCTTCCTGCTGCTGGCCGAGGCCCCGGGTTGGACGGTGATATTGGCCGCCCCGCTGGTGCTATTGGGGGTGCTGCTCACCGCTTCGGACCGTCCGGTCAAAGAGAGCGGATAAAAAAGGAAAGGGAAAGGGTTTGGCCTACTTCTTGCGGAGGACCAGCACGATAGCCACGACGGCCACCAGCAAGCCTACGACACCTAACGCCACCGCTATCAGGGGCAGAGGTCCGGGCGAAGCTACGCCGGTGATGACCGCCAGCGGGACGCCGGAGACCGGCGCATCGGGCAGCGGTCCCTCGCCGGCTGCGTTCACCGCTGTCACCCAGTAGTCGTACTCCGCACCCGGTTCGACCGAACCGTCCACGAAGGTGTCCGTGCCGGCGGGAACGGTGGCTATGAGCTGCCTATCGCCTCCCTCCCCGCGCCGGTAGATATTGTAACCGGTGACGGCCGAGCTGCCCTGGTCGTCAGGGACGGACCAGGTCAGGGTGAGGCGGCCTTGTCCCTCCTCCACCTCCACGTTCACCTCTCCGGGGACGGCCAGGGCCACCAGGGAGGCGCTGAGCACCCTGGAAGGTTCGCCCTCTCCCCACTGGTTGAGGGCGGAGACGCAGTAATAGTACGTGGTGCCGTAGACCGCCGCACCGTCCACGTAGGTGGTGGATCCAGCGGGAACGGACACCAGGAGCTGCAACGCCAGGGGGCTGGTCCCGCGGTACACGTTGTAGCCGGTGATCGGTCCGTCACCCGTATCGCTCGGGACGCTCCAGAGCAATGTTACGCTGGAATTGCCACCGGTGGCCGAGATCAGGTACGGTGCGGCGGGCGCATCGGTATTGGGCGAGGGTTGCTGATTGGTGCGCAGCACCATGGTGTTTGACGGCGCTCCCTCCCCGAAGGCGTTGAGGGCGGTCACCATGTAAGTGTAGTTCACACCGGCAAGCACGCTGGTGTCCACGTATGCGTTCCCAGTCAGGGAGGCCAGCAGCACGGTGGTCCCGATGCCCGGCGTGCGGTAGAGGCGGTAACCGATGATCGACGAGCCGCCGTTGGCCGGGACCGACCATCCCAGGGTGATGCGGTCCACCGCGGTCTGGGCGTTCAGCGTGGCCGCCCCGGGCACCGTTCCCGGCGTGGCGTCCACCGTGGCGTTCTCTCCGTTCGCCGTGCCGATGAAGCAATACACCCGGTAGGTGTACGTCACTCCGTTCACAAGTCCGACGTCAGTATAGGACGAGCCGTTCTGAGCGCTCAGGAAGGTGAAGTTCCCGCCGTCGCTCCGGAACACCCGGAAGCCGTTCACATGGAAGGATACCATGGGGTCCCAAGTTAGGGTCACCGTCCCGTTGCCGACCGTGGCCAGCAGGTAGGACGGGGCCGGAAGACCGGTAACGACCACCTCGTCAGGCGTCACGTTCACGCGAGCGGATTCCGGACCGGCCCCCCAGGCGTTCAAGGCCACCACCCAGTAGGTGTGCGGCAGGCCGCTGACCACGTTATGATCGGTGTAGGTCATGATATTGACCATAGCTTGCAACGTCACAGTACCGTCCAGGTCGCGATACACCCGGTAGCCGAGCACGGCCGAGCCGCCGTCGTCCGCCGGGGCCTCCCAGTCCAGGGTGACGATGCCCGCTCCTTCGGTCAGGGTGAGATTCTGTACCGCGCCCGGGACACTTCCCGGGGTGGCCAGGACCGTCGTGGAGTTACCGCTCTCCCCTCCGTCGTTGTAAGCTGTCAGCCGGTAGGAGCAAGGAACTCCGTTAAGCACCGTCCCATCTGAATATCCCACCCCAGCCACCGTGTCCAGCAGCGCGTATCCGCTTCCGTTGTCCCGATAGACACGGTAACCTACGGCTCCGTTCGAAGCGGTCCAGCTAAGGGTCACCAGGGAATCACCTGCTATGGCCGTCAAACCCTGCGGCGCTTCCGGCGGAAGGACGATGCCGAGCGTGGCCTGGTAGGGGGCGCTCATTTCGCTCACGCCATACTGGTTGGAGGAACGCAGGGCGTAGAACATGTCGGCCGTTCCGGCCAGGTCCAGGTACTCGAGCACGTCTCCATCGATTATGGCGATGAGCATCAGGGAGTCCGACGCGGCTCCCCGGTAGATCAGGAACTGGTCCGGAACGGTGGAGCTCTCTGGCACATGCCAGACGATCAGCACGCCGTCATCCTCCTGCACCGCGGAATCTATGACCGGGGCCTCCGGGGAAGTCAAGGGAAGGGTGAGGATCGCCGCGTTGGACGGGGATCCCTCTCCGTTGAGGGTGACCGCGCTGACCCGATAGCGATATTCAATTCCGGGGGTAGCGGTGGCGTCAAGATAGCTCAGCGAACCAGCGCTAACCGAGCCCAGGTAAATGAACCCGGAGCCGCCGTCGCGGTAGACCTTATAACCTACTATGTCCGTTCCGCCGTCATCCGCCGGAGCGGTCCAGTTGAGGCGGACGTTCCCGCCGTCATTGGTCGCCGTCAAACCGGTAGGGGCCAAGGGCAAGCCCGGTACGGCCCCGGTCTCTTTTGAGATCGAGCCTTCGCCAGCCTTGTTCACCGCGCTCACGCGGTAGTAGTAGATCATGCCGTTGATCACAGTCGAATCGACATAGCTCCGTACTGTGCTGTTTCCCAGCAGCGCCCAACCGTTCTCCAGGTCCATACGGTAGATGTTGTAGGAAGTAGGGGCGTCTCCGCCATCGTCCGATGGCAGCTGCCACGAAAGGCTTACGCTGGAATTCCCCGGCACGGCCACAAGACCTTCAGGTGCTCCGGGCAGGGTGGCCGGAGTGTCATAGATGATGGTGGACCAGTCCCCCTCCCCGGCGATGTTCACCGCGTAGACGCGGAATCCATACTCCACACCATTAGCCAGGCTGATAATAAGGGCGTTGCGGACGGCCGGTCCGAAATAATAATAGCCGCTCCCGCCGGAATGGCTGACCTCCACAACGTAACCGGTCACGAGCGTCCCGCCATCGCTGGAGGGGGCGTTCCAACTGACCGTCACGTTGTGGTTGCCGAACTGGGTGTCGACGTTCAGCGGTGCGGAGGGCGCGTCGAAGGTGGTATTGCCCACGGTAGCCGACGCCGCTCCTGGCCCGGCCTGGTTGATGGCCCTGACCGCATAATAATAGGTCTCGCCGTTCCCGAACGGACCATCGAAGTAGATGGTTTCTATCCCCAGGGTGTTGCCCAGGAAGGCCAAGCTCGACGGGTTCGTTCCCCGGTATATTGCGTAACCGGTGATCTCCGCCCCGCCATGGTCCGTCGGCGCGGTCCAGCTCAGTTCCAGGGAACCGATACCGCGGCTAACGGATAGACCGGTCGGTGCTCCCGGCGTGTTGCAGGGAGTTACGGATAACGGCAGGCACATGCTACCGATCTCCGCTCCGCGATATGCGGCCACGCGATAGTAATATGTGGTGCCCATTGTCAATCCAGTGTTGTTGAAATGGCGAGCGGTCGTCGTTCCGATGGACGCAAAGGGCCCACCTGCATCCAGGCTGCGATAAATTACATATCCGTCGACCCCGGATGTGAAGTCATAAATGACCTCGTCCCAGCTGAGCAGGGCCCAACTGTTGCCCACCTGAGCCTGCAGCGATGTCGGGACACCGAACGCATGCGCCAAGGGCGCATAGTCCAGATATTCCTCCTCACCCAAGCCGTAAGGCTGGTCCACAATGCCGTCATAATCGACGTCCGGAGAGGTCCATTCGGCCCAATAATTCCCATATCCTCCGGACGACCACTGGCAGCTCAGATATTTGTCAAAGGCCTGGATCGTTCCTGTGGAATACGTGCCATCGTTCCCGTTGTTGCCGCGGAACATGTTCAGCGTGAAGGTAGCGGAGATGCTCTGGTCAATATATACGCCGTAACCGAGGTTGTCACCGAAGATGTTGCCTCTGACGGTCAGACCGCTGATGCCCGAACCCAGCTGCATCCCGTGCATTCCGTTGCCAGATACGTTGTTGCCCTCGATCAATCCAATGCTGATCGATTGCAGGTACATCCCATTGTAACTTCCGTCAATAACGGTGTTGTTCAACAACTGGATGAATGATCCAGCAGATACACTGATGCACGTGGTAAATCCACTCAGTGAATTCCCTTCGACTATGACCGAGTAACCTTGGTAGATGTTCAAACCAACCGAATTGCCGTTGCCATCCACTGTGTTGTTACGCACCTGGACATTGTTGGCGTTGTTGAAATATCCGAATAATTCGATGTCCGTACCCACATTCGCCTCGACGGTGACCGTCGCCACAACGCTCAGGTCGATAAAACGTCCTCCGATGGCAGTGTTCTCACTGACCTCCAGGTCCTCGCCTTCGAACGCGTAGACGCCGGTCAAACAGTTCAGGAAGCTGCTACCACGAATGGTGACGTCATTGAACGAAAAGAGGCCTATTCCAGTATTGCATCCATCGAAGGTGGAGTTGGCCACCAGGATCCCGAATCCGTATTGAGCGAGCACCGCATAGTTCGATGGTCCGCTGAATGTACACTGCTCCACGATGAATTGACTTAGTTCAGAATTTATTCCATTCAACATCTCCCCGGCGAAGGTGCATTCGAAGAATTGGCCGTTGACGACGTCCAGAAGACCGATGCCGTTACCAGACATGCCTAGGGTGCCGAAGTAAAAGGTGCAGTTGCGCACGACGAAATGCACCGTAGTGTGCCAGATTTCGATGCAATCCTCCCATCCAGACCCGTCGATGATGAGGTCCTCGATGACGTAGGGACTTCCCACACTGCCGTCCCCTACCCATCCTTTCAGGTCGGCCATGTCCGCGAACTCCTGGTCGCTATGTATGATTAACGGACCGGAATTGGCCAGGGGGTAGAGGGTGTAGTTGACCTCCATGATATTGGAAAGCTCACTAACGAAATCGTAATTGTTTACTGCCGCCACCGCGAAGTAATAGATGTTACCGTTGACCAGCTCGTAATTGACCTGATAGAACAGCTCACCGTAGGTGTTGCCGATGAATTCCAGGGAGCCCGGGGACAGCCCCATGTACACATAGTAATACACGACCGTGGCATTCCCGCCGTGAACCGGTTCAGTCCAGTTCAGATCTATGTAGCAAGAGGAAAGGACCCCCACCAATCCAGTGGGTGCGGCCGGGGCTTCTATCTTGGGGCCATAAGGCAGCTGGTATTGGTAGTGGAGGTATGACCCGCCGATCCAGACCGAGTCATCCACATAACTATCCTCGTTGAGGTCCACGTTGGGCAGGTTGCTCCAGCCGTTGCCCCAATTGCGGTCGCCTGCCCAGACGAACCAATCGTCTAATGTGCCCTGGTCATAGCACTGGTATGAATTGGGATCTATGAACGAGATCCCATTGTTGTTCAGGAAGGTGTTGTTGTAGATCCACCAACTATTGCAGGTGATTCCCAGGTAGATACCGTAATCCAGATTGTTAGCGAAGTGATTGCCGAACACATCAGCCCAATGACCACCGTAGGCGTGTAGCCCGTCCGCGGAGTTGTTCTCAATGAAACAATCCTTAACCGTGATCGGTTGCTCGTGATTAATATCCAAATTGACGCTTATGCCATACACGTTCCAAGAGAAGGTGGAGTTGGAGACAAAGGTATACATGGCGTTGCTGATCTGCAGCCCGTACGCCCCGCAGTGGGAAGCGCTCACATTCTCGATGTTCCCACCCTCGTTCCCCACGGAGACGCCCACATTACAGTAGTCGAAAGAGCCTCCATGCACCATGCATCCCTGGCTGTCGCCTAAATCGATTCCGACCCCACAATGCGTGGCTGTGTTGTTGCCAGCGTAGGAGAGCATGGATTCACTAAAGAATATCCCGGCGTTGCTTCCGTAGGAGCAATCGTTATCTTCGACCACTACATTGCCTATGGCGCTCACAACGATGCCCGTATCACAGTTCACGCAGAAATTATAGCGGACGGTCACATTGGAATAGGAACCGCCGCTCTCCACTGATATGCCTCGCACCATGCTCCAGTTGGCATAGTTCCCCTCGATCGTGGCGTCGTAGGAATTCTGTAAAACGATCCCGTAATGATTGGATTCCAGGTCATTCCCATAAACATGCAGGTCATGAGAGAGCGAGACCAGCAGTCCGGTCTCGAGTCCGCCCTCGATGGTATTGTCGAATACCGCAGCTCCATGGATCGTATCAAGATTGATGCCGATCGAACCGATGGTGGCCAGATAGTTACCCGAGATCAAAATGTTACTACTGCTGTACACAGCGATGCCTGTGTTGGCTAGGCCCGTGATGGTATTGTTGACGATCTGGCAGTTCGAGCTCAAGGTTAGGAATACGGGCTTGTTGAACTCCCCGGTCTCAAAATCGATGACGTTATCTTCCACCCGCATGTCCTGGCATTGGTATAGATTGAACCCCTCGCTACCAAATGATGGTGTCACGGTGAGATCATTGTCAAGGACGGTCACGTCGATGCAGTTCATAAAAGAGATACCGAAGGGGGCGCTGGCAACGGTGTTGTTTTGCACGCGGCCATTTTGTATAGTCAGGCGCATGTTGAAGTCCGAGGTATTGGTGCAGATGTTGCTATCCACGGTGACGTTCTCCGCATCGTCAAGGAAGATCGCGTAGACCGTATCGTTTATCCGGTTGTGACCGATATGGACCTGGTCACTGGTGAATAGGGCGATGCCCTGGGCATGGGTCCCCACGAGGTCGTAAATATTATTCTGGATATCAATGTAGGTCACTTGTTGCCCATAAATGCCGTAGCTATAATCCCCAAAATTGGTGAACGTTGAATTTGTGATGGTGACTTCCGAAACATGATCAACGTTAATTCCCTGGCCGGCCTGTCGGTCCAAAGTGACGTTGTCCATGATAACGTAACGACTGGAATCGGTAATCGCAATGCCATAGATGCATCCAACGATAGCCGTATCGTTAATGGCTACATATTGCGAGTTCTTTACAAGAATTCCATAGGTTG
Organism: Methanomassiliicoccales archaeon; assembly: GCA_026394395.1. NCBI lineage: Archaea > Methanobacteriati > Thermoplasmatota > Thermoplasmata > Methanomassiliicoccales > Methanomassiliicoccales archaeon. Next base: position 209,980 of record JAPKYK010000002.1, read on the forward strand.
GTGTCGTCCCTATTATATTCTTGAAGTTATAGTCGGTAATCACCCAGTATGAATATTCTATTGAGATTCCTATGGTGGAGATGGAATTGATATCATTATTGAGCAGGGTGCAATTGTCGGATTGAGAAGCGACTATGCCGTAATCACAATCAGAGAATGCGCTCTCGTTCACGGTGACGCTCGAACAGTTCTGAAGATAGACCCCGTAGCCTCGCAGGGTCTCACTGACATATTGACAGTTGTGAATGGTGCAGTTTTCGATGTTCACGTAGCGCGTGGTGTCCTTCAGCCATATGCCATATCCTTCACCGGTACAGGTGATGTTGTAATCAGCGAAGACGTACGGACTTCCTTCCGTACCGTCGCCGGTGCAATAACCGTCGACCTTGGCCTGGTCCAAGGCGGTGTCGCCTTCGAAGTGCAGCGGACCGCTGTCCCTCGCCGAAGCGTTCCCGGAGAACAGCATAACAGCGATCAATAGCAATCCCAAGAATACGAATATGCCCAATGCTAAAGCTCTGCCCCGTGACATCTGAGAATCCCCCCGAATTCTATGACCAAGACCATGCAGTTGGGGGAGATATCTATTTTATCCAGATTTTCTTAGGATTCCTTATCGGAAGTATCAATGGTACGAGGCGATGTCCCGGACCTTCAGATCGCCCTGCCTAGCCCGTTTTATAGCGCAAACCGTCGCTTTCGCCCCGTGCACCGTGGTCAGGAACGGTATCTCCAATTCGACGGCCAGGCGTCTCATCATGTACCCGTCCCGGCGAGAGCCGGAAGAGTACGTCGGTGTATTTATTATCAGGTTGATTTCCCCGCGGCGCATGAGGCCCAGGGCGTCCGGGGCGATGTTCTCGGCCACCTTGTAGACGGTGGTGATCGGCACGCCGTTGTTGCGCATGTAGGTGGACGTTCCCTTGGTGGCGTATATGGTGAATCCCATCTCATGTAGCTCTTGGACGATGGGCAGTATCTGGGCCTTGTCCGCGTCGGCCACGGTCACGTAGACCCCGCCTTGCAGCGGGAGCTTGTTCCCGGCGGATATCATGGCCTTGTACATCGCCGCCCCGTAGTTCTTGTCGATGCCCATGACCTCGCCGGTGCTGCGCATCTCCGGACCGAGTATGGAATCCACGCCTGGTAGTTTCAGGAAGGGGAAGACGGACGCTTTGACGGCCACGTGCTTGAACTCCGCCACGCCCACGTGCCCCAGGTCCTTGAGCTTCTCACCCAGCATGACCTTGGTGGACAGTTTCGCCAGCGGCACGCCGATGGCCTTGGAGATGAACGGGACGGTACGAGAGGCGCGGGGGTTCGCCTCGATCATGAACACCTCGTCGTCCTTCACCGCCAGTTGTAAGTTCATGCAGCCCTTGATCTGCAGCGCGAGCGCGACCTGCTTGGTGATTTCGATGACCCTCTTCATGACCTCGGGGGGTATGGTCTGGCACGGGAGGACCATGGTGGCGTCGCCGGAATGCACGCCCGCTTCCTCGATATGCTCCATGACCCCGCCGATGAAGACGTCCTTGCCGTCGCACACCACGTCCACGTCCAGCTCCTTCGCGTGCGTCAGGTACTTGTCTATCAGCACCGGATGCTTCTTGGAGACCTTGACGGCCGTGGCCACGTAGGTCTTCAGCTCCTCCTCGCTGTAGATGATCTCCATGCCCCTTCCGCCCAGCACGTAAGACGGCCTCAGCAGCACAGGGTAGCCGATGTGATCGGCCACGACCTTCACCTCATCGTAGGAATGACCCGTCCCCGATTCAGGCTGGGCGATGTTCAGCTGGCTCATCAGCGCGCTCCAGCGCTTGCGGTCCTCCGCCACGTCCATCATGTCCGGGGACGTGCCCAGCACCTGACACTTTCGGCCCTTCAGGGCGGCCTCCAGCGGAACGGCCAGGTTGACGGAGGTCTGCCCTCCGAACTGCAGGATGACGCCGTCGGCGTCCTCCTTCTCAATGACGTTCATCACGTCCTCGAGAGTGAGCGGCTCGAAGTACAGGCGGTCGGAGATGTCATAGTCAGTGGAGACCGTTTCCGGGTTATTGTTGATGACGATGGCGTCCACGCCCTGCTCCTGGCAGGCCATGACCCCGTGCACGCAGCAATAGTCGAACTCGATGCCCTGCCCGATGCGGATGGGGCCGGAGCCAACGATGACCACCTTTTTGTTGTCGGAATGCGGCACCTCGCAATCCGTGCCGTAGGTGGAATAGAAGTAGGGCGTCTCCGCCTGGAACTCCGCGGCGCAGGTGTCCACCATCTTGTAGGTCGGAAGAATCTTGTTCTCCATCCTAATATGGTGCACCGCGGCCTCGCTCTTCTTTGTGAACTTGCCGATGCTCTCGTCCTGGAAGCCCATGCGCTTCGCCCTTCTCAACAGCTCCGGGGTGAGCGGGCCGGTGGCCAGCTCCTTCTCCATGTTGACGATGTTCAGTATCTTGCGCACGAAGAAGGCGTCCCACTTGGTGAGGTCGGCTATCTTATCGATGGGCATCCCGCGGCGCAGCGCTTCGGCGATGCCATACAGGCGCTTATCGGACGGAGAGATCAGCTCCGCCTCCAGCTCCTTGTCGCTCCAGATCTCCGGCTCCAGGTCGATGCGGTCCGTCTCCAGGGAGCATACCGCCTTCATGAGCGATTCCTCGATGGTGCGTCCGATGGCCATGACCTCGCCGGTGCTCTTCATCTGCGTGCCGATCTTTGTTTCGACCGTCCGGAACTTGTCGAAGGGCCAGCGTGGAATTTTAGCCACCACGTAATCGATGGTCGGTTCGAAAGCGGCGAACGTCTTCCCGGTGATCTTGTTCGGGATCTCGTCCAACGTCTTCCCGATGGCGATCTTGGCCGCCACCCTGGCTATGGGGTAGCCGGTAGCTTTAGAGGCCAGGGCGGAAGAGCGCGAGACGCGCGGATTAACTTCAATGACGCGGTACTCCCTGGTCACCGGGTTGAAGGCGAACTGCACGTTGCAGCCACCCTCGATTCCCAGGGCGCGGATGATCTTGATGGATGCCGTCCGCATCAGCTGAAAGTCCTCGTCGTTCAGCGTCTGTATGGGCGCGACCACGATGCTCTCGCCGGTATGGATGCCCATGGCGTCCAGGTTCTCCATAGAGCAGATGATGACGCAGTTGTCCTTGCGGTCACGCATGACCTCGTACTCCAGCTCCTTCCAGCCCAGCACGCTCTCCTCGATGAGCACCTGGCGGATGCGCGAGTAGATCAGACCGCGGCCGGTGATGGGTATGAGCTCCTCCTCGTTGTAAGCCACTCCACCGCCAGTGCCTCCGAGGGTGTAAGCGGGACGGATAAGCACTGGAAAGCCGCCCACGGACTCCACGGCCTTCTTGGCGTCGTCGATGCTATGGACGGTGACACTGCGAGGGATAGGTTCGCCGATCTGGATCATGGTCTCCCGGAACAGCTCCCGGTCCTCGGAGAGGGCGATGGCTCGGGGTTGAGTGCCCAGTAAACGACAGTTGAGCTTTTCTAGATAACCCTTGTCAGCCAGCTCGGAGCACAGGTTCAGGGCGGTCTGCCCGCCCATACCGGAGAGCACCCCCTCCACCTTCTCCTTGCGGATGATCTCCGCCACCGTCTCCACGTTCAGCGGTTCGATGTAGACGATGTCGGCCATCTCCAGGTCCGTTTGGATGGTGGCGGGGTTGGAATTGACCAGGACGGTTGTGTAGCCCTCCTCGTGCAAAGAGCGACAGGCCTGCGAGCCGGAGAAATCGAACTCCGCCGCCTGACCGATAACGATAGGTCCGGAGCCAATGACCATGAGCTTGCCCTTGCTCATTTTCTCGCCTCCAGCATCTTGGCGAAATCGTCGAAGAGGAAACCGGTGTCCCTCGGCCCCGGCCGAGCTTCCGGATGATATTGCACGGAAAAGATGGGCAGCTCGTTGTGGCGCATGCCCTCCACCGTCCCGTCGTTGACGTTGACCTGGTCGATCTCCATCCCAGAATTGATCATGGTCTCGGGGTCCACGGCGTACCCGTGGTTCTGGGAGGTGATGTACACCCGGTCATTGTACTTCACCGGTTGGTTGACCCCGCGGTGACCGAACTTGAGCTTGTAGGTGTTGCCGCCGAAGACCTCGCAGAGCAGCTGGTTGCCCAAGCATATTCCCATGATAGGGTAATCGTCCTTCAGCTGGCGGACGTTGGAAACGATGGTTTCCTTGATTGCGGGGTGGGCCGGATCGCCCGGCCCGTTGGAGATGAAGAGACCGTCGACCTCATGGTCGCGGAAGAACTTGACCGGAGTATCGTAAGGCAGCTGGTATAATTCGAAGCGCTTCCTCAGCTCGCGCACGATGTTGGCCTTGGCCCCGCAGTCGAACAGCGCCACCTTCTTGGCGTCCTCCTTGGGGAAGTGCAGCGCTTCCTTGGGGCTGACATCGCCGACCAGGTTGCTCTCTGAGGGGTAGGGCATCTTGCGCAGCTGCTCCAGATGTTCGTTCGGGTCGCCGTCGTAGACGATGGCGCCTTTCATCGTACCAGCGGTCCTGATTCTGATGATGAGAGAGCGGGTGTCGATGCCGGCGATTCCGGGGATCTTATTTTCCTTAAGAAATGAGTTGAGGTCCCCATTACCGTAGCCGTTGCTGGGGGCATCGCATAGCTCCCGCACCACATAACCGCTTACCTGGACCTTCTCCGACTCCATGTCGCGGGAGTTGACACCGTAATTGCCGATTAGCGGGTAGGACATCGTCAGGATCTGGCCGCGGAAGGAGGGGTCGGTCAGGCTTTCCTGATAGCCGGTCATCCCAGTGCTGAAGACCACCTCCCCGGAGGTGTTCTCCATATAACCAAATCCCGTGCCCTCCATGATAGTCCCGTCCTCGAGCACCAGGAAGCACTTTGCCATCAGAATTTCATGGTAGCATTATAGGATACTTAATCCTTACTGAGCGTCTGACACCGCCCAGCAGCGCCATGCCTGGACAGATACAAGGCGTTCAATTATCAGGCATCTCTACCCGACGAATGTCCAATGCCGGACTAGCATTGAGACAACCATAAATTCCTGATAAAGCATCATGCCGACGATGAAGGTACTGCACCAGGACCGGTTCAAGGGCGAGATCAAGATGCAGGTGGAGGTGGCCGACGATCTGTGGCACCTCTACAACATTTTGACCCCCGGCGATCTGGTGTACGCCTCCACGTACCGTCGGGAGGAGACGAAATCCGACAAGATCCGGGCGGAGCGGGGGGAGAAGAAGCGCATGACCCTGGGCATACGTCTGGAAAAGGTGGAGTTCGGGGAGTTCGACAACCGCCTGCGGTTGTTGGGCGTCATCGAGGAAGGCCCGCAGGACGTTGGTGCGTATCACACCCTGATCATGGAGGAGGGCGAGGTGCTCTCCGTAGTGAAAGTACAATGGAAGCCGTCACAGCTAGAACGGGTACGCAGGGCGGTGGAGGATTCCAAAAAACCGTGCGTCATCTTCATATCCCTGGACGATGACGAAGCTACCGTAGCTGTGCTGCGCCAGTTCGGCGTGCAGCGCCTGGCTGATATTTTTGCGGGCGGGCACGGCAAGGATTACGCTACTAAAGAAGAGGGGAACTACTTCGGCGAGATCATTGCCAAAGCCAAGCAGGCCCACTCGCCCGGCGTTCCTTTGATCGTCCTAGGCCCCGGCTTCGCCAAGGAGACGCTAATGGCCAAGGGCAAGGAGAAGGAGCCGGAGATGTTCTCAAAATCCTTCCTTTACCATACCGGTCAATCAGGCATGACCGGCATACAGGAGCTGATGAAGCGGGGCATGGGAGCGGAGGTGCTCAAAGATTCGCGCGTGGCCGAGGAGACCGAGCTGGTGGAGAAGCTCCTCGAAGCGGTGGGGACGGACGGACTGGCGACGTACGGTCCCAAGGAAGTGCGCGAGGCGGCCAAGGCCGGAGCGGTGGAGCTGTTGCTTATCCTCGATTCCATGGTCCGAGAGAAGGACGTGGAGGCGCTGATGCGTTCCGTGGAGGACGCCCGCGGGCGGGTGACCGTCGTCAGCGAGCTGCACGAGGGCGGGAAGAAGCTGGAGTCGCTGGGCGGGATGGCCGCGCTGCTCCGGTACCGGGTCTGAGGGAGGCCAGAACCAGATATTACCGCGCGATGTTGTACGTTCCCATCCGAAACACTTTAGTACGTTTTTTCGCATTGACGCTTTGTCGTCCATTTATCCAATCCCAGAGGATAAAGGAAGGAATATGTCGACAGGGAGACGATGATTTTGTCACTCTGTCCGATGCGGGGCGCCTGGACAAAATACTGCGTTCCGCATGTCCGGGAAGTCCCCGCGGACATCCGGAAGATGGCCGACGAAGCCGAGGGTATGTGAGATGAAGAACAGGTCCGAGATCCTTGCCATGTTCGAGAAGAGTCCCCTGATCACCTGCGACACCACGCTGCGCGACGGTGAACAGGCCGCCGGGATCGTCTTCGCGAACATCGAGAAGCTGCGCATAGCCAAGCTCCTGGACGAGATAGGGGTGCAGCAGATCGAGGCCGGCATACCGGCCATGGGCGGGGACGAGAAGAAGGCGGTCAAGGACATCGCCGGCCTCGGGCTGGAGGCGTCCGTCCTGGGCTGGGGCCGGGCCACCATAGAGGACGTGCAGCACTCCATAGACTGCGACGTCGATTCCGTATCGATATCCATGTCCTCCTCTGACATACACATACAAAACAAATTGATGAAGACCAGGGAATGGGTCCTGGAGAAGGTGGTGGAGAGCGTGGAGTACGCCAAGGACCACGGTCTGTACATCTCTTGCAACGCCGAGGACGCCTCCCGCGCCGACCCGGCGTTCCTGGTCCAGTTCGGCAAGGCGGCCAAGGAGGCCGGGGCCAACCGTCTGCGCTACTGCGACACCATCGGACTGCTGGAGCCGCGCCGCGCATACAACGAGATCAAGGCACTACGCGAGGCCGTCGATATGGACATCGAGATGCACACCCACAACGATTTCGGCATGGCGACGGCGAACGCCGTCGCCGGCATGCAGGCCGGGGCTAAGTTCGTCAGCACGACGGTGATGGGGATAGGGGAGCGCACCGGGAACACCCCGCTAGAGGAGATTATAATGGCCTCCAAGCACCTGCTGCACATGGACGTGAACTTCCACACCGAAAGGTTCCGCGAGGTCGCCGAGTACGTGGCCCGCGCCGCCGGTCGGGAGATACCCGACTGGAAGCCCATCATAGGCACCAACTGCTTCGCCCACGAGGCCGGGATACACACTGACGGCATCATTAAGTACCTCAGCAACTACGAGCCCTACACCCCCGAGGAGGTCGGGCTGTCCCGCAAGATCGTCATCGGCAAGCACTCCGGCCGCCACACCATAAAGCAGATACTGGCCAACAAGGGCATCGAGGTCAGCGATGAGCTGGCCGGGGACATCCTGACGCAAGTGCGGGCGAACTCCATCGCTCTGAAGCGCTCGCTGTCGGAGAACGAGCTGATCTACATCTACCAGGACTTCCAGTCCGGTCACTACAAGAAGACGAACTAGGTGCGCATCGCTCCGTTGATGGCTATCTCGGCGATGTCCACGCCGTACATGGTGGAACGGATGATGGAATCGAGCACCATGTTGGTGATGATGGCGTCGCGGCTGCTCTCGGTAAGAAGCCCGCGGCCGACCTTCTCGCACTTCCGCACAACGTTCCGGCCCTCGTCGATTATGGCGTTGGCCTTGTCGATGTCCTTGCGGAAGAGCGCCTCCATCCCCTTCTCCAGCACGCTCATGGCCTCGGCGCTCAACGTTTTCAGCTGGTCCGCTCCCTCCAACTTCTCCTCGTCCTCGGCGCTGAGCAATGCGTTCCGGGCTATGCGCACGGCGTGGTCGCCTATGCGCTCTATTCCCCTGGCCACCAGCATCAGGTCGTTGGAACCGAAGATATCGATGCCCATGCGCTCCCCCATCTTGCGGTCGCGGGCCACCAGGTTGTTCTGCTTCATGGCCATCCAGTACAGCCGGTCCACATCGGTGTCCCGGTCGATGACGTCCTCCGCCAATCCTTTGTCCTCTAGGCGCAGGGCCTCTATGGCATCGGCGTGCATGGAGCGGACGATGAGCTGCATGCGGCGTATGCATTTCTCCAGCGGCAGCTCCACCGGGTCGGACAGGTCGTGCATGATGATGCTGTTGGCCGTCTCCTCCACGATCTCCGGGCCTATGGCCAATCTGGAGAACTCCCGTACCGCACCTTTCGCGCTGGGTTCCATGCGTTCCTTGGAGCGCACCTCTATGACATTGTATCCCACCAGGTAGGCGCCTATGAGCTTGCGCGTAAGGTGCTCGACGCTCTCATCGCCGTTGGTCCATATCTCCTTCTTCAGGACCTCCCGCCGCTTGTCGGTGTGCGTGTCGAGTATGATAGTGCCGTCTGGCTGGATGGCCATGGATACCTGATCTCCAGGTTTCAGATTGGACGAGTCGGCCCATTCCTTAGGAAGCGAGACGGTCAGGGTGGAAGTACCGGTCTTCTGTACTCTGCGTAGTTCGGCTCTCATTTCGTACTCCTCATACCTTGAATATATTTAATACCTTAATGTATATACAATATATACAGAATATGTAAAAAATATTCTACTTACAGGTCAATGCCGCAGGTGCTCGCAAGTACCAGTTGCCTTTCTGTCCGGTCGGAATATATTCTATTTCGCTAACGAATATTAATCCCCACCTTCGTAACCCGATATCATGGAACAGAACAGCAGAATGAAAGGGACTGGCATATCCAGTGCTTATTGTTGGCGACCTATTCTCGATCCTCTTGAACGTAGTCGCTCGCCCTTCACCGCACCTTTTCAGTCTTTGAACAAGGAGCTGTAAAAATGGAGAACAAGACGAAATACGCAGTGATCGGCGTGGTCGCCATAATGATCGTGGCGGCCATCGGATTTGCCGTTCTCAATCAGGGCGAGGACGGGTCGATCACCATCACCCAGAAGGGGTCCGACACGATGTTGGAGCTCTGCCAGTATTGGGCCGAGGACTTCATGACCGAGAACGATAACGTTACCGTGGAGATATCGGGCGGCGGAAGCAGCACCGGTTTCACCGCCCTCATCAGTGGCCAGGTGGACCTGGCGCAAGCGTCCCGGCAAATAAAGAGCAGCGAGCTGGCCAGCGCCAACTCCAGCGGCGTAACCCCGGTCGAGTTCAAGGTGGCCATCGATGGAATATCGATAATCACCAGCGACGACAACACAATACAGAATTTGACCATGGAGCAGCTGCGCGGCATCTACAACGGCACGATCACCAATTGGAACCAGGTGGGTGGGGCCGACCATGCCATAACATTGTACGGCCGCCAGTCCACGTCCGGCACTTACGAGTACTTCTGGGAGGTTGTGCTGAAGAAGGAGAACTACTCCGCCAGCATGAACATGCTCTCCGGTAACTCGGCGATAGTGGCCGCGGTGCAGGGCGATGAGTACGGCATCGGATACGTCGGACTAGGTTACGCCAATGCCACCGGTATCGAGATAGTTGACCTGAAGGCGAACGAGAGTTCCACGGCTTTCTCCCCGAAAGATAAAGCCGCGGTGCTCGACGGCGACTACGCGCTGAGCAGGTATCTGTATATCTATAGCGACGGGACGCCCACGGGCGCGATCGCCGATTGGCTGGAGTGGATCCTGACCGCTGACGGAGGCCAGGCGGTGGCCGAGGAGGTCGGGTTCTACGCGTTGCCCAGTGATATGCTCAGCGAGCAGCTGGCAAAACTAAGCTGATCCAGCCTTCAAACATCTTCCCTGAACTTTTAAACCAGGGTTCAAAAAGGAGCGTTCGCGAATTGGCACTGAAATTACCGGTCAAGAGCAGGAAAGGGCGCGGGAGGCGCCGCATTGACCACGTCCCGTCCAGCGAGCGGGCCATAAGATACGTGCTGATGGCCGCCACCTGGATGTCCATCATAGCCTTGGCCGCGGTCTTCGCCGAACTGCTCCTGGGCGCCTTTCCGGCGTTCACCAGCATCGATATCATCGATTTCTTCACCGGGACGGTGTGGAACCCCTCCCATCCCCTCTATCCTCTCTACGGCATCCTTCCATTGTTCGTGGCCACGCTGATGGTATCGTTCGGGGCAGCCCTCATCGCCATCCCCATCGGCCTGGGATGTACCATCTGGCTGGCCGAGCTGGCCAGTCCCCGGGTCAAGGCCATCTTCAAGCCGGCCATCGAGATATTGGCCGGTATTCCGTCGGTCATCTTCGGCTTCTTTGCCCTGGTCATACTCTCGGAATGGATCGCCGTCATCTTCGACCCCATCAACAAACTGAACGCGCTTAACGGTGCCATAATGCTGGCGGTCATGATGATTCCCATCATGGTCACTGTCGCTGAGGATGCCATCAACGCCGTCCCGCGCAGCTTGCGCGAGGCCTCGTTGGCCTTAGGAGCCACCCGCTGGGAGACCATCCGCCACGTGGTCCTGCCGTCAGCCCTCTCCGGGATCGTGGCGGCCATCGTCCTGGCCTTCGGCCGGGCCGTGGGCGAGACCATGACCGTGCTCATGGCCACCGGGAACGCCCCCCTGCTCTCCTTCGACTTCCTGCGCTCAGTGCAGACCATGACCGCCGCCATCGCCATCGACTTTGGCGAGGTGGAGTTCGGCTCCGAGCACTATCACGTGCTCTTCCTCGTCGGTCTGGTGCTGTTCATAATAACCTTCATGATCAATTTCTTGGCCGACTGGATCACCAGGCGCTACCGGGAGGAGTACTGATGGACCGGAGGACCAAGGAACTGGTCTACTTCAGCGCCTTCCGTCTCTGCGCCCTGCTGGTGGTGCTCGCGTTGGTGGTGCTCATCGGCTACATCGCCACCGGCGGACTGGAGCGCCTAAGCGTCGAGTTCCTCACGGAGATGCCCCGCCGGGCCAACACCCAGGGTGGGATACTCCCGGCCATCGTGGGCACCTTCTACCTCATGGTCATCGTACTGTTGGTCTCCGTCCCCATCGGGGTCATGTCCGCCATATACCTGGTGGAGTACGAGCAGAGCTCCTGGATGGGCCGGGTGTTCAAGCTGGCCGTCTACAACCTGGCCGGCGTTCCGTCGATAGTGTACGGGCTGCTCGGCCTGAGTATATTCGTGGCCTACCTGGGCCTAGGCTTCTCCCTGATCTCCGCTGGACTGACCTTGAGCATAATGGCACTGCCATTGATGATCACCGCCTCACGGGAAGCGCTCGCCGCCGTGCCGAATTCATTGAGGGAGGCCTCCCTGGCCCTGGGCGCTACCAAATGGCAGACCATCTGGCATCACGTACTGCCCTACGCTATGCCCGGCATATTGACCGGGATGATTCTCTCCGTGTCCCGGGCCGCCGGGGAGACCGCCCCGCTAATGTTGACCGGGGTGGCCATGTCCCTGCAGACGTTGCCGGACAGCTTCTCCGACAGCTTCATGGCCCTACCGTACCACGTTTTCTACATGGCCACGCAATCGTCCGACCTGCTGGCCACCAGGCCCATTCAATACGCCACCGCGCTGGTGCTGCTGTTGCTGGTGCTGGGCATGAACCTGATAGCCATAGTGATGAGGAAAAGATATCGCGACAAGTACAAGTGGTGAACATGACGACCGCAATCCATACTGACGACCTGCACGTATACTTCGAGAAGAACCACGCCCTGAAAGGCGTGAACATGGACATACGGAAGAACGAGGTGACCTCGGTCATCGGCCCTTCTGGGTGCGGCAAATCGACGTTCATCCGCTGCATCAACCGCATGAACGACCTGATACCTGGGTGCACGGTGAAGGGGAAGGTCATCGTGGACGATCAAGACGTCAATAGCGATGAGGTGGACGTGGTGGACGTGCGCCGCCGCATCGGCATGGTGTTCCAGAAACCCAACCCCTTCCCTAAGAGCATCTACGAGAACGTGGCGTACGCGCCTCGGTTGCACGGGGTGACGGAAGAGGTGAACGGTAAGATACGCCGACGCAAGCACACTAAGAAGGAGCTGGACGAGATCGTGGAGAGGTCGCTGCGCCGAGCCGCGCTGTGGGACGAGGTCAAGGACCGCCTGGACAAGGGTGGGATGTCGCTGTCCGGCGGGCAGCAGCAGAGGCTGTGCATCGCCAGGACTCTCTCCATAGATCCGGAGATAATCTTGTTCGATGAGCCGTGCTCGTCCCTCGACCCCATCGCTACAGCGAAGATAGAGGACCTGCTGGTGGACCTGAAGAACGATTACACCGTGGTCATCGTCACGCACAGCATGCAGCAGGCCGCGCGCATCTCCGATAGGACGGCCTTCTTCTATCTGGGCGATATGATCGAGATGGGAGAGACCAAACAGATATTCGAGAAGCCGCAGAAGGAGCTGACCGAGCATTACATAACCGGGAGGATGGGCTGATGACGCCGAGGACGACCTTCAACCATGAGATGGAGGAGCTGAACAAGGAGATAACCGAGATGGCCAACGCCTCCAAGACGGCCTTCGAGAGAGCGGTGAGGATGATCACGGACACGGACTTCTCCCTGCGCGAGGACGTCCGCGAGCTGGACCATCGCATCTACGAGCTGAACGAGCAGATAGACCGGCACTGCCTGGACATTATTGCTTTGCATTCGCCGGTGGCCGGCGACCTGCGCACGGTAAGCGCCTGCCTGAAGATGATCGAGGACCTGAACCGCTTCGGCCGCTACGCCCGGGACATCGCCGAGCTCATCGACGACTTCGAGGAGGGTAAAGCGTTCAAGAGCTTCGAGTCGCTGCGCAACATGTCCTGTCTCGTCGTCGGTATGGTGGACGACGCGGTATACTCCTTCCTGCAAAGGGACGCGGAGAAAGCGTCCCACCTGCACGAGCGGGACGACGCCGTGGACGCCCTCTACGACACCATATTCCGAGAAATACTAACGTACATGATGGAGGACCCCCACAAGATCACTGTGGGCATCGACCTGATATTGGTCGCTCGCTACATGGAGCGGGTGGCCGACCACGCCTGCAACATCGGGGAGTACGTCTTCTATATGGTTACGGGCGAGCGCCTGGACCCCAAGGCCAGGTCCGGGAACCTGGAACCGGACGTCTGCTCGAGGACGCTGGACCATCCCGCGCCCCGTAACGAGCTGGACGAGAAGTGAGACGCATCGTACAGGACGCCCAACACCCAAAAGACATAATACTGTTCAGTTCCCATGACCAATCGGAGATATTCATATGAGCGAATGCCGCAGGAAGGCCGAGAAGGCCGTCAAGGAACTGGGCGAGCAGATGGGCGGTTACGTGCCACCGACTTTGCACCACATCAAGAACAACCACCCCGCCCTGGCGGTCATCATCAAGGACATGGACTGCGTGATCAACACCGACGGCGCCCTGGACCGCAAGACCAAGCGCCTCATCGCCCTGGCCTGCGTCTCCGTGCGCATGTGCGAAGGCTGCATCTATCCGCAAGCGAAGGTAGCCAAGAACTGCGGGGCCACGCGCGAGGAGATCATGGAGGCTTTGAACATCGCCGTGCTCACCGGTGGCGTGCCGTCCTGGTCCACCGCCAGAGTAGGCATCACCGAGCTGTTCGAGGAGTGGGACGCCGAGGATGCCGAGAAGGCTAAAATGAAGGCTAAGAAAGCTCCGGCCAAGGCCAAGCCCAAGGCTAAGAAGACAACGGCAAAGAAGTGAACCAGTCACTTCTTTATTTTCCCTTTTTTATCCTTTATTATATTGTAAAATTTATTCTTATATTAAAAAAGCTTTTATAATGCATGTCCATCACATCACTCTGGAGAAATCAATTTGGCCTATAGACCCAACAGGAACAAGAGCAAGGCGGGAAAACCGAATCGTAACCGGGACCGAGACCGAGACTCGACCCGTGTCGGTATGCTCAACTTGCGTCGCCTGGGGGAGTTCAGGTACGATGTCCGCGAGCTGTTCGTGCAGAACCAGATGGACCCGGACCTAGCCACCACGTTCCTGGCCAGCATTATTGCGAAAGCCTCCCGCCAGAGCATCAGGGAGGCCAAGGACTTCGTGCGCGACCAGATGGACGCCACGATCATAACCAAAGAGGTCTCCGACGGCATCTGCTACCTTTTGGACCGCTACACCAAGTACCAGACCCAGCAGACCGGGGATTAAGGGCTTCCATCATCGCTCCATTCTCACTTTCTACCGATTCTCGTTTTTCTCAAACGCGTCGATACTTTTATCTTTAGACCGAAATATCAAATTTCGGGGGAAGTGGAGACATTGTCCAACGATTCGAAGGTCTGGCAGGTACTATTGGTAGCCGCGTTGATGGTCGGGACGACTTGGGGGGTTCTGCTGATCGGCGCGCAGAATGAACCAGACGAGCCCGGCCTGCCATCATTGGAACCGATTATGCTGACTTACGAGGTCGATGGCACTTACAACGGCACCGAGGTGAACGGCTCGTTCGAAATGCAGATCACGATCAGCGACGACAACGGTCTGGGATATATCGCGGAACAGCACAACGTCACCGGGAACATCGGCGACCTGGCCTATTATTCCTTCGGGATCCTGGGCTATGGGACCTATCTGGACGATGCTTTCTTAGAGACGCTCTGGGGGGAGAAGGCGATCCATAGGTATCTGGAATTCGCCATCATCCTGCCCTCGTTGATGTCCTCGGTGTGCGTGTGCCATCGGGGAGCCCACACCGGCCTGGCCTATCGCGTTTACCTGATAGCCCCCGATATGAGGGTGAAATATGAACTGGTGAACATCAGCATCACCGGGATGGAGGAGCTGGACCTGAACCACCGCGGGGACGCGCAAGGGTTCCCCCGGGCTCGCCACGTGGACGTGGAGATCGTCGGCAACAACTTCGTCGGCAACAGCGACGGAGGGCCGGTTTGCCTGGTAGAACCTAACGTGGGCGAAGATATCCAGTTCAACTTCACCGCCACCAACTACACATGCCTCATCTGCGACGAGGAGGACATCTGGAACATGGTGAACGGCGGAGAGTTCCAGTACAACACGGATTGGTCGGTCGTCGGCAATGGCAGCGTGGAGTTCCTGATCGAGGACCAGATGGTGTACTATATGGTCTTCCCTACCGAGGAAGGTCCCGGGGCGACGGCGCATCTGCTGATTACCGTTTTGGACGAGTAGGAGTAACTATTAGGGTCTGAGGGCTAGAACGCCCTCATACTTTCAGTTCATTCCTCCAAGATGGTAATATTGATCTCACCATGTGGGGTCCCGTCGCCATACTGCCCAATGTAGACCAAGGTCAACCCCTCCCCTATTTCAAATTCCAGGCTACCGTTACCTATCAAGGACCGTTCCTCGTCATAAATGTAACTATGTCCCTCGACCATGGCCGATATGTCGGCTCCGCCGATGGTGTACAGTGACGTGTTCATGGAATTGAAATGCACGACATAGTCCCGTCCCTTAGGGGGCTCGAATATCGTCCAGGCCGAGCCTGCTCCCATTATGAAGGCCTCATCATTCCGCAGTTGACGGGAATGGGTCACGATGGTGTTCTCCATCACGTTCCTATACGTATTCTCCAGATCCAGGTCCCAGATGGACGAGAAATTGGCCTGGCTTAGCTTGACCTCTATGTGGTAATCGGGCTTTATCAGATCGGTCCGGTAGATGAGGTCGGAGTCGACCCCCCGATATTGCACCGACATCCCCGCCACCTGGTCCTCGTAAAGGAATCCTAGGTATCGGTCGACCGCCTTCGTTCCCCACGGCGTCTCAATCGTGACCGTGTCCAAATAGCCCATGTCCCCGGTACCGCGGCCTTGGGGCAGCCCCTCATAATCATTGACCAGGTCCTCGTACCACCATCTGACCGTTGAGAAGTACCAATCACCATCTATGTGAAATTCGACTCCGTACTCCCCCAGGGATTGTATCTGGTAATTATTTCTGACCGTATAGGTCAGAGCGCCGTATTCGGGAAGGGACGGCGCCTCGTTCTCCCCGCCTATCATGAAGGCCGCTCCCCCGGTTGCCACGATCAACGTAGCTACTATCAAGATCGCCCCGTTCCTCGAATGATCGGATACCAATTCAGCTTCCCTGAAATTCACAGTCCTCGAGCAGATAATAAAACTATCTTCTGATTTTAATTTTTATAAAAAGGCAACTTGTTAATAATATTCACTGATAATAATAGATATTGAAATGGATTGAAAGGGTTTATTTTCCTTTGGCGGCCTTCCAGGCCTTCTCCAGGTCCTTGCGGGCGACGGTCTCCAGAACATATTTTCCGAACTGCTCGCCGGTAGCGCCGTCGGAACGTCCGGTGATCTTGACCTTCTTTTCGAACTGAGTGCACAGGTCCAGGGTCATCTCCAGCTTGCTGGCCTTCTCCACATAGCCTACATGGTTAAGCAGCATCGCCGCAGCCTTTATTATCGAGCTGGGGTCGGCGTATTGGGCGCGCCCTTCCTCCACCATGCGCGGCGCGGTGCCGTGTATCGCTTCGAACATAGCGTAGCGCGAACCGATGTTGGCGCTGCCTGCCGTGCCTACGCCGCCCTGGATCTGAGCGGCCTCGTCGGTGATGATATCCCCGTACAAGTTAGGCAGCACCACGACCTTGAACTCCGAGCGGCGGTAGGGGTCTATGAGCTTCGCGGTCATGATGTCGATGAACCAGTCGTCCCACTTGACCTCCGGGTACTCCTTGGCCACGCGCTCGGCTGTGCTCAGGAACTTGCCGTCCGTTTTCTTTATCACGTTGGCCTTGGTGACCACCGTCAAACGGTTCGAACCGGTCTTCCGTGCATGCTCGAAGGCCAGGCGTATGATGCGCTCGCACCCTTGCGTCGTAGCTACGGTGAAGTCGACGCTTATGTCGTCGTCCACGTCCACGCCTTTGCTTCCCAGGACGTACGCCCCCTCGGTGTTCTCCCGGAAGAATATCCAGTCTATGTTCTGCTCCGGGATGCGCACCGGCCGCACGTTAGCGAAGAGGTCCAGCTCCCGGCGCATAGCGATGTTAGCGGACTCGATGTTCGGCCAGCCGTCACCTTTCTTTGGCGTGGTGGTCGGTCCCTTCAGAATGACGTGGCATTTCTTGAGCTCCCTCAGCACGTCGTCCGGGATGGCCTTGAGATGCTTCACCCGGTTCTCGATGGTCAGGCCGTCGATGGTCCTTATTTCTACCTTCCCGGCCTTGATCTCGTCCTTTAAAAGCTCCCTCAGCACGTTCTCCGCGTGCTTGCAGATATAAGTCCCGATGCCGTCGCCGCCGACGACCCCGATGACAATTTTGTTCAGTTTGGAATAATCCGTCCAGCTGGCGGAGGCCTTCATAGCCTCCACCCGGTCCAGCTGCTCCTTCAGGATCTTGCCGAAATGCTCCTTGGCGGCGTCAATGTCAACGTTCGTCATCTTGACCAGGTGAAGGCTATCGATGAACGCATATTACATTTTTGGCCGAGAGGCGTTAATATGACGATTAGAACTTAGGAAAAACATCATCGCATAGGTGTGCGGTGGCTATAGAATTTATCGGCGTCCGGAAGGGACTGGTGGAGGATCAGATCGATAATCGTTCTGGGAGAGATAGTTTATGGGATGGGATTCGGTCCTCCGGACGCCTTAGCCTACAAGGCTAGGAATATTCGTAGTTCCGCGTTTATAAAGGATTGCCCGTCACTATCAAAAGGTTAGAACGAACCGTCCTTCACTTGGCCTTCCCCTGACTGGCCACCGCGTCCATGGCCTTCCTCACCGCATCCTGGTCTCCCAGGTAGTAGCTGCGGACCGCCCTCATGTCCTCGTCGAGCTCGTAGACCAGCGGCACGCCCGTCGGTATGTTCCGGGAGACGATCTCGGCGTCCGGAACGTTGTCCAAGTACTTCACCAGGGCGCGCAGGGAGTTGCCGTGGGCGGCGATGATGATCCGCTTTTCGTTCCTGAGCTCCGGAACGATCTGCTCCTTCCAGTAGGGGACGAAGCGCACAACGGTGTCCTTCAGGCACTCCGTTCCGGGGATGTCCTCCTCGGACATGTCGGCGTAGCGCCGGTCGTGGATGGGGTGCCGGGGGTCGTCCAGCTCCAAGACCGGCGGCCGAACGTCGTAAGCGCGCCGCCAGAGCAGAACCTGCTCCTCGCCGTACTTCTTGGCCATCTCGGACTTGTTCAGCCCTTGCAGCGCCCCGTAATGCTTCTCGTTCAACCGCCAGGATTTGTGAACGGGTATCCAGGAGTGGTCCATGTCCTCGAGGACGATGTCCAATGTCTTTATCGCCCGTTTCAGGACGGAGGTGAACGCCAGATCGAACTTGTATCCACCATCGATAAGCAAGCGGGCAGCCTCGTGCGCTTCCACTACTCCCTTCTCAGAAAGGCCGACGTCGGTCCAGCCGGTGAAGCGGTTCTCCTTGTTCCAGGTACTTTCCCCGTGGCGAAGCAGCACTACTTTAATCATCGCTATCCTGGCAACATATCATCCAGGGCATAAAAACGCTTTCGCTTGATAAAATACCACCATGACCTGCATTGTGAGGCACGGTCTTTCCGTTCAATCATCGCTCATCCATTTTACAAGGTCGTTGTCAGCGATGGAAAAAGGGAAGAAAAAAAGTTTGCATCATTTCGCTTTTGGAGTATACGATTTTGTGCTGAGATTGGTCACGGTCAGGGTTTTAGTTTCCAAATCCACCTGGACCCTTATGGTTATGTGCAAGCCCAAGGACGGTATGTAAAATTCCATGTCCTTGGGGTGGCCATGTGGGTTCATCTTCGGATCAAACACGTATTTAGGATCCGGCGAGCAACTATCACCAACCTTGATCTGTCCTGCTGGGCAAATTACCATCTTCGAACATTCCCCCATTAATGGTATTTATTAAATTTACGGTGTAGTTTATAAAGCTTATTTAAATGAAGAGAAAATTATTTATATGGCGTTAACGGAAAAGCTCTAATTGCCCGTTAAAACAATGTAAACTCAGGGGGAACATGGGCAAGAGGATCCGCCTTTCCATGGTCGGCCGGGAGGGGGAGTTCGAGAAGTTCCAATCCCAGTTGGCCCAGGTCATTTCCGGTCGAGGCTCGACCATATTCATCTACGGTGAGGCCGGCATCGGAAAGACCAGGCTAGTCGAGGAACTGGGTAAGTTCTGCGACATCACCGGATCCAAGATGCTGATCGGACACTGCCTGCCAGGAGCTCCCACACCATACCTTCCGTTCATGGAGGCCATGAGGGGCGAGGGGTTGAAAGGCGCGGACCGCTGCCGGGACCTGTGCGGCTCGCCGCCGGACAAGATAATGTTCGAACTACTGGACTGGTTGCGTTCCTTATCCGGGGCGTCCCCCTTAGTCCTGGTCCTGGAAGACCTTCATTGGGCCGACACCAGCACGGTACAGCTGATGCACTTCCTAACCCGCAACATCGGGGACCTGAAGGTCCTGATGGTCGGCACGTTCCGGCCGGAGGAGATCGGCCCGGAAGGGGAATCTCCACATCCTCTGGCCGAAGCCCTTAGGGTCATACGGAGGGAGGGGGCCTGCCGCGAGATTGACCTAAAGCAGCTGCGGGAAGGGGATGTGGAGCAGCTCATCAACCTGATGCTCTCCGGCCGCTGTCATCACAGCTTCGTGGACCTGGTGACCAAGGAGACCGGGGGGAACCCCCTCTTCGTCATCGAGGCTATCAACCTGCTCCTGCAGACCAAGGACCTGGAGAAGCAGGAAGGGTTCTGGAACGTGAAGGGTAGGACCGCCCTGGACGTCCCACCCACGGTCAGGGAGGTGGTCCTACGGCGGGTCGAACGCCTGTCCAAGCCGCGCAAGCGCCTTCTGGAATGCGCCTCCGTGGTCGGCATGAACTTCGACATCGACACGCTGTCGGACATACTCGGTAACAACCGCCTGGAGGTCATCGAAGCGCTGGAGGAGCTGGAGAACCCTCATTCATTAGTATACTCGGTCCAGCAAGAGGACTTCGCCTTCAGCCACGAGGCGGTGATGCGGGCGGTCTACGAGAACATCAGCGAGATCAAGCGCAAGGAGCTGCACCACATGATCGCCCGGCGGCTGGAAGCCCGACCGCTGGGTCTGCAGGAGCGCTGCGCCCTGGCCTATCACCTAGACCGGGCGGGGGATGCCGATAAGGCCTATCCCCACCATCTCATCGCCGGGGAGGGCTGGCTCAGGTGTATGGGCATATACGAGGCCGCCCCCCACTTCAAGATCGTGCTGGACCATACCAAGGAGCATCACGAACGCCTCACCGACCGGTTGAGAGCGCTCGAGGGCATGGCCGACTGCTATTACAACGAGGGTGACTACCAGTCCGCCGACGACTTGCTAAAGGAGTTCATCGCCCTTTCCGGAAAGGACGCCATCTGCGCCCGCATACTGCGCAAGAGGGCGGAATGCTGGGGCCCGGCCCGCCTGGGCAAAGGGTCATCGGACACCTTCCTGCAGCTCCTGGACCAGGCGGAGGGCTGCCCCCTCATCAATGATTTCGAACGTGGAGAGATCGCCTCGGACAGGGCCCTGCATTTCCTGTGGCAGGGGGACTACTTCTCCGCCAACCAGCACAGCCGGCTGTCCGAGGAATGGTTCGATAAGAGCGGTGATAAGGAACGCTACATGAGCCAGCTGCTGCAGCACATCTTCATCTACCTGTCCCTCGGGGACATGTCCCACGCCCACGGCAACATCGACAGGGCCAACGAGGTGCAGAGGACGGTGGGCGGGAGAGTGGGGGAAGCGGAGATCAACTGTACGCTGGCGGAGATACTCCTGCAGGAGGGCAAGTACCGGGAGGCGCTGCAGGCCTTCGGCCGGGGCCGGGATATGACCGCGCAGTTAGGGGATCACATCGCCATGTGCTGGTGTCAGATCTACACGGCTCTGGCGCACCGCCTGCTGAGCGAACAGGAGGCGGCGGAGAAGGCGGCGGACCTGGCGGTGCAATACACGGAGGAGGTGGAGATTCCATACACAGTGGCCATGGCCCTGGGGGTGAGGGCCCTGGTCAAAATAGGGTTTAAAGCATTGGACGAAGCCAGGAAGGACCTGGAGAAGGCCGAGGGACTGATGCAGGGCATGAAGCCCGGGGTCAAGATGCAGGCCCCCGGGTTCGTGCGGGGGGTGAGGGCCCTGCTGACCGCCATGGACGGGAACGAGGCCGAGGATTATTTCGTCCAGTCCCTGAAGCTGTTGCAGGGGGCCATGACCAGTCTTCTGTGCGAAGCGCTGGTCCGCACCTGGTACGGGGAGGCACTGGAAAAATGGGGCCGCAAGGGCGAATCGATAGAGCAGTACGAACGGGCCAATGGCCTGTTCATACTCCTTGGCAACCAGTCAGAGGGGTCCAAGGTCTCCCGGTCCTTGCGGCTACTGACCGCACCGGAAGGGGAGGTGGTCATTGCCAAGTGACAAGCTTTATTGCTTAAAAATAGCTAGTTTTTCCAATCGCTCGTGGGGGGTACGGTAATGGACGAGAGGTCAGAACAGATCACGTTGAAGGTCCTGCGCACGTTGCGCGAGGTCTATCCGGCCAAGGTGGACGAGATCGTGCTGGTGGCTGCGGTGCAGAAGGATGTCTCCGGGGCCAGCGTGGAGATGATCTCCGGCATACTGGATGACGCGGTGGACCGCGGGTACATCGAATCGATCATGGCCGAGGGCGTGGCCGGTGAGGGCCGCTGGTTCAAGATAACCGCCCGCGGGATCGAACGCTTGCAGGAGCTGGAGATGCGCACCATGCCCGCGGACGTGCAGACCATCATGGAGCTGGAGCGCCGGATGGTCGGTACCTATGAAAGAGTGCACGAGGACCTCGAGCGCATGCGCGGGGAGGTGGAGGAGCGGGTCACCACCCTGAGCAAGGAGATGGAGGACATGGAGGGGAAGATACAGGACCACGACCAGGTCATCAAGACCTATTTTGTGCGGGTCATCGAGACCTTTGGGGTCTTCGTGGGCATATTCGCCGTGGTGGTCGTCTCCGTCCTCAACCGCTACGACGAGGCCGCGGCCAACATCGTGGACAACCCCGTCTCCGCCCTGATATTGGTGCTGGGGACCCCGTTGGCCGTGCTCTTCGTGGTGCTGGTGATGCTCTATGGCATCAAGAGGTTCGTCCTGCAGCCGGTTAAAAAAAGTTGAGAGCGCCCATCACATTCCCACCCGGGGGTACAGGCGCCCCCCGATGATTATCAGGACCGCGGCCATGACGGTCAGCAGCCCCAGGTCCAGAAATATGCCGAACTCGCTTACGCCGCCGACGACCATCGAGCCCCGCAGGGCGTCCACCACGTAGGTGAGGGGGTTGCCATAGGATATCACTTGGAGCCATTCGGGCATCATGGAGATGGGGTAGATGGCGTTGCTGACGAAGAAGAGAGGCATGGTGATCATCTGGCCGATGCCCATGAACCGCTCCCTGGTCTTTACCAGGCAGGCGATGATCAGGGAAAGGGTGGCGAAGATGGCCGCCCCCAGAAGGACTATTACCACGACCAGCAGGACGTCGAGCGGGTTCAGGATCACGTGCACACCTAGAAGGACGGCCAGCACGAAGACGATGAACGCCTGCGATAGGCTGCGCAATCCCGCGGAGAGCGCTTTCCCGGCCACCAACGCCGTGCGGGGCGTGGGGCTCACCAAGAACTTCTGTATTATGCCTAGGTCCCTCTCCCACACTATGGATATGCCGTAGAATATGGAGATGAAGAGCACGCTCTGGGCCAGGATGCCCGGGGTCATGAAGTCCAGATAGGGCATTTCGCCGGTGGGGATCGCTCTTACTTGGGCGAGCACCTGCCCGAAGACCACCAACCAAAGCACTGGCTGCACCACCCGGGTCAGGAGGTCGGCGGGATCGTGCCTCAGCTTGCGAGCCTCCAGCTCAGTTATGACCAATGATTTTTTGATGAAGGCCCGCAGGTACGCCAGTATTCCGCCGGACGCGGCACTACCCGAGGCGCCTGGCGGTCTGCCGCTCGCGTTGGATGTCACGATAGTTCCCTCCCGTTCCTATAGTGTTCCCGGTGAAATGGATGAAGGCGTCGTCTAGGTTGGCCGCACCCGCTTTTTCCTTCAGCTCCTTGGGGGTGCCTAGGGCGATCAGCTTGCCCTTATGCATGATGCCGATGCGATGACAGAGGGCGTCGGCCTCGTCCATGAGGTGGGTGGTCAGGAAAATGGTGGTCCCGAACTCCCGCTGCAGGTCGCCGATCATCTCCCATACCGCCCTCCGGGCCACCGGGTCCAGGCCGATGGTCGGCTCGTCCAAGAACAGTACGCGGGGACGATGCAGCGTGGACTGGGCTATCTCCAGCCGGCGGACCATTCCTCCGGAGTAGGTGCGGACCAGCTTGTCCCCGAACTCGCTCAGCCCCATGTAGTCCAAGGCCCGTCTCACCCTCTCTTCCAGCTCCTTTCCCGGCACCTCATAGAGCTTGCCGAATATCAACAGGTTCTCGTAACCGGTAAGGCTGGCATCGGCAGAGAGCAGCTGGGGCACGTAACCGATGGTCCGGCGCACCGCCGACGGCTGCTTCACCACGTCCAGACCGTCCACCAAGGCCTTGCCGGAGCTGGGCGGCAAGAGGGTAGTGAGCATCTTGATGGTGGTGGTCTTACCGGCGCCGTTCGGACCTAGCAACCCGAACACCTCCCCATCTGCCACCGTGAGGTCCAAGGAGTCCACCGCGATGAACTTGCCGAAACGCCGGGACAGCCCTTCGGCCTGGACCGCTAGCATAGGGGAGCACTCCGTCCGCACTGAACATCCTTCTTTCTCATATCCATTCGTAGCGGCACCCCATGGGACGCCAGATTATTTACCGGTTTGCCGGGGTTTGAAGAACCCGGCCCTTTCCATCGCTTGGCGAGCGACAGCATTGCTCGGCCCGTCCCCCCTGGCCACGTTGACCGAGACCCCGTCCCCGGCCGCCTCGGCAATCCTGCCCACACCGTGATTGGTGAAGCCCGGACACAACAGGAACGATTGCACGCCATCTCGAACCAGTTCCCGGCACAGCTCCACCGCCTGATCCTCGTCCCTCACCAGCACGGTGGTCAACTGGTAGAGCGAGGTCTCGACCACGGTCCTGTGCCGCGACGGCTCCGCGTCCGGGGTCATGGCCACCATGGCCACCATGGCCGCTCTGAACTTATCCTTAGTCATACATGGAACATGGCATCGCCAGATTATTAATTGACGGGCAGTTTTAGTTATCACGGTCGATCGAATTCTAACCGCTCAATATCGAGAGAAGGTAATATAAGCCGTTCAAAATCTATTTCATACGGTCCTTGGGAAGAGGACGAGGGGAAAGGTGATTTTTACGAAGGGTAAGATAATAGCCTTAGTTCTGGTGATATTAATGGGCCTGAGCCTGGTGTCATTGGCGCCCGGGGCTCAGGCGGATACCGTGGATTGGGTTCTGGAAGGGCAAATTCCCGGGGAGAGGTCGGCTTTCGTCTGGGCAGAGCTTCCGGATGGACGCATCTTCATGGGTCTGGGATTCAACTCCTCTTCGTATCAATATAGAAACGACAGCTGGATATTGGACCCCTTCGAGATGACCTGGACAAGAATGGCCGATGCGCCCTATGGTATGGTATCGACCACCGCAGCTTACCTTGAAGGCAAGGTGTACGTCTTCGGAGGGTTCGACTCAATCGTCGGTCCCACCACCAACGTGCTGATCTACGACGTGGATGCGAATGCATGGAGCACCGGTCCGGCCTTGCCCGCCACAAGTTCTCACATGAAATGTGTCGCGGTCGACGAACGGCACATCCTGGTCGTCGGTGGCGAATCATCGAGCTGGGTAAAGTGCTACCTGTTCGATGTGGAAACCCAGATATTTAACACGGCCGATGATCTCCCGGACGGCAGGGCCGGCGGAACATTGGTCACGGTCGCCGACATTGCATACTATTTTGGTGGATGGACGTCTGGCTATGTCACATCGGATAGCATATTTGGTTATGACGTGGTCAATGACAATTGGTGGACCGCGGACGAGCTCCCAGAACCCATGGCCGGCATGGCCGGGGTACTTGGGAGCGATGGGCTGATCTACCTTCTTGGAGGAGCTCTGAACCCAGCGTGGGGTGGGGCGAACACAGAACAAGCCATCGCCTGGGACCCCGTTGACAAACAGTTCATCGACCTGCCCGATCTGGCCGAACCATTGAGATTTGCGGCGCCCTTCGAACTGGCTGATGGCCGGATAATGTACTTCGGTGGCCACAACGATGACCTGGGCAATCAGAACGTCTACTCCATTAAGGCCTGGAATATCGAGGCTACCTTGGACTCCGACACCGTGGGGCAAGGGGAGAGCGCCTGGCTGAGCCTAAACATTCACACCAACTTCGCCAAGGTCAATGATTTGTATGGTACCGTTTACCTGATGGCCATGGGCGTGACCTTCGCCACTTACTACATCGAATCTCAGGGGGGCATGGTCAGCCTGGAGATACCTATATCTCAGGAGACGCAACCGCTCGGCTACGTATTGGTGTTCTCCGATGTTGGTTCTAACTGGGTGCAGGATTTCACCATTGAACCGTTGGCCCTGACGGTCACGGACACCCCGTCCATGCAGGACCGCTTGAACGATCTGCAAGAACAGAACCATGCCTTGCAGGATCAGTTGAACGAGACGCGGGACGAGCTGAAGGAAGCGACGGACGCCAAACTGGACGCTATGATTGGCTACATAATATTGATCATAGCCCTGGGCGCCCTAGTGGTTGGCGTCATAATCCTAGTACGTAAGAAGTGAGCCTAAACCCCTTCCTTTCTTTTTTATCCGTTCAACCAGGACACGATCCCCTGGATGTCCTTGGTGCCCGTGGGAATGGATAGTACAGTCTGGCTACGCGGTAGGATGACCCCTTTCCGCCACTCCCCCTCTACCAAGAAGAGGACCTTGGCGTCGAACGTAGACAACCTCCCGGACAAAGACAGTAGCTCCCCTTCCCGGCCGCCGGTCAGGTCTACGATGAGTCGCGCGGCCTTCAGTTCCTGAACGGACCGCATCGAAGAGACGAAAAGGACGGACTCCTCGGGCGTCACCAGGTGCGGCAGGAAGCCGAAAAGCTCCTGGTTCATGAGGTACAGGTGCTCCTTGACCTGGTAGACAACCTCCACGGTGTCCTTCTCCCGGTTCATCGTGCCGTAGATCACGGATTGGCCAGCCGCGGAGAGCGCCTCGGCTACGGTCGCCTCCGGCGGCTTGGAATGATAATCGCCGCAATCAGAGAAAATGACCAGGTGTTTGAAGTCCTCCTTCCGCCGCACCTGGCCCAGGCGGTCGATGACCTCCTGATTTTTCAACGGCCTCAGCTTCCTGCGCACCTTCCTTTTGAACAGCAGGCGAGAGCGTTTGTCCCCTTTCAGGTACTCGTCGCGGAACATGCGAAAGCCTCGGGAGAACCGGCGCTCCTTGCGCATGGCGTTGCCCTTGCCGCCCTTTCCCTCCAGCTCCCGAGCTTGATTGATAAGATACTCGAAGCCCTTCAAACGTACGGTGATCCGTTCCACCTCGGGCGAGCCGGGGTCCTTTTGCAAGAGCGCCTCGACCTCCCGACGCATCTGGTTGTAGTACGCCAGGGTCAGGTCGTTGAACCGCCAGGGCTGCCCGTGCTTCTTCTCGTAGCGCTCGCGGTTGCGCTCGAAGAGCGCTTGATAGTCCTTCTCCACCAGCTTCTTGAAGGACAGGCTGCCCTTGTGATAGATGAAGCATCCTTCGTTGATCACCAGGCGGTAGCCGGCCTTCTTCACCCTCAGGCAATAATCGTCGTCCTCGAACATGCCTATGCTGAACTCTTCGTCCAGCAGCCCGACCTTGTCCAGGACGTCGCGACGCATTGCCACGCAGTAGAAGCCCAGCTTCTCCGTGTCGAAGAGATGCCCCTTGTTCTTCGCCGTGTAACGCCCGGCCACCTCCACATAGTTCTCTTCGTTAAGGGATGGGAGCATGATCATCTGCTCATTCCCAGCAGAGTTAGTGACAGGGCACATCAGGCCGATGGAGCGGTCCCTCTCCAACGGCGTCAGCAGCGCGTCCAGCCAGCCCGGTGTCATCAATGTGTCGTTGTTCAACAGGACGATGCGGTCGCCGGTGGCCGCGCGCAGACCGTCGTTGTTCCCGCCAGCGTAGCCTTTGTTGCTCTCGTTCAGGACCACCTTGACGTTGCCATGCTCCTTCTCCACCGTGCGCAGGTAATCAGACGTGCCGTCGGTGGAGGCGTTGTCCACCAGGACCAGCTCGATATCGTCAGCGTTCGTGAACTTGAAGATGCTCTCGACGCAGGGGACGGTGCCCTCCTTCAGCTGGTTGTAGGTAAGGACCACTACGCTCGCTCTCATGGCCACCCTTCCCCATCAATCCGTGTTCTTTAGAACCTTTCGCTTCCTCTGGCCGGACCGCTCCATCTCCTTCAGGTGGTTGGCGATGTCCAGGAAGCGCTGGTCCCAGGAGCTGTTCCGGGCCACCTCGATGCGCTTGGCCCTCAGGGCCTCGTCGTTTTCTCCTAATGCGGCCAGGATCCCCCTCTCGAACTCCGTGTCCCCCTCGTAAAGGTAGCAGACCTCGGCGTACCGCTCCATCTCCGGCAGCCGGACGCTTACGACAGGCTTGCCACTGCTGATGTACTCGTAGAACTTGACCGGGTTGGTGGCCATGGTCAGGGGGACCACCCGGAAGGGGATGATGCAGACGTCGAAGTAATAAAGGTAGCCGGGCAGGTCCTTGTACGGCAGCTCCCCCAGCAGATGGACGTTGGACAACCGTTTCAGCCCGTTGACATCACAACCAAGGGTAGAGCCGATCAGCACGAAGTTCCATTCCGGATGCTTCTCCGCGCAACGGGCCACTACCTGCGGGTCGAACCATTCGGAGATGGCCCCGTGATAGCCGATTATCGGCCTCTTCAGGGAGTCGAGCTTGCCGTTCGGGAACAGGGTGTGGAACATGTTGAAGTCGGTGCCGTTGCGCACCAGTATGGTGCTATCGTTGAACGCCGCCGCCTTCTCGTAGAGCTTGGCCGAGCTGGTGACCACCAGATCGGCCTTCCCCATGAGCTGCGTTTCCCGTTTCACCACCTCGGTGGCGTTGTTGCTGAAGCCGGCGTGGTCGTCCATGCAGTCGAAGATCAACGTGCCGGACACACGGGAACGGCACAGGTCGGCCAGCTGCCCCCATCCGGGGAACTGCACCAGGTAGGTGACGGACTTGGCGTCCAATCGTCTCAGCACGCCCAATAGCCCGTGCGCAACATTGTTGAGGTCCGCCCCCCGGATACGATCCTGGTAGACGTTCAGCTTGTTGAAGGAGCTCAAACGGAGCTCGTAGATGTGCTCCCGCAGCTTGCCCAGGGTCACATCCTTCAACGCCTCGGCGTCGTTGAGGTACCGGGCGCCCTTCGGCGTCAGGTCCATGTGAACGAAGATGACCGTGTACCCGTTATCGGCGAAGCGCGACACCAGCTGCTGCGGTCTCTGCCAGCGGAACTCCCAGGGTATGACCGGGAAGACCACCAGGACCTTCCGTCCGTCGGCGTTGGCCTCCACCTCCTCGAGGTTGGACGGCTCTGAACGATAGAACATGCCCTGGACCTTGGAAGGGGCCAGCTGCAGGGTCACGCTCTTGAACGTGGCCACCAGGCCGTCGGACTTGAGCTTATCTACAGCCTGCTTCTGCAGGCGAGCGAACTTCTCTATCCTTCCGATGGAGGGGATGCTGTCCAGGAACTCCAGCCGCAGCTGCATGCTGCGGGCCCAGTCGGACATGGTCATGAGTTCGGCCTGCTTGGCCATGAAGCGGTCGGTCATGTCCTGCAGGCGGACGAACTGCTCATCGCGCTGTTGAATCGCCTCGGTGATGCTGGCCTCGGCCTCGGCCAGCTCGATGTCCTGCCGCGCCATGGCCTCCCGGGCGATCAGGAGGTCGTTCTGGCTGATGTTCAGTTCGTCCCTCATTTGTTGGGAGAGAATCCTCTCTCCCTCCAGCTCATCGATCAGCTGATGATTGCGCTTCTTCACGTCCTCCAGTTCCCAGGTGGTCTGAACTAGGCGTTCCTTTTCCTTCTCCAGTTCCTTAATGAGCTGGAAGGCGTGGTCCCGTTCAAATTCCATCTGGGCCTGCACGGCCATCTTACGCAGCCTCTCTGATTCCAGATCAACCCGCAAGGTGCCCAACAATCCGTCTTTATCTGCCAGTGACGTTTCGTAACGGACGATGGCGTCAGCCATCTCGCCTAATTTCTTTTCCTGGTTGTGGAGTTGATCATCTTGTAAACGGGCATTAAGCAGCATCTCGCTAAGAGCGGTCTTTGTAGCATCCAGCTCCAATCTGACAGAGTTTAGCTGTTGCTCCCGGTCTTGTAGGAAGGTTTGACTTGCCAGCTGATGAGACCTCTTACAATATTGCGGGGGAACCATGTGAGAACGGTCCTTTCCAAAAACCATGTCGATGAACTTTTCGCACGCCTCTCTATACACTCCCCACAAATCCTTGGGGATCTCTAATTCCATAAGGGCCTCTGGGAATGTCAGCAATGGTCCTAATCTCCGCTCTTGTTTCAGAAAGAGGACGTACAGGGCACGATATAGAACAAAAGACCGGGGGACATGGGAATCGAACACCCATTCGTGATCGGTTATCCAGTAACGCCCGCTCCCGTCAATGATAATATTATCGAAGGTCAAATCGAGGTTTGTCACGGGCATCAGGTCGATCAAGAAGGATTCTGGTACATCTTGGAGAAGTTCGTTCACGAATCCTTCGATACTCGCCCTTCCATCCACAGATCCTAATGAAGCCAGATAGGTCTGGTACTTTTTAAGCAGACCGATCAAGCCTGCCCGATCGTTCCTCTTCGCCAGGGTTAGAAGGGCTTGCTCGAAGGAGGCACCTTCAATATAATCGAACTCCACGGCATCGTCTATTACAGTGCCCGATGGTATGTTGGCATCTGTCAGCTTATCCCTCAACAACTGACCGCCTCTAAAAATATTGATGATGTGAGGTATCCCTTCTGGTGAAAGAGCTCGTTTGAGGACCTTACGACCTTCAGACGTGGACAGGACGGTCGTTTCAGTACGGTACGAAGAAAGTCTTTCCCGATTGTACTTAATAAAGTCGATCCTTCGCTGGGTCATGGTTTAACGCCTGCAGAACACCAGGAATGAATTGGCCATCAGAGAGTATGCCCCGTTCATCAATAAGCTGTCGCACGTTAGACCCTCATCGAACAGGGCAAAGCGCTCCTGATCGTAGTTAGGTGACATTTTGCCCATATCGCCAATCGAAGGAAGTAAACGGTCGGAATAGATGCATTCTGGCAATTTGTAATCTGGATACGGATAATAGAACTCTAGGTCTGAGAACCCTGTCTCCACGAGCATATTTCTTATCTCTTCCCGTCCGAAAGTGCGAAATCCCTCCTCTCCAGGATATCCCTCCAATCCTTGGAACAGTACGCCAGAGTGGTCCTCCGGTGTCCCAGCCCAATATTTCAATCCCAGCTTGTTCTCTATGGCCAAGATCAAAGTACCGTTGTCCTTAAGCGCGGAAATGGCGTGTTTAAGCATTTCCTGATAGGGTTGGGGGGAACGTTGGTATATACCAGCGTATTCCAGGACACCAATCAGGGTGACGTAATCGAACCCCTTCAAGCCACCAATGTTGTCGAACTTGCCAGCGTATACGGTCAGGTTCTGCATCGTGCTGTGCCTGGCTGCTATGATGCTTGCCCGTCGCGGAGATATTTCCACGGCGGTCACCGAACGAACTTTTTCACAGAACAGGCCAGTTAGAGCTCCGCAGCCCGCACCAATTTCCAGCAACGACGCCTCCTTCGAGAAAGGGTACCATTCCAGAAGGTTCTTCCGTCGTTGGTCTAGATGATATAGTACAGCCCATCGCTGGTCATGGCGTATCGCATCTTCGAGATCGTTACCCGATCTCACCAAGGTGAGTATGTCCTCCTCAACATCACCATCAGAATATTGGTCCTGGTCGCTCACGTGGTCCAAGATCAATTTCGGTCCATTGTTCATAGAACCTTCACTCCCGGAGGTCTGAAGTTGTATTGTTGGAATTCATATGGTGATATATACTTATTGAAACCCGGGGAACTGGAATAAAATAATAAATGGGTTGGCGGGTCCGCTCAGCGGAAGATTGGAATTGCATAGAAAAGAGCTGTTTAATGATATCACTGGGGCATGGATCAAAGAAACTAATAATGAAACGATGTAAATCGTCATACATCAAGGCGACCTGTTCGATTATACTTTTTGGCTCTGACGCTAAACTGATGTTTCTATCAGAAATGATGGTTAGCCAGTTATTCTATATCATTCACTGGTAAGAGCTGTTGATATAGTTTGGCGTCAAAACCATTAAGGTTGAATTTGCCCATCATGAAGTCCGTTTCATTCAATTCGAAATGAGCAAAGAGGTCGAGCGGAGATATTCATATGGAAGATAGGAAGGTAACCCGGGTCATTTCGGTCATGCTCTTATTAATGTTACTGTCTGGTTCGTTCCTCGTCATTGCTGGGGATACGGTATATGCAGCCCAAGAAGGTGACTATACGTATACGATAGACGAAGGAATGGCCACCATAACAGGTTATACCGGCACGGGAAACAACATTACGATCCCCGACATGCTCGGAGGATGTCCTGTCGTGACCATCGGCAATAATTCCTTTTCTGGTCACGACTCCTTGACATCTGTGACCATCTCAGGCAATGTCACCACCATCGGAGAGGGTGCTTTCTCCGCCTGCCCCAACATAGTATCGGTGTTCATCCCGAGCAGCGTGAACACCATCGGCATGGGAGCGTTCCTGTATTGCTATGCCATGGACTCGATAGATGTTGACGCGGCCAATCAGAACTTTACTAGCGTCGACGGGGTGCTCTACAACAAGAACGTGACAATCCTGATACAATTCCCGGGCGGAAAGGCTGGCGAGATGGTCATCCCTGAAAGCGTCACCTCCGTCGGTTCGAGAGCGTTCAACACCTGCCCGTTCCTGATCGGCATCACGATCTCCTGCAACGTGACGACCATCGAGGAATATGCCATCGTCCAATGCGCATCTCTGAGATGGATCGATGTGAATGCATCGAACCCGTCCTTCGCCAGCGCCCTTGGCATGCTTTATGATAAGAATTTAACGACCCTGATCCAATGCCCGGGCGGAGCGTCTGGCGAGCTGGAGATCCCTGAGAGCACGTCGGCCATCGGGAACTGGGCCTTCGCATATTGCCCTTCATTGACCTCGGTCACCGTTCCCGGTAACGTAACGACCATCGGTTTCGGGGCGTTCCATTCCTGTACGTCCCTGACAACCATTACGTTCCTCGGTCTGGTGGCGCCGGTACTGGTCGGGGACCTGTGGATCGCGGAGACCGACCCGGAATTGCGGGGACACGCATACGCCGCCTCGAACTTCCCGATGCCTGGGGAAACCTTTTATGGACTGGAGATGGGAGAGGTCGTCCCGATCGTTCCCAGCGCACCTCTCGCAGTCTTTGCCGTTCCATATGATGGACATACCCTCTTAATGTGGGGGCCCCCCATCAGCGACGCGGGCTACGCCATCGCGAACTATTCGATCTATCGTTCGGTCGCAGACACCAGCAATTACAGTCTGATAGCCATCGTCCCATGTTATGTTTATGTCTACAACGATACCAACCTGACCAAGGGAGAGATGTACTGGTACAAGCTCGCAGCCAACAATGTTAACGGCGAAGGCGTTCATAGCGTTGGCGTGTCCGTGACCATCCCTTTGGATGATGAGGCTACCAGCGTCAATCCTATCGTGATCTATGTGGCAGTGGTCGCGATTATCGCAATACTGACCCTAATATTGCTTATGATGTATAAACGTAAGAATACGAATTAGACGATGATGGTCAAACACCTTCCATTTTCCTTTTATATACTATGGCTTTGACGCTAAACTCTATAAACAGCTCTTACCAGTGAATGATATAGAATAACTGGCTAACCATCATTTCTGATAGAAACATCAGTTTAGCGACAGAGCCCTTTTTTATTATCCGGATGTTTTATTAAATGATAACCAACCGGTCCATTCATTTATCGAGGTTTGTAGACCCCAAAAAGCTCAGTGCCACGCCCTCCATTCTTAAAGTGATCGAGCTCAGCCTCCACCATTCGGACGATCAACTGACGGTCATCGAGGTTCTGGGCATTGTAATTGTCGTTATATGCGAGATTCAGTAAACGCCACAGGAAGCAATTTCTACGAAACACGTCTAATGGCTTGAACCATCGTTCTAACGTAGGCTCGATATCTTCGCTACGGATCCCTTCAAAACAACCCACTGAGTAATCGTTGTCCGGAATTTCCGTATCCACAGTGCCAGTATTACGATTCAACCTGAATTTTTCTGGCAGCTCTTTAAATATCCCATTCGCTACGTCCAAAGCTTCCGGCCACAGTCGATTGCCATTCCTTCCCACATACTCTCCAATGCTCCAGAACTCACCATCATCGTTCAGACTTTTATGACAGAACTCAATTAGCTTTTCTAGTTCAACAATATGATGGAGCGCAGAGACACAAATGATGATGTCCCATTTTTCACCCGAATATTGTAAATCATTCGCGTCCGCTTCGATGAGATCAAGGCTCACCGTTGGAGCGAACTGTTTCGATGCCATGCAAAGTAGATCTGGATTAATATCGAGAAGCGACCATTCCACATTATTCCCTACGTGCGAAGCAAAATCTGCTTCTATCCTGGCCGCTCCACTACACAATGACAGGACCTTCAGTGGCTTACCATTATCAGCTTTTAATTTCAATCGCCCTACGAAATCTGGGGCGGACTCTGTGATGTTTGCAGCCAGCAAGCGCGACCCGTAGGCGTAAGGGGACTCATGAGAAAGCGGTCCGATGTGATTTAATCGATCTATCTGATATGGCACAGCATTGATTTCACTACAATGCAATTTTCTAACTGGTCGGGCTTGACCTTGAGCTATGTTCGACCGTTCATCCTGCATTTGAGAATACATGGTGTGACGATAGACATGACTAAAATGATCGATTTCATTGCGGGACCTCTGTTCGTGAAAGGTACGAGCTTTCATCAAAGATAACCGTTCTACTCTCGCAACGCATAGTTCGGCGATGGCGAGCCAATCCCCGATCGGATCATTTTTCGGCCCTGGAAGGCATTTAAAAATGAAATATCCTTGCCTACCCATTAAAAATGATACATCGAGATGCGCTTCCCTCCATTGTGATGTCTGCTGACCACCGGAAATAGAGAAAGAAGCAATCATCTCCACATCTTTTCGTTTCTCTAATCGCTCAGAGAAGCTCACTTCTAAGACCAAACCATCGCTACTGATTTTCGGTATCCCAGCACCATATCGGACATATAATTTCGTGTCTTTCTTAACTTTAATGCTCTTTGTGATCACCAATTCTTCGCCAGCCAACAAGATCAACGATTGGCGCTTGTCGATGCAATGGGCGACCTGCATCCATCTTGGAAACATAACTCCATTCGGAGTTCCTGAGATCCGGAATGGTGATCCATCCTCGAGATAAAACTCATCCGAAAAGGAGCCCTTGCCATCATCGATTGCTTGAGTAGAAATATCGGTCATATAATAATATGAAAGATATCAAATTGCTTATTTAGAACATTTTAATGATATTAAGTTATTTTACAATTATCCAATCCGTTCAATATTCATCTCCATACCCATGTCAAAATAGCCCACGACGAACTTTGATGCAACCACTTGAAAAAAGAATATGTCATAGAGGCGATGATGCACAACAAACTCGCCCCGTTCGTCAAAACGGGTGCATCCCAGGGAAACAAGGTACTGCCCCCCCGCTAGCGTCATGGTCTGCCGGAAGGATACCACATACTCCTCTCCTTCGTGCAAGAGCGGTATATCCAGCATCTCAAATTGGGAGTTTGTTCCGGTCAGCTCGTTCCCCTTGATATCCTTGATGGTCAAAGCGAAAATGGGGGACTGCACATCTTCTTTGATACGGACGCGCATCTTGAACGTGCACTCCCTCTGCTTGATTACGGACTGGATTATGGCACCGTCTTCATCAAAGAGGCCGAAATCGACAATGCACATTTTTCTGTCCCCATAATCAAGTTTATTGGGGTTCAGGACCAGGCTTGATTTCCAAGGAACATCCTGAGACGTAGTAGATCGTTCCTCGATCTCCACCCCATCATCCGATTGGGTATGGAGGTTCACAGCGACCTTCTTGTATAGGTCGACCATACTTTTCGGGCTACCCTCGGCCAATTTCTTACCTTCGTGTAAAACCATCGCTCTATCACAGTACTTCAGCACGCTGTTCATGTCGTGCGTGACGAAAAGGATGGTCTTCCCGGCCTTCTTGAAGTCCTCGAACTTGCGGTAGCACTTGGCCTGGAAGTAGATGTCGCCCACGCTCAGCGCCTCGTCGACGATGAGAACCTCCGGGTCGACGTTGATAGCGAGCGCGAACGCCAGGCGAACGAACATGCCGCTGCTGTACGTTTTCACCGGTTGGTCTATGAACTCCCCGATGTCGGCAAACTCCACGATGGCCGGGACCAGCTTCTCTATCTCCTGACGGCTCATCCCTTGCATGGTCCCATTGAGGAAGATGTTCTCCATGCCGGTCATCTCCGGATTGAAGCCCGCCCCCAGTTCTAGGAGCGCGGCCACTTTACCCTTCACCACGACCTCGCCGGAGGTCTGGTAGGACACCCCAGTCAATATCTTGAGCAATGTGGACTTGCCAGAACCGTTCCGGCCCAGTATCCCAACGGTCTCTCCCTGATGCACCACCAGGTCCACACCTTCCAGGGCGTGGAAGTCCGTGTGGTACTTCCGGCGACGGGGGTCCAAGGCCTCCTTGGCCCGGTCCGACTGCTTCTTGTAGAGCCGATATACCTTCCCCACCCCCTTGATGGAAATAACCTCGTGGTCCATCAGTTCACCTCACAGCACGTCCGCCAGGTGCGGCCTCAGCTTTTGGAAGACTATGCTTCCGGCGATCAGGAACACGATGGTCATGGCCCAGAAGATAACGGTGGCGAGCGGGTCCAAGGTGAACTCGCCTAAGATCGAGGTTCGATAGCCGTCGACCACGTAGGCCATGGGGTTGATGAGCATGAGCCAGTGATACTCTTCCGGTATAGCGTTCTGCGACCACAGTATCGGCGTGAGATAGATTCCGAACTGCAGGATGATAGTAAGCATCTGCCGCATGTCCTTGAAGAACACCACGATGGATGATGTGAGGAAGCTAAGCCCCCAGACAAGTATGAATGTGCAAAATAGGTAGTATAGCACGCCAAGGGAAGAAAGATGCGCACCCTCTCCATAAATGACCAGGAAAATCACTAAGATAACGTGGAAGATGATGCTGGTGAGGAGCGAGGAAATGATCTTGACTGTAGGTAGGATCTCAACCTTGAAGACCATCTTCTTGACTAAGAACGAATACTGAGTGAGAGCATTAGTGGCATTGGACCAGGCGTCAGAGAAGAAGAACCAAGGAATGAGGCCGATAATGAACCATAGGACGAACGGCACACCCTCGACAGTGGTTATGCCGAGAGCGAACTCGAAGACGAACCAGAAGAGGAAGATCAGGCTCAGGGGCTGCAATATCTCCCAGAGCAGGCCGTAATAGGAGCCGACGTAGCGGGTGCGGAAGTCAGATTTGGTCAGGGAACGGATAAGTCCCAAGGATCGAACATTTTCGCGAATGATGTCCTGCGCGCCCATCCTTCAAACTGCCCTCCCTTCATCCTGATGCCATTCGAGCCTTTTAGCTATAATACACCGCATAGACATATAAAAATCGGCTTAGAAAATGATGAGCTCAAGGGTCTCACCGCAACCTTCTGATCATTAACGTTATGGCAATGGCAGCAAGCGACACAACCAAAGTCCCTGATAGTACGTAGATAGGGGTATCTTCATAGGTATTGAACGGAGGGCCCACCGGGTTGGTTTTCACTTCCGAATGAGGAATATAGACAATCATCGCCTGTCCTCCAGTGGAATAGACGACCTCGTTCCGTCCTTCCGTTTGGCTCAAAATATTTTCAATTGGAGTGTAGGATTGACGAGAACTTCCATTATAATTTGTAGATATCGCCCAACCATTTTTTACATTCCAACTGGATAGGTATAGTAGGGCATCTGTTTGATTTTCCGTCCACTGATACCTGAGAATTTTAATATTGGTTCCTTCACCAGCGAAGATGGGAAATCTATGCCAATCAGCTGTCACTGGATAGTTGCCCCGATGATCTACATCACTGACCCATTTGGCTGATAGTACGTCAGAATCTGAGTATACGGACCAACTGGTATTTGGGTTGAGGGCGAATGAGTTGGTATAATGACCAGTCGCATAGTAAATAGTCCCAGTATTGAAGAGTAAAAATGTGATAAGAAAGATCGCCCCGGCCTTTTTTACGATTCCGTCACTAGCGAGCCTCGAGACGATGCTAATGTCACCAAGGTGCTTACCCCGGAAGAACGACACAACAGCATATAGGCCAAGGATAAGGAATCCCGACAGAAATATGTAGGCCACCTGGAAGAACCGGGCGAAATAGAAGGAGTACGACAGGCGGGGTATGGTAAAACAGCCGATTATTATCAGTGAGCCCAACGCGCCGAACAAAACAAAATCCCTGCTGATCTTATTATCGTTCATCCTATTGAACCGGACAATAGCATAAGCTACGCCAATGATGCAAATGGCCATTGAGAAAACGACCAGGTATTTCTCTACGTTGTGCAACGCATCCCCGTAATCGATGAGAACGTATTCCCAGGTATCCATTTGATAGAGTAATAGGTTCCCGCTCGAAGCAGGACCCACATATGAATTTACATTCTCCCCGTATTGCAGCATCAAACCCGAGGCAGTAACGCTAAACCAAATGAAGAAAATAGCCAAGAACGCTATGGCCATGTCGATGGATACCGTTTGAGATTTTCTTTGGTCCACAAACCACGTCTTGATTACATCGATGAACCAACGATGTACTGGTTTTTTTTCCGGACCCCGGAGTTCCGACAATTTCGATACTATGTGCCACAATGTGTTCAATGCGACTAGTCCGACCACCAGACCTATGGCTATATAGGCCAAGGCGTAATGGGACACCACTATCCCGAACAAGGATATGATGGCAAATATGCGCCTGTCCCTCCTGATAAGTCCTTGGTCAATTACAGATAGGAAAAACATCAGGAGGAACACCTCAGCTATCTGTTGTTTGGTCAGTTGCATCATGAGCCCGTAAAACGCATTGTAACCAATGAACAGTAGAGAGGCGGCCAAAGCCGGTCTGGAACCCAGCTGTCCCTGAACCGCTTTATAAACAGCTAGACCAGTAAAAGAAAAGAAGAAGGGATAGACCATCTTCAATAATTCCAGGGTCTGGATAGAGGTGAGGTTGGTTAGCATCGGGGCCAATGTGGTCATACTCATGGCGGTATTGGCGCCAAACCTGTAGAACACGTCCCAGAAACCTTGGTTAGTGCTAATGGCAGCGGAATAAAATTCCGAAAAGACATCATAACCCATCAGATAATTGGTCATCAATCCCCTGTGGAGCATAAGAGAAAGCGATAGGCTGAACACCAGCAATTCATAGCTCTTAGCGTTCCGGCTCAAGGTGATTAAGGGAGTTGCGCAAACAGCTACAAGTACGTAATATAAGATCGAGCGGTCACCATCGTATCCAGCCACGGTCGTTCCAATGATTACCACTATTGGTAGAAGAATGGCGAATGCCATCGTTAGAATTGTTCGAATATCAAAGTACGCCTTTCCATGCTCGTATACAAATTCCTTATCGCGTCTCGATGTCGCCAGCATTAATATAAGGAGTAATAATGAAAATAAAAGATTGATGTTCTCCAGGGTGAAGGGTGATTTGATGGATGTCAAATAATGTAAGGAATTCAGCAATCCTCCGGTCACCATCAGCAACATCAATCCCAGGCCCAAGCTATATATTGCAGATTTGGAGAACCCGAGGCCATGGATGTGCATTATTCTAAGTATCGCAGCCCCGGGAACGAAAATCACCAGGGGTATGATCAGGAATCCCAAAGTACAATTGTCCCAATCTCCAGTGAATATCATTCTAGCGAGGGCGAATAACAGCAAGGCGACAACGGTCGAATAACCTAGTATCTCAAATCGGCGCAAAGGCCAATCATTGATGAATTTAAATCCCGCTTTGCAATCGTCCTCGTCTACCATCATTTATGTCATCCAGGTAAGATCATTCAACGGGATAAACCGTCTTTTGGACAATTCGCCTCCATGTATATATGTTATATCACATGTCGGTCAATTTCCCACAACTGGATAAGGGATATATACGACATGCGTTCTCTAATGGGTAATGGGGCAAGGACGTTCAACAAGGCTCAGCATCCACTATTTCCCATGGGGCCTGGTGGTCTTGCTAATTATGGCATATCTTGTTGATAACAATGGTATCCTTTCTGAGTTCGCAGCCGTCCTATTCATCATCGTTCCTGGGACCGCGATTTTACGTTTAACGGGTCGGGAGAATAAGCTGGATATCTGGGAACGGAGTATCTTGACCGTATTGATTAGTGCGGTACTTTCGTTCATCGTTATTCCATCTGGTCAATTAATTTTGCAGATGGACTGGGTTACCTCAACAGTTCTCCTGCTTGCACCATTGTCCTGCGTATTATTACTGGTCGATTATTTTTTCAAGGCTAAGGTGATTGACAACCACGAAGGTCAGGAGAGAAATTCAGGCATTCTCCATGAGTTCAAGGTAATTTCAAAAAGGGAGCGTTTCATCGTATTGATGGCCATGGCGGTTATGGCGATAATTTTGACGGCATCATTCGCCATGCTCCTCAACCAAGATGAAGAAGGATTCACAGAGTTCTACGTGCTAAATGAGAATGGAAATGCTTATGATTATCCCACCAGCGTGGGGCTTGGAAACAATACATCGATCATTGTTGGTATAGCCAATAGGGAAGGCCAAGCTGTAAATTACACGGTCGAGATATGGCTCGTCAATTATACATATATCGATCAGGCCGTCAACGTCACCCAGATGTATTTCGTCGATTCGTTCTCGGTGGTCCTGGAGAGCCAAGAGTACAATGTAAATGATCCCTGGTCGGCCCAGTTCGAAAAGGAGATTATCATATCACCCGGGGTTTCCGGTCAATATCAGCTATTCCTGATGCTCTTCAAGAATGGCGCCGAACCCATCCCCGGGCCTTCACCTCCGAACACCACCACCGACTACTCCAAGACCGAAGCAAGTTGGAGAATAGTCATGTGCGTCAACAATGAGATAAATTACTTGAATCTGAACTTGAGCGTGCCTCCGTAAATCATACAATATCCTTATTAGTCGTCCAGCAGTTTCCAATCTCAATATGAGCGACGACCGATCCGAACTGATCGTTCTTATTCCCGCCTACAAGGAAGAACTAACCATCTCGATGGTGGTCACACTATCCTTGCAACATGCGAGCAAGGTCATCGTGGTCGATGACGGCTCACCGGACCGGACCTCCGAATTGGCCAAGTTAGCCGGTGCCGAGGTCATACGTCAGGAGATCAATCAAGGCAAGGCCGCCGCGCTAATGGTCGGTTTCCAGAGGTGCCGTGAGCTTTCCCCCAAATGTGTAGTGATGATCGACGGAGACGGTCAGATGGACCCCGCGCTCATCCCCAACGTGGCCGCCCCTATTTTGGCCGGAGAGGCCGATCTGGTCATTGGGTCCAGGTTCATCGGCGAAAAAGATGCGGACATACCCCGGCACAGAGTGGTCGGGCAAAAGATCCTCAACCAAGTGACCAACGTGGGGTCCAAGGACAAGATCACTGACACCCAGTCTGGCTATCGGGCCTTATCGCCTACCGCTCTGAACAACATGGAGATCGATTCCGAGAGATACAACATCGAATCGGACATGATCATGCACCTCTCTCAAATCGGTTTGAGGATCGTCGAGGTACCGATCACCGTCAGGTATGACGTACCAGCCGGCCATAAACAAAAACCTTTCAGGCACGGATACGCGGTCCTTAGCCGCATATTCACTATCATTGGGTACAGAAGGCCATTGATCGTCTTCGGCATCCCCGGGGCCGCCCTTTTCATATTAGGAGGCACCATTGCTCTCGCCACATTTGCGGAGGTGAAGGTGCTCTTCGGATGGACCCTCGTGACCCAGGCTACCGCCGCCATCACGATATTCTTCTTAGGGCTCTTCCTGTTGTTCGATGCCATGATATTGAACTCCTTGACCGTGTTGATGAGCAATATCCAGAACACAATAGGAAAAAAGAACCAGTAGCGATGATACCTTATCAACGGGTCCCTTACCGTCCGATTATATGAGCACGAGAGAAGAATTCATTAGGTATTCAAGATAATCAGGATGGACCGGCTGGAGCGCCCTGATCACATGAAATTGTTTTTTTACGCCACGTTCGGAGGACATTTCAATGAGGCGATGATGCTCGTCAAAACAATATACCCACATTACGACGATGTCAAGATGATAACATTCGACAGCCCTGAGCTGGCGGATTCCATCGTACCAATAGTGCGCCTTAAAAAGGTCTCATTCTCTGGCAATTTCGCTTTTAAATCAGCGCTTAACGGGCTGGTGAACATCCCCCGGCTGATTTACCAGTTGATAAAAGAAAGGCCAGATGTGGTGATCAGTACGGGGTCGGGCGAGATCGCGATCCCCGCCCTAGTATTGGCTAACACGCTCGGCATAAGGACCATTTATATCGAGACATGGACGAGGGTCCAGGACCCTTCGATGGCAGGTCGTGTGCTGTACTTTTTCGCTGACCATTTTATAGTGCAATGGGAAGATCTCCTGCCTAAATTCGGAAAGAAAGCGAAATATCTGGGTGGTCTCCTATGATCTATGTGACCGTCGGAACGACGGACTACAATTTCAAACGCTTGATGGACGGCCTCCGGTCCTTGTCTCCGGACCTAAAGGAGAAAATAACGGCTCAGGTCGGGATTAACGAACCTCCAGATGGCATCCGTGCCTTCGGCTTTTGTAGCCGAACCGAAGCTCAGGGCCATATACAAAAGGCCGACCTGGTTATCACGCATGGCGGGTCAACCCTTATGGAAGCCCTCCTGGAGGGAAAGCGGGTCGTAGCTGTCCCCCGGACTGTGAAGTTCGGAGAGGCCTTGAACGATCATCAGGTCCATCTTTGTCTAAAGTTGGCCGAGAAGGGCCTCGTTACCACGGTTCTGAACATGTCCGACCTTCAGAAGGCCATCGAAC